>NZ_SEIP01000001.1:0-376889 GCF_004146205.1 Yimella sp. RIT 621
GGCGTCCACTACCAGGACGATCACAGCGACCGCGCTACACCACTATGCGGGACTCAACTATAAACAGACCTTGAACGCGATCGAATCGCGCAGCGCGGGTAGCCAGCGCTTGCTGGCGGTGGCGTGCTCGCGATCGACGAGGTCGTCCATGTCGAAGAGCTTCTGGAGTTCCTTTTGTTTGAACGCCCGACGCCCTGGTGGCATCGCGTCATCGGTCGTGTGCCGTGGGGTGTTCCACTCGAAGGAGATCTGTGCAGGGATTTTGCCGAAGGTCTTCTCACAAAACTCGCCCCACCCATGCATCTGATGCAACTGCCGTTGGTCGATGTCCGATAATCTACATTATGTCAAGCTGTACCCTGCGCATTGCACCAGATGAATCATTCGCGCGGCCGCACGCCACCGCCCTGGGGCGACGGCCGTTGGGCCTCTGACCTGTACAAACGCCTGATCGGGGTTGGCGGAACCGGACTGAGGTTGGCCGTTGATGCGATGCAGGTCCGGCGACCCTCTTGGTAACGGCACGCCGCTGACCTGCATTGATGCGCTTGGATTTCATCTGATGCATCATTGAATCACTGGATGTAACCGAGATTTTCGGGAGGTTGGATGCAGGTCGACGACTCGGGACGAGTTCACCTGGTGCAGTCTGCCGGTCCTCCGCCCCGATGAGCAGGTGCCCTCATCGCCCACGACCCCACCTTCGGGCAGCAGCACGACGACTGCCACCGCGGCGGAGTACCTATTTGCTTCCCTCGGCCCCAACGCCACGGAGAAAGAGGGCTGGCCTGAATTACAACTACCAACCTTCGTTCTACATTCACTCAGCAAAACTTAATGCCATGCAGGCACATTTCTCCAGCAGATACGGCTGGGATTGACATGGACGCCTGGAGACCGCGCTCGGCTCCGCCGGCTAGCGAATACGCTATTGAACGACGCGCTGACCCGAAAACCGGCCGCATTATGCTTTCCAACCTGGCCAATCGAATCGGAGGATGTATCGGAGCTTGGGGAATACTCGCTTTTGCCGCGTCCACGGTACGCCCAAGCGTGAACGAACGCGCATCCGATGCCCTAGCTACTTCCACCTTGGTGACATTTGTCGCTGCACCTATGTTCTTCGTATCGGTTTCTTCCTTTCTCCTCCTAGCGCGACCATACGTAGCCCTCACCCCCGACGGCAGGTTCGCAACTGTGCGGAATCCGATCTTTGTCTATTTGGTTGATCTCTCACAGGTGGCTGGAATTTCGGTAACAGGCTCCGGGTGGCCGAAGCTTGATTTTGTGAATCGAAGATCACTCTGGATCGGACTCGAGCAACCCTTCCGGCCCTCTCGGGACTATTGGTCGGAAGATCTGGACATACTTCAGCACCGGATATATTTAGTAAAGAGTAAAGGTCCAGAACTCTGCGCTGAGCCCACTACAAGAATGAGATCAATCATGGGCGGGGGGTTGACTCTGCTATTGGTGGGATGGACTGTGTACTTGATGCTTTTTTGGTATGAGTCCTTTTTTGGGTGAAGTCGGGGGGCTGCCTCGGGAAAAAGTCAAAAGCGATCGTCGGCAATGGTGGACAGGAAAGCGACTGCGGTTGGTGCAAGGGCAAGTGGGGCGTGTCCTGGCAGATCACACCCCGCGTCCTCAGCGAGGCGATGAACTCGACTGATCCTGGAGTCAGCGAACGCGCGTTCACCGCCATGATGACCATGCGGAAGATCGACGTCGCCACGATCGAACAAGCGATCGCCGACAACTGACGCCGCCTCAGTCTTCGGTCTGGTCGTCCAGGTACCGCAGCAGCTTGGTCGCAGCGTCCTCGATCTCCCGGTGCTTCCACTCGGCTGCTCGATATTGGCATGCCAGCAGCCCTGAGCGGTGCACCTTGTCGAAGTCGCCGAACCCGAAGCCGTAGCGCCCCTTGGTCTGTTCGGTCGCGCCATCAACCAGCGCCAGATGCCACGCGCTGTACTCGGTCCACGAGTGTGAGTCCAGAAACTCGTTCTCCTGGTTCGCGTCGGGCTGCGCATCGCCCCACTGCGACTTCGTCACAACCTTGCCCTCGCGGATGAGCTTGCGCGCATGTGTGACGGCCACCTTGTTGACCGAGTACTCAGGCATGACGCCACTCTCCCACCGAGCACGCAGTCCTTGGGCTCAACGAACCGTTCCGGCACCCACCAACATCTCGCACGGGCCGATGAAACCATCCGGACCTTCGAACTGTCCGAGCGTGTCCTCCACCGCGCGCCACGTCCTGGGGTTCGACCTCCGTGAGTCCCGCCATCATCTGGTGGAGCACCGATCGACTCACGCTGGAAGCGGACGCAGCCGGCCGCCGACAGCAGCGCGACCGGCGACGTGATCGCTCTGATCTCCACGTCGACGAAGTCGGGCGCTGTGCCCGACACCTCCAGCGTCTTGGGTCGCTCCCCCGCCGCCCAGCACTGAGTTGGGACCTCCCCTTGCTCTCACCCCGGTTCCCGAACCCTGTACCGGCCCAGCGATGTTGAGTAGCGTCCAGACATGGACATGCTGACTGGGGACCAGATCGCCGAGGCCGACCTGACCGATTGGCGAAAGCTCGCGCAGGGGTTGCACGCCCGCTACGCCGTCGACGACTTCGGTGCCGCTGCCCGGTTCGTCGCTGCGCTGGGCGACGTAGGTGATGAGTTCGGTCATCATCCGCAGGTCTCGATCGGCAGGGGTTACGTCGACCTCAGACTGACTTCCAGCGACGCGATCTACCGCGACGACGACGGCACCGAACACGTCGTCGAGTGGGTGACACAACAGGACGTCGACCTCGCCCGCCGCATCACCGAACTCGCCTCCGACCAGCACCTCTCCCCCGATCCCGCATCGGTCAGTGTGCTCGAACTCGGTTTGGACACAACGGATTCTGCCAAGATCGCACCCGTTTGGGCGGCGTTGCTGACCGGCTACCCGAATGCCCAAGGCCTCGGCTCCCCCAGCGACGAGGTTCGGGACGCCCTTGGACGTGTCCCGAACCTGTGGTTCGACGACCTCGCCGACGACAACGCCTCGGGTCAACGCTTCCACATCGAGGTCTACATCGCCGCCGAAGTAGCCGAAGAACGGATCGCCGCCGTCGTCGCCGCCGGCGGGACGGTCGTCGACGACAGCGACTACCCCGCACTCACGGTGATCGCCGATCAGGACGGAAACCGCGGTGTCCTGTGCGTCGCGGCCAAGCCCACGAGCACGGACTGAGGGAATGGTGAGCACCGAACCCACGTACACGATCGCGTCCCTTACGCCGCAGACGTGGCCTGCGTTCGAGGCACTCGTGCAGCGGCACAACGGCATCTTCGGGGGTTGCTGGTGCACGTGGTTCCACGACGGGCATCCGAACTGCGAAGGACGCGGCGAAACCGCCGAAGGCAACCAGGCGATCAAGAAGCGACTGGTCGACGACGGAGTCGCGCACGCCGCACTGGTGATGGACGGCGACGAGGCGGTTGCGTGGGCCGAGTACGGCACCCCGGAAGAACTGCCGACCCTGCACCACGGCAAGCAGTACCACGCTACGAAACCAGCCGATCCCGATTACCGCATCACCTGCGTCTTCGTCGACAAGCGACACCGGCGCCGCGGTGTCACCGAACTGGCGATCAGCGGCGCACTCGACCTCATAGCCCAGGCCGGCGGCGGACGCGTGGAGAGCTATCCGCACGACCTCACGGATCAGACCAAGAAGATGTCGTCGTCATTCCTCTACAACGGCACCCGGCGCCTGTATGAGCGGCTCGGGTTCGACTACGACAGACCCAAGGGTCTGAAGAATTGTGTGATGGTCAAGACCGTCGACCCGTCCTGACTCGCGTCCTGGTCGACTGCCTGTGGCCACGCGGGGTGAGTAAGCGGGCCGTTAGATGACTGGTGCAAGGAGGTCTCTCCGTGCACCCAGTTGCGCAAGTGGTTCGACCGTCACCCTGCGAAGTCATCGCGCGATCTCGCGTTTGCCAGGGCACTGCGCACTTTGCGCTGCGACTGGCAGTGGCCTCCTGACTCAACTCGTCGAGGTGCCGCCCGGAGTCCACGTCCCGCACCGCGGCCACGGCGGCGAATCCGCCGCACCGGAATGAGTCGGCGAGCAGAAAGGTCTGGATACCGTCGATGGATGAAGAGCTACGACTTGGTGATCATCGGTAGCGGACCCGCCGGGACGAGCGCCGCTACGTCCTACGTCGAGTCGGGAGGAACAGGCCGCGTCCTGCTGGTCTCAGCCGATCGACTGCCTCCGTACCAGCGCCCGCCCTTGACGAAGGATGTGCTCGCCGGCCGAAGCGATGTCGAGGCCACCCCGATCGAGGGAATTCCCCTCCCCGACCAGGTGAAGGTCAGGCTCGGGACGACGGTGAGCTCCATCGACCTCACGGCCCACAGCATCCGTGCCGGCGATGAAGCGATCGCGTTCGAACGACTCATCGTCGCCGTCGGAGCTCAACCGATCCCGTTCCCCGACACCGACGCTGACGCCGAGGTCCTGGTCCTGCGGTCGTTCGACGACGCCGAGCGCCTGGTCGCGTCGGCACAACGGGCGAGGTCGGCCGTCGTCATCGGTTCCGGTTTCATCGGTTGCGAGGCAGCAGCCTCGCTCGCAATTCGCGGGGTCGACACCACGCTCGTGACGCCGGAGCAGGCACCACAGATCGACCGGCTCGGCGAGTTCGCGGCCAGCCGTATTCACGAATGGCTCACCGGGCTCGGTGTCGAACTGCGTACGGGCGTTCAGGTGACCAAGGTGGCCGCGCCGTCGACCGTCCACTTGGACGACGGACACACCCTCTCTGTCGACCTGGTGCTCGCGGCCGTCGGTGTGACACCGGGCGGGGATCAGTTCGCCGACTCGGGCCTGCAACTGCACGAAGGCCGCATCGTTGCCGATGACCACCTGCAGGTGGCGCCGGACGTCTGGGCGGCCGGCGACGTCGCACGCGCCCACCATGCGATCGCGGCCCGCCCCATCCCGGTCGAACACTGGGGTGACGCCCTGGCGATGGGTGAGCTCGCCGGACGCAATGCGGCATCGGACGACGACGATCAGCAGCAATGGCGCGATGTGCCTGGATTCTGGAGCACGATCGGTGACCACACGCTGAAGTACGCAGCGTGGGGCGACGGGCACGAGCGTGTCGAGGTCGTCGAATCCGCGGGCGCCTACACCGTCTGGTACGCCGACGCCGAGGACACCGTCGTCGGAGTGCTCACCTACAACAATGACGACGACTACGAGCGCGGTCAGATCGCCATCGAAGCAGCCGAATCACTGGATCAGGTGCGCGCCGGGGCCGTGCCCGCCACGGACGAACAAGAGTCGCCAAGGGACGCGGACGGGTGATCGACGCTCGACTGCATATGACGCCGTGCCGATCCCACCCTTTCGGTACGCCCCTGCGGTATCCGCACAGGATTACCGTGACAATCTCCCCTGCCTGGAAGGTGCGCCGATGCCGTCTGCACAGCACGTCTCCGTCCGACTCACCGTCGACGGTCAGGACCACGAACTCGAGCTCGACCCGCGCGTGAGTGTGCTGGACGCACTGCGCGACCGGCTCGCCATCACCTCGGTGAAGAAGGGGTGCGACCACGGCCAGTGCGGCGCCTGCACTGTCCTGGTCGATGGACGTCGCATCGTCAGCTGCCTGACCCTTGCCGCGTCCTACGACGGTGCGGACGTCACCACGGCGGCCGGCCTCGGCACCGCCGACAATCTCGGCGACCTGCAGGCGGCCTTCGTCGATCGGGACGCCCTGCAGTGCGGGTATTGCACGCCGGGTCAGATCTGTTCTGCTGCAGGCATGTTCGCCGAAGCCGAGGCGGGGATGCCGTCCCATGTCACGAAGGATGTGAGCGACCTCGGCGAGGTGCGCCTGACGCCCGAAGAGATCGCCGAGCGGATGAGCGGCAACCTGTGCCGCTGCGGTGCGTACTGCCACATCCGTGAAGCCATCACGGACGTCGCGAAGGAACGGGGTCAGGCATGAAGGAGTTTGAGTACGTCCGGGCCGCAACGGTTTCCGATGCACTCTCGATGAGCGGCGCCGGTGACACGGCGTACCTCGCAGGCGGCACGAACCTCGTCGACCACCTACGGCTCGGCATCAAGCGTCCGGATCGGATCGTCGACATCAGCCGCCTCGACCTCGGCGGTGTCGAGGAAACCGCAGACGACGGCCTGCGCATCGGCGCGAACGTTCGCAATGCCGACCTTGCAGCGGATCCACTTGTGCGGCAGCGCTATCCGTTCGTGAGCGAGGCTCTTCTCGCGGGTGCTTCCGGCCAGATCCGTGCGATGGCTTCGACCGCCGGCAACCTGCTGCAGCGCACACGTTGCGTGTACTTCCAGGACACCACCACCCCGTGCAACAAGCGCGAACCCGGTGCGGGCTGCTCGGCGATCGACGGATTCGGCAAGTACAACGCGATCATCGGTCAGTCCGACCAGTGCGTCGCGGTGCACCCTTCCGACCTGTGTCTCCCCCTCGCCGCCCTCGATGCAGTCGTGCACGTGACAGGCTCGGACGGCGACCGCAAGATCCCGTTCGCCGATTTCCACCGTCTACCCGGCGACGACCCCTCTCGCGACACCAACCTCGTTCCGGCAGAACTCATCACCGGCATCGAGATCCCGCCGCTGCCTTGGGCAGTTCGCTCTCATTACCGCAAGGTGCGCGACCGGGCGTCGTACGCCTTCGCGCTGGTCTCCGTCGCCGCCGCGATCGACGTCTCCGGCGGTCAGGTGAACGATGTGCGTCTCGCACTCGGAGGTGTCGCCCACAAGCCCCACCGAGCGCGCACCGCAGAGGATCAGCTGCGTGGTGGGCCGGCGACCGCTGAGGCGTTCGAGGCGGCCATCGACGCCGAACTCGCTGCTGCACAAGTCGGATCGGAGAACGCCTACAAGATTCCGATGCTCCAGCGCACTGTCGTCGCGGTGTTGCAGGAACTGGTCGAAGGAGCAAACCGATGAGCATCTCGATGAGCATCTCCACGAGCACCGACGCACCGGCCCGCCCGCAGACCCGTCCGGACGAGACCGAGACTCCGGAGCGGACGAACGAAGCACCCGCCGGACGCGAGAAGAGCGTCGGCACCCCGGTACGACGGGTCGACGGACCGTTGAAGGTCACGGGCACCGCGCCGTATGCGTACGAGCATGACGTCGAGAATGCTTGTTACCTGTGGCCGGTGCCCGCACCGATCACGAAGGGCAAGATCGTCCGCATCGACACAGACGCGGCGCGAGCCGTCCCCGGTGTGCTGCACATCCTCACCCACGAGGACTCTCCTCGGCTCGCGGTGAAGTCCGACCCGGCGCTGTGGATCCTGCAGGGACCCCAGATCGCCCATCGGGGACAGATCGTCGGTGGCGTCATCGCCGAGACTCCCGAGGCAGCCCGCGAGGCGGCCGAGTTGGTGGAGGTCATCTGCGAGGAGGAGCGGGCGAAGGTCGAGTTCGACCCGCACGACCCGGAGGCTGAGAGCCCGCGCATCGTCCTGATGAAGCGCGGCACGGAGAGCAAGGGTGACCTGGGCGAAGGGTGGCGTGAAGCCGTCCACCGGATCGATCAGGAGTATGCGAACCCCACGCACTTCCATGCCCAGATGGAGCCGCACGCGGTGATCGCCGTCTGGCACGACGTCGATGGCTTCGACCCGCGAGCCACTCGCTTGACTCTGTTCGACACCAACCAGGGCCCGATCATCCACCGCACCCTGCTGCCGCCGTTGCTGGGCCTGCTGCCGAATCAGCTCGAGGTCATCTCGCCGTACGTCGGCGGCGGGTTCGGCGGCAAGGCCTTTCCGCACCCGCACATCGCCCTCGCCGCGATGGCCGCGAAAGTGATCAGCCCGCGCCCGGTGAAGCTTGCGCTGACCCGACAGCAGATGTTCCGGAGCGTCGGACACCGGCCCGAAGCCAGCCAGCACATCCGGCTCGGCGCCGACCGCAACGGCCGGCTCACCGCGATCGAACACATCAGCACCCAGGCGGCGTCCCGCCTGAAGCGCAACGTGGACCAGTCGTGCTTCGCCACCCGGATGATGTACGCGACACCCAATCGTCGGACCGAGCACCGCGCGGTGATGCTCGACCTGCCGCCGGAGACGTGGATGCGCGCGCCGGGCGACTTCAACGGCATGTTCGCTCTCGAGAGCGCGATGGACGAACTGGCCCACCAGTTGGGCATCGACCCGATCGAACTACGGCTACGGAACGAACCGGACGTGGACCCGGAGACCGAGAAGCCCTGGAGCACAAGAGCATTGGTCCCCGCACTCAAGCGCGGGTCGGAACTTTTCGACTGGGAACGCCGCCAGGAACCGGGCACTCTGCGCGAGGGTGAGTGGCTGATCGGTCTCGGGGTGGCGTCGACCTGCTTCCCGAACCAGCACGTGGCGAGCCTCTTCGCCCGGATCACCTACACCGGCGGCAAGTACGTGGTGCAGATGCAGGCGTCGGACATCGGCACCGGCGCACACACGGTGCTGCGCCAGATTGCGGCAGATGCCCTCGACGTACCCGTCGAACAGGTGGAGACCGACATCGGTCGCACCGGCACCCCGATGGCGATCATGGCCGGCGGCAGCCAAGGCACCTACGAGTGGGGCAACGCCATCGTCGCCGCCTGCGAGAAGCTGCGTCGCAAACACGGCGACAACCCGCCGGACGGTGCCTCCGCCCGCGCCCAGGGACGGCCACCCCGGGGCGCGAGCAAGTACTCCCGGCACGCGTTCGGCGCCCAGTTCGCCGAGGTGGCCGTCAGTTCCGTCACCTCGGAGGTACGGGTGCGCCGGCTGCTGGGTGTGTACGGAGCCGGCACGATCATCAATCCGCTGACCGCACGCAGCCAGATGGTGGGTGGCATGACGATGGCGCTCTCCGCGGCATTGTTCGAGGAGTCGTACCACGATCCGCGTTTCGGCAAGGTGATGAATCACGACCTGGCGAGCTACCACATCGCGGCACATGCAGACATCGGCGAACTCGAGGTCGAGTTCCTGCCCGAGTACGACAAGTGGTACGGCGCCAAGGGCTCGAAGGGCATCGGTGAGATGGCGATGGTCGGCACACCCGCCGCGATCGGCAACGCGATCTTCAACGCAACCGGAATCCGCCTGCGGGACACGCCTTTCACTCCGGCTTCGCTCATCGAGGCGACCAGTTGAAGTCGCGCCACAGGCCACCGTGGTGATAGCTGCGATCGTGCTCGCCGCCGGTCGTGGCGAACGGATGGGAATGCCGAAGGCTCTGGTCCACGACGCCGACGGGTCGTGGCTGCAGCGCACGGTGGATGCGGTTCGAGCAGGTGGCTGCGACGACGTGGTCGCGGTCCTTGGCGCCGGAGCGGACGAGGCAGCCGCGCTGATACCCGACGTGGATGTAGTGGTGGCTCAGCACTGGCAGGAAGGCATGGGCGCGTCGCTGCGTACAGGCCTGGACGCGTGCTCGACCCGAGATGTCGACGCTGCCCTGATCACGCTCGTCGATCTGCCGGACGTCGACGCCCGCGTCGTCGCTCGGGTGCTGGCCGCGGCCGCGACAGACCCACGCGATGTGCTTGTTCGGGCCACCTATGACGACGTTCCGGGCCATCCCGTCATCATCGGACGGACCCACTGGGCGGCAGCCGCCGACGTGGCGACCGGTGATCAGGGTGCACGCGCGCTCTTCGTGTCCACCCCGCACAACCTGGTCGAGTGCGGCCACCTGGCGACCGGCCGGGACGTCGACACACCCGTCGACTCACCCCAGGAGTTCGACCGTGCGTGACGTCCTGCCCGAATTGTTGCGGCGCTGGACCGCAGGTGAATCGGTTGCTGTCGCAACGGTGGTCGCAACGTGGCAGTCCGCCCCCAGACCGGCCGGTGCCACGATGCTCGTCGCGTCTGACGACCAGGTCACCGGCTCTGTGTCGGGTGGTTGCGTGGAGGGCGCGCTCTACGAACTCAGCCGCGAAGTACTTGAGTCGGGAACGCCGGTGCTGCAGCGGTACGGGGTCAGTGACGACGATGCGTTCGCTGCGGGACTGACCTGTGGGGGAATCCTCGACGTTTTCGTCGAACGGCTCTCCCCCGCCTCCTTTCCCGAACTGGCAGAGGTCGCGGACGACGTCGAAGCACAGCGCCCGGTCGCCATCGCGACGATCGTCGAACACGACGATCCCGATCGCGTCGGGCGACGCCTCATCCTGCGCCCGACCGACGACGGATCTGCCTCTCACACAGGCACCCTCGGCTCGGACCGGGCCGACTCAGCGGTCGTGGACGATGCCCTCGGCATGCTGGCCGGGGGACGTTCCGACACCCTCGTCTACGGTCCGGACGGCCAACGTCGGGGCGAAGGAATGCGCGTCTTCGTGCAGTCCTTCGCCCCGAAGCCGCGCATGCTGGTCTTCGGCGCCATCGACTTCGCCGCAGCGGTCGCGCGGATGGGCAGCTTCCTGGGCTACCGGGTGACGGTCTGCGACGCACGCCCGGTCTTCGCCACGTCCACCAGGTTCCCCGACGCGGACGAAGTGGTCGTCGACTGGCCGCATCGCTACCTCACAGACCAGGCAGAGTCCGGTGCCGTCGATGAGCAGACGGTGATCGCCGTGCTCACACACGACCCGAAGTTCGATGTGCCTCTGCTGTCGGTCGCGCTCCGATTGCCGTCGGTCGCCTACATCGGTGCCATGGGTTCGCGCAGAACTCACGACGACCGGCTCGAGCGGCTACGCGAGGAAGGACTGTCCGATCAGGAACTGGCCCGCATATCGAGCCCGATCGGCCTTGACCTCGGTGCGCGCACTCCGGAAGAGACTGCCGTGTCGATCGCGGCCGAGATCATCTCGCTGCGATGGGGTGGCGACGGCGGACGGTTGTCCGAGCGGGGCGGGCCGATCCACCATGACCGGCACTGACCGCGCCCCGATCAGTCAGCGGATCGTCGCCAGCATCGCGCCGACCCCGACGAAGAGACCGCCGAACAGCCGGTTCAACCGTCGCTGACCCCGAGCGCTGCGGGTGAGTCGTTGCAGGCCCCGCGCGGCAATGGCGAAGAAGAACCACATCACCAGCACGTCGATGACGACGACGGTCACGCCGAGCACCGTGTACTGGGGCAGGAGCGCGTTCTCCGGCCGGATGAACTGCGGCATGAAGGCCAGGAAGAAGACGATCGCCTTGGGGTTGGTCAGATTGACCAACAAGCCACGGCGCATCATCGACCAGCGCGGCTCGATCGCCTGCGCCCGATCGGTCTCTTCGGTGTCCGCCGTACGTGAACGCCATTGCCGCACACCGAGATACAACAGATAAGCAGCTCCCGCGTACCGAATGACGTTGAACATCAACGGCGACTCGGCGACGATGACCCCGACACCGGCGGCAACGATCGCGATGTGGATCACCAGGGCGATCTGTTGTCCGAGGATTCCCCAGATGGAACGACTCCACCCGGATGTCAGCGAGTTCGACATGGTGTTGATCGCTCCCGCACCGGGAGTGAACGAGATGAGAGCCCCGGCCGCCACCAGGGTCAGCCAGACCGACCACGACATGGGTCGAAGGATAGAGATGGTCGAGGTGACCGCGCACGAGCGTTCACAGTGCTGAGACGACACGCGAGAATGCATGGGTGTCGGAACTGCGTGTGTCCCCCGGACCGGGTATCCCGGGCGGGTTGATCGTGCCGTCGGGCGAACTGCTCGAACGCTTCTGCCGCAGCTCAGGCCCGGGAGGTCAGGGCGTCAACACGACCGATTCTCGGGTGCAGCTGAGCTTGGACCTCGCAGCCAGTTCCGCCTTCAACGACCGGCAGCGCGAGCGCGTGCTGAGTCGTCTGTCGGAGCGACTCGTCGGCACGACAATCACCATCGACGCATCAGAACACCGTTCCCAGCGGCGCAACCGGACGGCGGCCAGAGAACGACTGGCCGAGATTCTGCGCGAGGCACTCGCACCTGCTCCCCCGCAGCGTCGAGCCACACGTCCGACCCGTGGATCGCAGCGGCGGCGCCTGGCTGCGAAGCGTCGACGTGGCGAGATCAAGAACGACCGCGCCCGCCCCGCAGCGGACGACTGATTCAGTGGCCGGCGATGATGCGCACCCAGTTCGCGCCGCGTCCGATACCTACCCTCGCAAGAACGGTCAGCCGGCCGTCGTCCTCCACGCGGGACAGCGCGGCGTCGGTGGACTTCTCCCCCACCGCGATCACTAACTGCCCGTCGTCCGTGGCGGCGAACCCACGCGGACGAGTCTCGGTCGGTGCGAAGTCCGCGACCTCGCCGAGATGTCCAGCAGCATCCAGTGCGACCGTCGCGAGGGTGGACGCGCTGCGCTCGGAGCCGATGATCCAGCGACCGGCACGGTGCACGTCCGCTCCCCACACCAGACCCTCCTGTGTGGGATCGGCGCCGAATCGACTGTGTTTCAAGCCTGCTGACGGATCGACGATGCTCACCGACTCCGCCGGGGCGAGCGAGCCGTCGGCGCCGACGTCATGGCGGATGACCTCACCGGAGAACTCGGTGATCAGGTAGGCGTTCTCGTCTTGGATGATCAGGTGGCGTGGTCCGCTGCCGTCCGGTTGGGCGATGGTCGCCGGGTCGAGCGGGGTGAGCGTTCCGTCCTCACCCAGGTCGTACTGCGCGATCAGATCATCGCCCAGCGAGACGAAGTAGGCGTGTCCGCGATCGGGGACCACGCAATGCAGGTTCGCAAACTCGACATGTGCGGTGGCTTCTCCCAGATCACCCTCGTTCCCGACCGGCCACACCTCACCGAAGCCACCGCCGTAGGACGCACCGAGCAGGAATGAACGCGATGGGTCCAAGGCGAGGTAGGTCATCGACGCGTCGACGTCGCGGCGGGAGACCGGGTGCAACTCACCGGTCGTGCGGTCGAGCTTCAACGTGACGATCCCCGCCGGCTCACCCTTGTACGCGGCGAAGACCAGATCGCGCGCGGCGTCGATCGCGAAGGTGCTGCACCCCTGCCCGGCCACCGAGGTCGCGATCACATCGAGCCGAGGTTCCTCGCGGCGCTCCAGCCGCAGGGTCGAAATGGTGCCGTCGCCGGCGTTGGCGATCAGCACGAGATCATGGGCGAGGTCACTCATGTCTCAACCCTAAGCACGAGAGAGTGGCTGTATGCCTGGGGCCTACGTCCGTGATGACTGGCCCCGCGGGTCCTGACAGGTCAGGAGGGCCGGTCGATGCGGTAGTCGATCGGGGTGCAGTTGCCGTTGTTCGACTTCTCCGCCGAGCATGCGGTCAGGCCCACCACAAGATCCATCTCGGCGCGCAGCGTCAGTCGGTCGCCCGCCATCGTCGGCGGCGGGTCGATGTGCAGTTCGCCGTCGAGGTCGGTCCATACGTCCATGAACACGTTCAGCGTCGTGCAGATACGGTCGGACGAGATGTCGAACGCGTCGAACGCGCTGACGAGGTTTGCGAAGCAGCTCGGGTGTTCGGCACCCTCGAACTCCGGATAGAGCAGGTCGAACGTGTCCTGGCTGCACGGCGTGAGCGTCATGTCGTGCACACCGACAGTGTCCTCGACGATCGTCGCCATGACCCTAGAACGGTTGCTGTACAACCGATCTCCCGGACCGACGTAGATCGAGTTCTTGTAGTCGGTGGTACGGCCGGTGGAGAACCACTCGTCGTGGTCGTCTGCACCGAAGGCGAAGAAGTCACTCACCTGTTCCCCGCACGGGTCAACGATCGTGAGCATCTCCCCCGCTCGCAGGACGAGTCCGACACCTGTCTGTGGCGCGATGCGCTCGAAGCCGGGCGCCGGGGCGTCCGCCCCTCCGGCATACGAGACGTGCGCGTCAGGGCTCGGGGTGCGCGGGCGAACGTGCTGCGTCGTCATCGGGTCTCCTGGGGGACGAAGGGTGCGTGCCAGTCGGGTTCGACGGCGCGACCCGAGTACTGCCGTGCTTCGGAGGAGTCGCCATGGTCGACCGCCATCGGATTCACCGATCCTTGCAGGGCTCGATCGCGTGCCCTGATCAGGTCACGCATCCGTTCGAAGCCACCCTGCTCGCGAAGCAGCTCGAACTGCTCGTGCAGGTTGAACACCAGACAGGGCCTCGGCGCGCGACGCGCCACTCTCGAGGAGTTCGGGTGCAGTCCCACGACGAAGTACGCCACGCCGGCGTAGGAGAACGCGAAGTGAGCCGCATCCGGGTCGGCTCCGACGCCGCGCGCCCAGGGCAGGTCGTCCCCGTCGTGCAACTGCTGCAGCGTGCGCCAGAGCAGATCCTCGAAGGCACGTTCGTCGTCGATGACCGGTCCGTCGAACGTGGCGATGAAGGACTGGAACGGACCGGTCGGATCCGCCGAGCGCCCGTAGACGGCAAGCGCCTTTCCGAGGTCCCGCGCACTGGTGGGGTCTCCCAGTTCGCCGAGGTCGATGCTGGTGACGTTGTCGCGACGGAAGACCGACCTCGCTCCCAGACAGGGATATTCGGGTTGGGCGACCATGTCGGCCAGATCTGACAATCGATCTGATTCGTGGGTCGTGGACATCTTGTGCACCTTCGCATCAACGGGTCGGGCGCATTCGCCCGATCGGTCCGCCAGTCTGTCCCGCGCCACTGGTGTTACGGCCACTTGCATCCACCCTCCGTTGGGGTGAAATTCGCCGATCGTCGCCTTCCGACAAGCGCCAGCCCGTTTCAACCGCGCTGAGCGCCATACCGTCGAAGACGTTCCGGGTCATGCGTGCGGTCGACACTTCCGCACTTCGCTGACACGTCACGGCGAACGCTGCCGTGCGTTCAGGACCCACACTCCTCACAGTCAGGACGAGGTATGTCAGACCACGAACTGCCGGGAAACCCCCAGCACGACATCAAGTACACGGAGGGCCGAGCCGATCTCGACCAGCCCAACCCCACCAAGGACGTCGCCTCCGGTGAAGCCAAGTCCGTCGCGCAGGACGCCAAGTCGTCCGCGTCCGATGTTGCAGGCACCGCCCAGCAGCAGGCAGGTGAGGTCCTGCACGAGGCCACCGACCAGTTGAAGACGCTGATCGATCAATTGAAGAGCGAGTTCGGCGGTCAGAGCTCCGGGCAGCAGCAGCGCCTGGCGAGCGGACTTACCTCTCTCGCAGACGAACTCGACGGAATGTCCAAGGGCAGCGAGCAGTCCGGCGTCGCGTCCGACCTGGCCCGTCAGGCGTCGACCCGGGCCCGGGACGCGGCCACCTGGATGGAGAACCGTGAGCCGGGCGACGTCGTCGAGGAGGTCAAGCGCTTCGCTCGTCAGCGTCCGGGCACCTTCCTGGCCGCAGCCGCACTCGTGGGCTTGGTGGCCGGTCGGATGACCCGCGGCATTGCCGATGAGGCGCGCGACGACTCCGGTGACTCCTACGGCCAGGGCGGTCCGGGTCAGAACCGGTATGTCGCCGGTCGCCCGCAGTCGCACCAGCCCACCGGCTACGCACCGCCCGCAGGCCAGTACGGCATCGGCGAGCAGTACGCCGACAATGTGCACGACGCCCCGCAGTACGCCGAGTACGTCGAAGGTGTCCCCGGCTACCAGCCGGAGCAGTACGTTGACGGTGTTCGGGTCGAGCCCGGCCAGCAGTTCGGCAATGGCACGCCGCGTCGTCCGGAAGACCTGCGCTGATGTCAGTCGGTCCTGACAACGGCACCGGATCGCACGCCGCCGGCCAGGGTGCCGGCGGGTACGGGAGCGGATACGGAAACGGTCCTGCCGACTCCAACCGTCAGTACGAGAACGTGACTGACGCAATCCCGCCGGCCGAGCCGCTGCGTAGTGCACACGGCACGCATGAGAAAGGCGAGGTCTCCTCGATCGGCGCCATCATCGGCGAGATCACCGAGGATATGTCCACGCTCATGCGGCAGGAGGTCGCGCTCGCCAAGGCCGAGGTCCAGCAGTCCGCGTCTCAGGCCGGCAAGGGCGCGGGAATGCTCGCGGGTGCCGGCGCCGCCGTGCACTACGCGTTGTTCTTCCTGTCGATCGCCCTGTGGTGGGCGCTCGGAGATCTCATGGACAACCTCGGTTGGTCCGCGGTGATCGTCGCCCTCATCTGGGGTGTCATCGCCGCCATCCTCGCCTCGATGGGTAAGGGACAGCTCAAGAACGTCAAAGGAATGCCGCGCACCGTCGACACCGCCAAGCGGGTCCCGGATGCGCTCCAGGGAAATGAGGGAAACAACCGATGAGCAACAACGACCCGGAGCAGCTGCGTCAGGAAATCCAGCAGACGCGCTCCAACCTCAGTCAGAACGTCAACGCCCTCGGTGAGGCCGTGACGCCGGGCAATATCGCCCGCCGCCAGGTCGACAAGGTGACGGGCACCGCCGCCGGATTGAAGGACAAGGTCATGGGCACTGCAGAGGACTTCCGCGACGAGCACACCGGCAACGGTCCGGGCGTGGGCGATCGTGTCTCGCATGTCGGCGACCGCGCCGGTGAGCTGCCCCAGCAGGCAAAGCGCAAGGCCCAGGGCAACCCCCTGGCCGCTGGGCTCATCGCGCTGGGCGCAGGCTGGCTCGTCGGCTCGCTGATGCCGGCGTCGCAGAAGGAACGCGACCTGGCACAGCAGGCCAAGGACAAGGCGCAGCCCGTCGTGTCCGAAGCGCAGTCACTCGCGAAGGAGTCGGCTCAGAACCTGAAGGAGCCGGCGCAGGACGCAGTCGAAAGCGTCAAGCAGACCGCCCAGGACGCTGCCCAGACAGTGAAGTCCGAAGGCCAGCAGGCCGCTACGGACGTCAAGGACAGCGCCCAGGAGTCGAAGGACAACGTTCAACAGCACCAGCAGCGTGACGACACGTCGCTGACCTGATCGAACTCAGCCGAGACCGAGGGCCCGTCACCGCGAGGTGGTGGGCCCTCGGTGTCATCAGGGCTGCCGTCATGGGCGACGCAGGGCAGCACGTCCGAGCACGCCGCCGGCCAGCACCAGGGCGCCGAGTGCGACCGCTTGCCAGGGCAGCGTGGCCACCAGCACGGCGCAGCCCGCCATGCCGAGGATGTTGAATGCACGCGGCCAACGCCGTTGCCCGCAAGGCTGACGAAAAGCGGATGCGTTGGTCACGAAGTAGTAGGTGAGCACCCCGAACGACGAGAAGCCGATGGCTCCCCGCAGGTCGGCGAGCAGCACCAGCAGCACCACGACGACCCCCACCGCGATCTGCGCGGCGGCAGGGATCTGGTGCCGCTCGTCGACCGTGGCGAAAGGACTCGGAAGATCACGCTCGCGCGCCATCGCAAGCATCGTCCGGGAAACCCCTGCGATCAGCGCGAGAAGCGCTCCCAGGCTGGCGGCAACGGCACCGCACCGCACGATCGGGCCGGCCCACGAGGCGCCGACGGCGTCCACCGCGCTCATCAGCGGAGCATCCGCCGCAGCAAGGGATGACCCGAGCACCTTCACCGACACCACGCCGATCACCGCGTACAACGTGACCGCCACTGAGAAGGCGATGAGGATGGCGCGACCGATCATCTCCGGGTGGCGTACCTCCTCGGCGAGGGTCGCGATCCGCGCGTACCCGGCGAATGCGAAGAACAGCAGACCCGCTGCCTGGAGCACTCCGTAGGGCTCGGCGGACGCAAGGGCGGCGTTCGGCACGACGCTCTCACGGGTACCCACCAGCACCACGAAGAACACAAGCACCAGGACGGTGATGGTCACCAGCACCTTCGCGGCGACCACAGTCCGGGTGATGCCCCGCAGGTTCAGAGCGGTGAGGGCCACTACGGCTACAGCGGCTGAAAGTCGTTGCAGCACTGAGGTGTCGGGGAAGAGGTAGTACGCGAACGTCATCGCCATCGCGGCACAGGACGCGGTCTTTCCGATGACGAAACCCCACCCTGCGACGAACCCCCACCAAGGCCCCAACACCTCGCGTCCGAACAGGTAGGTGCCGCCCGACGAGGGATACACCGCGGCGAGCTGCGCCGACGCGACGGCGTTGCAGAAGGCGACGAAGGCCGCGATCGCGAGAGCGACCAACAGCAGCGAACCTGCGGACGCGGCCGCCGGCGCGTACGCGGAGAACACACCGGCGCCGAGCATGGCCGACAGTCCGACGACCACCGCATCTGCCGTGCCCAAGCGCCGGGCAAGCGGTGCGGATGCCGTCATCGCACGCCTTCGACGCAATTGGTCCAAGGGACACTCACGGGACGAGGATGTCAGAACCCGCGCCGTGGGGCCGCGGAATCACTCCTTGGGACGTGCCTGCTCGACGTCCGGGGTGCCGGCACCCTCGTCGTCCTTGAGCGCGTCGATGTCCTGCACCACGCGCTTCTTCTCGGCCGAGTCGAGTTCGACACCGGCCTGGTCCAGGCCCTCGTCCAGCTTGTGTTCGATGCGGTCCTTATCGCCGCTGTATTCGTATGACGTCACGTCGTCGACGACGTTCTGCGCTGCATCGGTCGCAGCGTCCTGCTCGGAGTCGTTCGGCTTGCCGGTCTGGTCGGTCATGAGAACCTCCTCGGTAAGGGCGAACGGGAGTCCGCCCGGGTGCGGCCACGTTTGCATGTGGATGGTCACCGCACCACCCCCGATCAGGTGGCCTTCCGTGACAGACTCAGGATGGTGCCGATCCCATTACCCACCAGGCGAATCCGTGACGACGGGCTGACTCGTCGGCGCGAACCGGTGAATGGCGTCATGACCGCCTGGGTGGAGCGACCCGGTCGACCCCACACGCGTCCGCTGGTATTGATCCCCGGCCTGTCGATGTCGTGGCATGCCTTCCGTTGGTTCCTCGACCGGCACCCGCTCGATCGACCGATTCTGGTGATCGATCCGCCCGGTTGCGGACGAAGCGCGCGATTGCCGCACCGGATGGACGCCGACGCGCAGGCGCAGCATGTGGCGGCCTGGCTCGACCACCTCGAGCGCGGCCCGGTCGACGTCGTGGGCCATTCCCTCGGGGCCATCACCGCGGCCCGCCTCGCGGCGCAGCGCGCCGACCTCGTCACTTCGATCATCCTGGTCTCCCCCTCGCCGGATGATCGGTGGCCCAGGATGCGCAACCATGTCGGCGCGTTGGTGAAGGGCGTTCCGGCCGAGGCACCGCGGGTCTTCGCTCAGGCCGCGTTCGACTACCTCCGCTCGAACCCTCGGGTGCTCGCCGGATTCAACACCGAAGCCGGACGCCCGGCGTCCGACGTCATGAACGACGTCCACACACGAGTGCTCGTCGTGCGTGGTTCCGCCGACCGGGTCTCCAGTCGCAGATGGTGCGACGAACTGGCCGCGGCAGCGAACGGCAACGTCGTCACCGTGCCTGACGGCGCGCACGGCCTCCCGCAACAGATGCCAGGCGACCTGGTCGCGATCGTCGCCGCGTTCACCGCTTGCCGCGGGCACCCGTGAGAGGCTGGACCGCCCACCCAACCGACTCAAGGGGCTTCGGCCATGGGCTCCCCGCCTACTTCTTCTCGTCCTTGGCCGCAGATGCCTTCTTCGGCGAACGCTTTCGGCGCAGTTCGGGCAATACATCGGTGCCGTACGCCTTGATCATCTCTCGATAGTCCGGCCCCATGTTCGCGACGTAGATGTCGTCGAAGCCTGCGTCGACGAACGGCTCGAACGCCTGGACGTGCTCGCGGGCATCGGGACCGAACGCGCCGTTCTCGGCGAACTTCTCCCGGGTCACCAACTCCGCAGCCTGCTCGAAGTGCTTCGGACTCGGCAGCACCTGGGACAACTCCCCCGGCACTGCCGCGTTGGGCCAGATCCCGAAGGCGGCATCGATCGCGGCGTCCCGGTTCTTGCCCCACGCCACCTTGAAGCCCGCCTGCGTCGGCGCCTTCGCGCCCTTTGCCTTCCGGAACTTCTTCACGCTTTCCGCATCGGGCTGCGTGGTGATGAATCCGTCGCCGATGCGGCTCGCGAGCTCGAGCGCCTTCGGACCGAACGCACTCACGTAGATTGGCGGCGGGCTGTTCGGCACGGAATAGATGCGGGCGGTGTCGACCGTGTAGTACGGCCCCTCGTGTGACACCACCTCGCCGGTCCACAACTCGCGGATGAGGCCCACGGCCTCCTCCAGCATGTCCAGCCGGACGTCGGCGTGCGGCCAGACGTCGCCCAGGATGTGCTCGTTGAGCGCCTCGCCACTGCCCACACCGAGGGTGAAGCGCCCGCCGGTGAGCAGGGCACTGGTGGCTGCTGCCTGGGCGATGATCGCGGGATGGATCCGAACCGTCGGGCAGGTGACCGCCGTCGTGATCGGTAGATCACAGACCTGGCTGATGGCACCGATCATCGACCACACGAACGGCGACTCGCCCTGCGCATCGGTCCACGGGTGGAAGTGATCGCTGATCCACAGCGCGTCGAACCCGGCCTCCTGCGCCAGACGTGCCTGCTCGACCAACTGCTCGGGCGAATACTCCTCGCACGAAAGGAAATAGCCGATGCGCTTCATTGCAGATGCCTCCGTCGGTCGTGGGTCGGTGTGAACAGACTGGCACCGCACGGACGTCGGGTGACGGTTTCGTGACCGCCGAGCTTCGCAAGTGGCCAGACTGACGACATGGCCAAGAGCGAACAGACCGCGATCGAGGTCGGCGGTCACGAGATCAAGGTGACCAACCTCGACAAGGTGATGTACCCCGAGACCGGCACGACCAAGGGCGACGTCATCGACTACTACCGCCAGGTGGCCCCGTGGTTCGTCGCGCATGCGTCGCGCCGACCGGCGACACGCAAGCGCTGGGTCAACGGTGTGGGTACAGCTGACGAGCCGAGGGACGCGTTCTTCCACAAGAACCTCGACCCCGCGTCGACGCCGGACTGGGTCGCCACGGTGTCTTTGGAGCATCGCCATCGCGCGTCGACCTACCCACTTGTCGACGACGAAGCCACCTTGATCTGGCTGGCCCAGCTGGCGAGTCTGGAGATCCACGTCCCGCAGTGGAAGGTCGGTCCGCGCGGCGGGCATCAGAACCCTGACCGGATGATTCTCGACCTCGACCCGGGCGAGGGTGCCGGCATCGCAGAGTGCATCGAGGTCGCCCACCTCTGCAAGGAACTGCTGGACGGAATGAAGCTGACGTCGGTGCCGGTCACCAGCGGCAGCAAGGGTATTCACCTGTACGCCGGATTGGACGGTAAGCACACGGCAGCACAGGTCACCGAGGTGGCCAAGGCGTTCGCCGAGGCTCTGGAGAAAGAGCACCCGGATCTGGTGGTCAGCAACATGCGCAAGGACGTTCGCGGCGGCCGGGTGCTCATCGACTGGAGCGAGAACAACGGCAACAAGACGGCTGTCGCGCCGTACTCCTTGCGCGGACGGGATCACCCGTATGTCGCTGTCCCTCGCGAATGGAACGAACTCACCGCCTCCCTGGAGCAACTCACACCGACGCAGGTACTGGAGCGTCTTGCCTCCATCGGCGATCCGATGCAAGTGCTGCTGGACAAGGACGAACGCGTCTCGCGCACCGCGAAGGATCGGCTGACGAAGTACCGGAGCATGCGGGATCAGGCCAAGACACCGGAACCGGTGCCCGAGGCGTCCCCCGTTGCCGGCGAAGGACATTCGTTCGTCATCCAGGAGCATCACGCCAGCCGCCTGCACTACGACTTCCGGCTCGAACGGGACGGCGTGCTGGTGTCGTGGGCGGTGCCCAAGGGGCCACCGGACGACCCGAAGGAGAACCACCTCGCGGTCATGACCGAGGACCATCCGCTGGAGTACGGCAGCTTCGAGGGCACGATCCCGCAGGGTCAGTACGGCGGCGGTGAGGTGAAGATCTGGGACGCCGGCACCTACGAGTGCGAGAAGTGGCGCGATGACAAGGAAGTGATCGCTGTCCTGCACGGGCGTCCCGACGGAGGCCTGGGCGGAGAGCCGGCGAAGTTCGCGATCATCCATACCAAGATGGGCGGCGACGACAAGAACTGGCTGATGCACCGCATGGAGCTCGAACCAGCCGACAGCCAGGCCGCGACCGGCACATCCGATTCCACGACCGACCAGAAGTTGCCGCGCTTCGAGGCGATGCTCGCGAGTGTCGGTTCGGTCGACGACCTCGGCACACGTGACTGGGTGTTCGAGACGAAATGGGACGGCTACCGCGCGATCGCCGAGGTCACCGGCGGTCAGGCGTCGCTGCGCAGCCGCAACGGCAAGGATTTCACCCGCACCTATCCCGAACTCGCCGAACTGGGTTCGCTCCTCGATGGCCACACCGCGGTGCTCGACGGCGAGATCGTCGCGCTCGACGAGGACGGCAGGTCAAATTTCGGCAGCCTGCAGAATCACGGTGCGGGCGGATCGAAGGCGCACTACATGGTGTTCGATCTGCTGTACCTCGACGGCGAATCCCTGCTCCGGACGCCGTACTCGGAGCGTCGAAAGGGACTGGAAGCACTCACGCTGGACGGCGAATACATCCACGTGCCAGTGACTTTGGGTTCGGACGCAGAGGCAGCGTTGAAGGTCAGCAAGGACCTGAAACTCGAAGGGGTGATCGCCAAGACCATCGACGGCGTTTATCAGCAGGGCAAGCGCGCGGGGACGTGGTTGAAGATCAAGAACCAGCGAATGCAGGAGGTGATCGTCGTCGGTTGGAAACCCGGTGCGGGCAGTCGTGCGAACACGATCGGCTCGTTGCTCTTGGCCGTCAACGGGGACGACGGACTCACCTACGTCGGACGTGTCGGCACCGGGTTCAACGCCAAGCAGCTGGCCGAGATCAAGAAGCGCCTGGAGCGACTGGAACGCAAGACTCCCGCGCTCGACGACGTGCCTCGCGCCGACGCCAAGGATGCCAAGTGGGTGCGACCCAGCGAGGTCGGTGAGGTGACTTTCGGTGAGTGGACAGTCACCGACCGGCTGCGCCACCCCGCCTGGCGCGGCTGGCGTCCGGACAAGAACCCGCAGGACGTGGTCAGGGAGGATGGCTGAACTGCACGCAAGCCCGGGCATCAGGTACAGGCCCGAGAGGTCGGTTTCTCGAAGGGGGACGCACCGCAATGGCCGGCCTACGAACCGGACACTCGCAGCGTCATGCGTTGTGCGGACGACTCCGCTGTCGTCCAAGACCCCCGATCGGAGGATCGCCGCAGCTGGATGCGACGGGGCTGAACCGCTACCTCTCGTCGTGCCGGACGGCGTGCTGGGCCTTCGCGTTGAGCACCTCCGTGCGGATGGCAGCCATGATCAGGTCGGTCGCTTCACGCGCCGCCTGGTCGTCGGTCCGTCCGGCGAACACGCTCAGGTCGATCCGCGGCCCGACGCTGAAGTGGGCCGAGTGGCGGTGCCAGAGGTGCTCGGTCCCCTGCTTCGGGCCCCAGAGCCCGACCGGGAAGACCGGCGCTTCGGGATGCTTCAATGCGAGCCGCGCAGCGCCTGTTCGGGCCGGGCCCGGCATCCGATCGGGTTCGGTGGTGAGCCGTCCCTCGGGGTAGAGCACCACGACCTGCCCGAGGTCGAGACGGCGCCCGGCCTCGTCCAGAGCTGCGGCGGCGTTCGCGGATCCGCGTGCGACGGGAATCTGACCGGTCGCCCGGGCGAGCCACCCGACCACCGGCCAGGAGAACACCTCACGCATCGCGAGGAAGTGCGGAAAACGACTGTGTCCGATCACCATTCGAGCAACGGCGAGTGGCTCACTCATCGTCATGTGGTTCGCGACGATGATCACCGGGCCTTCGCCCGGGATGTCGTCGGACCGGGTGTACCGCACGCGGTGGGCGACTTTCGCGAGCGACCAGACCAGCGCGAACCCCGCCGCGTCCTTGGCGCGCAGCAGCAGCGGCTTCTTCTGTCCCATTACGCCCTCCCAGCCTCATTCATCGCTGAAGAACACCATGACGGCTCGGGTAAACACCGACAGTCCGACGATCAGTAGAACGACACCCGAGACCAACCATGGCGAGAACTTTCTTTCCGGCGTAAGCCCCGCTCCCGCGCCGCCCGCGAGAACGCGAGGAGAAACAAGTCCCTTGGAACACGTTGCCACGCTATCGACGATCTGCTTGAGTCCTTGACAAATCAGCGTTGCACCTACCTGCCGTCCCGTCCTGCCGTTTGAGAGGCTGGACCCGTACCTGAAACGACCCAAGGAGACGCCTTGATCTTCATCACCGCCAAGTTCCCAGTGAAGCCCGAGCACGCCGACGACTGGCCGCAGCTGGCCAAGGAGTTCACCGAGGCGTGCAACGCCGAGGACGGCTGCCTGTTCTTCCGCTGGTCGCGGTGCCTCGACGACCCGAACGAGTACATCCTCATCGAAGCGTTCGAGGACGACGACGCCGGCGCGAAGCACGTGCAGAGTGACCACTTCAAGAAGGCCACCGCCGAGTTGCCGAAGTACCTGCAGCGCACCCCGGACATCGTGAACACGAAGGTCGAGGGGTGGAGCAAGCTCGGCGAGATGTCGGTGGACTGAGTTCAGACCTTGATCGGGTCGGTCAATGGACCGGTGGTCTGGACAAGGCGCAGATGAAGCGGGCACTGACCGGTGAGGACCCGTTCGACGAGACCACCGTGCTCGACGACGACCACCACGGTCACGCGTACGACGGTGGTCACCACGACGAGCCGCGCAAGCAGGCGCAGCACGTCTGAGACGCACGATGGGCGCGGTCCGGGAGCGATCCCGGGCCGCGCTTTGCGTCCGCCTATCCTCGACCCCATGCGTTGTGGGTACTTCGATCGGCACGAGTGCCGGTCGTGCACGTTCATGAACGTGCCGTACCCGCGGCAGGTCCACGACGGCGACGACCTCGTCACGAGGACTCTTGCCGAGCACGTCCGAGCCGAGCAATGGCTGCCACCCGCGACCGGACCCGAGTCGGGTTTCCGGAACAAGGCGAAGCTGATGGTCGGCGGACGCCGCGGCGCACCGACCCTCGGCATCCTCGACGACCACGGCAACGGCGTCGATCTCACCGGGTGCGGTCTGTACCAACCCGCCTTGGCCGACGCGCTGCCGTTGCTGAGGGAGGTCGTCGCCGAAGCGGGGCTCACGCCGTACGACGTCCCGAGCCGCAACGGCGAGCTGAAGAATCTCATCGTCACCCACTCCCCCGACGGCGAGTTCATGATCCGGTTCGTGCTGCGCTCCACCGGGCAACTGGGCAAGGTGGAACGAGCAATTCCGTTGCTGCACAAGCACGTTCCTGGTACGAGGGTCGTGTCGGTGAATCTGCTGCCCGATCATCGTGCGGTGATGGAGGGTGCGCAGGAGATCGTCCTCACCGAGCACGACACCCTCCCGATGCGGATGGGTGCGGTCAGACTGCACCTGCGGCCGGCAAGCTTCTTCCAGACGAACACATTCGTCGCCGCTCAGCTGTACGCACAGGCAGCGGATTGGATCGGCGATCTCACTCCCGCGGTCCTGCTGGATCTGTTCTGCGGTGTGGGCGGGTTCGGGTTGACCGCCGCCGGCCAAGGCGTGCGGGAGGTGTTCGGAGCGGAACTGTCCCCGGACGCAATCATCAGTGCTCGGCGCACGGCCGCCGAACTCGAGTCCGCAGGTGCGACATCCAGATTCACCTTCGTGGCGGGGGACGCGTTCGAAGCTGTCGCTGCGGCGCCCGCGCCGGACGTCGTCGTCGTGAACCCACCCCGACGGGGCATCGGCCCGGACGTCTGCAAATGGCTCGAGCGCTCGGGCACCCGTCACCTCGTTTACTCCAGTTGCAATCCACGCAGCCTGGCGACGGATCTCGGTCTGCTCCCGTCGTTCGGCGTCGACCGAGCACGGGTGTTCCACATGTTTCCGCAAAGCAGTCACCACGAGGTGCTGGTGCAGCTGAGCCGTACATGATCCGGCAGTGGGTCATTCATGAGTCGTAGTCGCCGCCACCGTCCACGATCACCGTTTCCTCAAGAACACGGCATCGACGCGATGCGAATATCGCTGCCGCACAATGATTCTTGGACAACGGTGCGTGATCACCTCGTCGAACGTCTGTCGGCGCTCACGCCGGACGAGGTCGATGCGAAGCTCGAAGCGGGAGATGTCGCAGAACCCGACGGTACGCAGGTCGATCGCTCCACGCCCTACGTCGCCGGACGGGTGGTGTTCGTCCGGCGGGAGTTCGCACCCGAGCCGGTCGTACCGTTCGGGATCCCGGTCATCCACGAGGACGAGCGAATCCTGGTCGTCGACAAGCCACCGTTCCTGGCGACGATGCCTCGCGGCAGCCACATCGTCCAGACCGCCGTTGCACGGTTGCGAGACGAACTCGATCTGCCGTTGCTCAGTCCGGCTCATCGGCTCGACCGGCTGACCAGCGGCGTGCTGGTGCTGACCAAGGACCCGCGGTGGCGTGGCCCCTACCAGGAGTTGTTCACCACCCGAAGAGTCGTCAAGACCTACCTCGCACTGGCGCCCGCGCTGGAGGACTTCGAACAAACCACCGATGTGTACCTGCACCTGACGAAGGTGCACGGCGAGCACGCAACCCGTGTCGAGGTTGCCCACCCGGAACCCAACTCCCACACCAGGATCCGACGGGTCGAACACCGTGGCGACGACGCTCTGTACGAGCTACGGCCGGTCACCGGACGTACGCATCAACTGCGGGCGACGATGAGCCATCTCGGTGCACCGATCATCGGTGACCCGCTGTACCCCCGGCAGCTGCAGGTCGAGCGGAACGACTTCAGCACCCCACTGCAGTTGCTCGCAGCCTCCATCGAGTTCGTCGACCCGGTGACGAAGGAGCCGGTCAGCCACCGAAGTGGCCGCCGGCTCCCCGTCTGCGGAGTCTCGTCTTGACGTTGAGCGCGGGACAAGCAGATCTCACGCCTTTCGGTACCACTCCCGCAGCGGCGGACACCCTCGGCGAGGTCGACCTTCGGACCGAACCCGGTCGCCTGTTCCAGCAACTGCACGTCGGGGCAACCTCGCACCACCGAGCCCAGATCCGGCCGGCCAGCGCGTCTGACCGGGTAGCGGCTTCCGCTCTCCGGAGGCGCCCAATTTGCGCAAGTGTTCAATACAAGTGCTCGCGCTACCCTGACGGCAGTCTGATTCGGCGGGACTGCCGCGCATCGCCAGGACTGATGAGCTTGAATCAGGACTCGACCACTGCACCATCGACGACAACCCCAGGAGATCTCGTGGACATCGACGGCAAGGTGGCGATCGTCACCGGAGCGGGCGCAGGCATCGGCGCCGCACTCGGACGAGCGCTGGTGGGAGGCGGTGCACGGGTCGTGCTCGCCGACCTGTCGCCCACCGTGCAGGACGTCGCAGAAGAATTGGGCGACAGCGCAGTTGCCGTCACCGGTGATGTGGCCGATCCCGGTGTGATCGACGAGCTGATCGGCGTGGCCGACGACCGCTTCGGCGACGTCCACCTCTACTTCGCGAATGCCGGCGTGATCGGCGCCAGCGGACTCGAGGTCACCGAGCAGCAGTGGGACCACAGCTTCGAGGTCAACACCCGCGCTCATATCCGGGCGGCACAGCGCCTGGTCCCCCGCTGGGTGGAGGCCGGATCCGGCTACTTCGTCAGCACGGCCTCCGCGGCAGGCCTGCTCACCCAGATCGGATCGGCCACCTACACCGTCACCAAACACGCTGCAGTCGCTTACGCGGAATGGCTCAGCATCACCTTCGGCGATCAGGGCGTCGGAGTCAGCTGCCTGTGCCCCATGGGAGTCGAGACCGCGATCCTGTACGCCGGTCGCGACAGTGGCGACCGGCTCGGAATGGCGGCCACCAACGCCGTGCTGTCGGCGGGAGGCGTGCTGACGCCCGACACGGTTGCGCAGGAGGTGCTGGAAGCCGTTGCGGCGCAGCAATTCCTGATCCTGCCGCACGCCCAGGTGCTTGAGATGATGCGACAGAAGACGTCGGATCACGAGCGCTGGCTGCGCGGAATGCGTCGTTACCAGGCGTCCTTGCTCGCCGACTGACCGCAGCGCAGACCTCGGCTCAGGCGAAACTCCACGATCGTTTGCTGAGTCCGTACCAGAACCCGTCGATCTCACTGCTCCCGCTGACCGCACCATCGACGGAGCCCGCGCCGAGGGCGACGAACAGTGGTGCCCAGTGCTCCGAGCGCGGGTGCGCCTCACGGGCCGCGGGCGCCTTGGACTCCCAGTCGAGGATGGCGTCGACATCCCCGGCGCCCACGCGCTCGGCCGCCCAGTGGTCGAACTCGCGAGATGGCGTCGGGGCAGGGGCGTCCGCCGGTTCGGACGGGTGGAACCACCGCAGGTTGTGGGTGGTGAACCCGGAGCCGACGATGAGAGTGCCTTCGTCGCGCAGTGTCGACAGCTTGCGGCCGAAGTCGAACAGGCTGCGTGGGTCGAGCGTCGGCAGGGAGACCTGCAGAGCCGGCACCTCGGCGTCGGGGTACATCTCGACCATCGGCACGTAGGCACCGTGATCGAGTCCGCGATCCTGGTCCTGGAAGACGGGACCGAGATCGGCGACATTGCGGGCCACCGAGGCGGCGAGTTCGTCCGCGGCCGGCGGTTGGTAGGTCACCTCGTAGTACTTCGGGTCGAAGCCCCAGAAGTCGTAGGTCAGTGGTGCACCGGTGGTCGAAGACACTGTGATCGGGCTGTTCTCCCAGTGCGCCGAGACGATCAGCACGTTGCGTGGGGTGGGCAGCCTCGTGGACCACGCGGACAGCTCGCTCGCCCATGTGCGGTCGTCGGCGAGCGGCGGCGCACCATGGGACAGATAGATCACCGGCATACGTTCGCTCATGGATGCAGCGTAGGCAGTTTTTGTTGATCTATCAACTACTACACCGCAGAGCCGTTCAGTACCCGGCGCCGGGATTGAGCAGGCCCTGCGGATCCCAGACCTTCCGGATCGCGTGTTGCAGACCCATCACGTCCTCACCGAGCTGGCGCGACAGCAACGGCTGCTTGAGCCGCCCGACTCCGTGCTCGCCGGTGATCGTTCCTCCGAGCGAGAGCGCCAACTCCATGATCTGGGTGAAAGCCGTTGCAGCGCGCCGCTTTTCATCCTCGTTCGACGCGTCGTACACGATGACCGGATGGGTGTTGCCGTCACCCGCGTGAGCCACCACAGCGATCAGCAAATCGTGCTCTGCCGCGATGTCGGCCACTCCCCCGACGAGTTCGGGCAGCAGCGGCACCGGTGCTCCGACGTCCTCCAGCATGTAGGCACCGAGCCGTTCGAGGGCCGGGAACACAGCGCGTCGTGCTTCGACGAACATCGCGCCTTCGTCCGGGTCGTCGGTCTCGAAGATCTCGGTCGCGGACGCTTCTTCGCACGCCGCGCGCGCGGCCACGAGTTCGAGGGCGCGCGACTCGCCGGCGGCGTCCGACTGGATGAGCAGCATCGCGCCGGCCGCACGGTCGAGGCCCATCGCTCGGTGGTCCTCGACCGCGTTGATCGAGGCGTTGTCGATGAGTTCGACCATCGAAGGACGACTGGTCGCGCAGGTGGCGACCACCGCTCGAGCCGCGTCCGTCAGCGTCTCGAAGATGGCGACCAACGTCGCGGGTTCGGGCAGTTTCGGCACCAGGCGACACAACACCTCGGTGACGATGCCGAGGGTGCCCTCGCTGCCGACCAGCAACTTGATCAGCGGCAGACCGGCGACGTCCTTCAGTCGCGGGCCGCCGAGGGTGATGAGCCGACCGTCGGCCAGCACCACCTGCAGACCCAGCACGTAGTCGACGGTGACCCCGTACTTCACGCAGCACAGGCCGCCGGCATTGGTCGCGACGTTGCCGCCGATGGTGGAGATCTGGAAGGACGACGGGTCCGGCGGGTACCACAGACCGTGTTCGGCAGCGGCTTGCTTGACGGATGCGTTCAGCGCTCCCGCCTGCGCGCGTGCGGTTCGGGTGGCCGGATCGACCTCGATCGCGGTCATCCGTTCGAGGCAGAGCACGATGCTGCCGGCCTGGGCACTCGCACCACCGGACAAGCCGGAGCCGGCGCCGCGCGGAATCACGAATACTCCGTGCCGCGTGGCCCATCGCATCGTCGCCTGCACCTGTTCGACGTTCCGAGGCAGCACAACCGCCAACGGCAACACCGCGTCCGGGTCACGGGCCCAGTCGTAACGGTAGGCCTCGCGCTGCTCGTCGCTGGTGCGCACCACGTCGGCGCCCAGTTCATCGGTCAGTTCCTCGACCACACCGGCCTGCGCTTCTCGGCTCGCGCTCATCGTGACCTCCTGGATTCGATTCCGCCCTCACCCTAGGACGCGGAACAACCTCGCCCGTGGAGTGGTTTGACCAACCGTGAACCCAGTTATCCCGCTCTCGGTCCTCGAACTCGTCCCGGTCAGCGAAGGAATGGCGCGCTCGACCGCCTTCGACCACACGCGCACCCTCGCGGCCGATGTGGATCGCCTCGGTTACAAGCGCCTCTGGGTGGCCGAGCATCACGGGAGTACGACCTTCATGGCGTCCGCGAGTTCGGTGGTGCTGGCCGACCTGGCACACCACACCGAACGCATCCGCCTGGGCAGCGGCGGGGTCATGCTGCCCAACCACGCACCCCTGATGGTCGCCGAGTACTACGGCACCCTCGCCACCTTGTACGGCGACCGTTTCGATCTCGGCATCGGACGCGCCCCCGGCACCGACCCGATGACCGCTGCCGCCCTGCGGCGCGGCGAACCGGACCTGAACTCATTCGCATCGGATGTCGTCGCGATCATCGATCTGCTGGGCGAGCCGCGGTCGCTGCCCGGCGGCGTCCGGGCGATCCCCGGCGAGGGCACGAACGTCCCGGTGTGGATGCTCGGATCGTCCACCGGCGGCGCCCAGGTGGCGGCCGCACTCGGGCTGCCCTACTCGTTCGCCTCCCACTTCGCACCGCAGCAGATCCGGGAGGCGCTGCAGGTGTACCGCGAGCACTTCCAGGCCGACGTGCGCACAGCACAGGTGGACCGGCCGACGGTGATGGCGGGGGCGAACGTGGTCATCGCCGACACCCAGGCCGAGGCGGAGCGGCTGTTCACCACCTCGCAGCAGATGCGCGTCCACCTGCGCACCGGACAACTTGGCCCGCTCCTGCCGCCGGTCGACGACCTCTCGACGGTCATCCCGGAAGCAGCACTGCAGTTCGCCGGGCGACCCGACGAGCGCGCGACCTTCGTCGGGACGGCGCAGACCGTCCGCGACCGGTTGGGCGAGTTCGTCGAGGAGCACTCCCTCGACGAGGTCATCGTGACGACGTACACCTTCGACCCGCAGCACCGTCGCGAGTCCTACGACGCGCTTGCGCAGGTCTGGGGTCTGACCGGCTGATCGAGTCACGGTGACTCGCCGGCGAGTTGTGTCGTCGGATCCCAGTGAGGGATTCGGCGCCGCACGTCAGGGAGTCAGGATCACCTTGCCGGTCGTTCGGCGGCCCTCGAGAGCCTCATAAGCCGCTGCCGCTCGGTCGATCGGGTAACTCGCCCCGATCTCCAGACGCAACGAGCCGTCGGCCAACCCACCGAGCACTTCGCGTGCACGCCAGAGCAATTCGTCGCGGTCGAGCAGGTAGTCACGCAGCGTGGGGCGGGTGACGAACAGCGACCCTCCACTGTTGAGGCGCTGCAGGTCGAACGGCGGCACCTGTCCGCTCGCTCCGCCGAAGAGCACCATCATCCCGCGTGGACGCAGGCTGGCCAGGGACGCGTCGAAGGTCGTCTCGCCCACGCCGTCATACACGACGTCGACACCGCGCCCGGCCACCCGTCGGACCTCGTGGGCCAAGGCTTCACCTTCGAACTCGCGGTAGTTGATCGTGTGTGCGGCACCCAGATCGTGCGCGATGCGCAGTTTGTCCTCGCTGCCGGCCGTCGCAATGACGTCGGCCCCTTTGGCCCCGATCATCTGCACGAGCAGCTGACCCACGCCTCCCGCAGCGGCGTGGACGAGCGCGACCTGATCGCGCTGCACCGGCCAGGTGGAGTTGACCAGGTAATGAGCCGTCATCCCTTGCAGCATCGCCGCCGCGGCGATATCGAGACCCAGACCGTCGGGCACGGGCACCACGACAGACGCCTTCACGTTCACCAGTTCGGCTGCGCTGCCGCCGGATTGGCCCCAGGCAACTCGGTCGCCGACGGCGAAATCTGCCACGCCGTCACCGACAGCCACGACCTCGCCGGCAGCCTCCTCGCCCAGGACGAACGGGGTGTCACCGGCGTAGACGCCCTGCCGCTTGTAGACGTCGATGAAGTTGACTCCGATGGCGGCCACCTGCACCTGGATCTCGTCCGGCCCGGGCGGTACGACATCGACGTCCTGCACTGCGAGGACGGATCGGTCGCCGTGTTCGGTCACCATGAGTGCGCGCGTCATGTGTTCACTCTATGACCGCCATGCCGACGAATCCTTCCCCCGGAGCCGGAAGGCTGGTCGTACTGGCCGACAGCCGTCTCGGTGCCGATGAGGTTGTCGCGCAGCGGTGTTCCGAACGGCTTCATGCTCTCGGCAAAAAAGGGCAAGGAGCGACTGCTGCTCGAACTCGCCTACGAGATCGAACAAGCGCGACCCTTCCTGCGCATCCAGGACGCGGCGCCGGTCTCCGCCGACGCCGGCCGCTGAGTCACTCGAAGGGTGTGGGATCGCCGGCACCGACCCGGACGATCTCGGGGTAGCCGGACGCGAAGTCCACGACGGTGGTCGGTTCGGTGCCGCACTCCCCGCTGTCGATGACGGCGTCCACCTCGTGATCGAGGCGATCCTTGATCGACCAGCCGTCGACCATCGGTTCGTCCTCACCGGGTAGCAACAGGGTGCTGGTCAGCAGCGGTTCACCGAGGGCGCTGAGCAACGAGTGCACCACCGGGTGACTCGGAATGCGCACCCCGACGGTCTTCTTCTTGGCGTGCATGAACCTTCGCGGCACCTCGGAGGTGGCCGGCAGGATGAAGGTGTACTGGCCCGGCGTCGCGGCCTTCAGCGCACGGAACACCTTGTTGTCGATGATCACGAACTGGCCGAGCTGTGCGAAGTCGTGACACATCAGCGTGAAGTGGTGCTTGTCGTCCAGCTGCCGGATTCGCATGATCCGATCCTTCGCGTCGGCATTGCCGAGCATCGCACCGAGCGCGAAGCAGGAGTCTGTCGGATATGCGATCAGGCCGCCGTCGCGCAGGATGTCGACCGCCTGATTGATGCTGCGCGGCTGCGGGTCGACCGGGTGGACGTCGTAATAGCGGGCCATGGCGCAAATTTACGCCGGGTCGCCCCACTTGGCGGCCAGGGCGCGAACGACCTTCAGGTCGCGGGTGGTCGCCGGCCCGACCAGCTTCTCGATACGCGCATTGGAGATCTTCGCCTGGTGCGCAGATTTCGCCAACCACCAATGGATTTCGTCACCGTCGACCATCAGTCGCTCACCGTCGACCTCCCAGCCGCCGATCGTCCGCGCGGTATCGGACGACGGCGTCTCGACGCAGAACGTCACATAGCGACTCTGCACACCGCCGATGGGATCGGGCAGTGCATCGGCGTAGGCAGCGATCCTGCTCAGTCGATCCGGTGTTCGGAGCACCACCGGGACAGGGAAGCCGAACTCGTCCTCGATCAGGCGCTCGAGCGTGGCGACGATCTTCGCGCGGCTGCGCATGGCCGTCCTGAACCGGATGTTTCCTGACTGGATGTGGGTTTCGACGTCATCGAAACCGTTGTCGGACAGCAGCTTTCGCAGCTGCTCCATCTTCACCCAACGCGGCGCGACGTTCACCGCTCGCAGGAACGCGATGTGGACCGCCACCGAGGCTCAGCGGCCCTCGGCGATGTCCATCGTCACCGGTGCGCCGAGCTGAACGGTCCGGCTGACCGTGCAGAGACGGTCGTGCGACTGCTGCACCGAATCGGGCAGCACCTTGCGAGCGGCATCGCCTGCCTCGCCCTCGGGGAACGTGACCTCGAACCGCACCGTGATCGGCCCCATGTGGTTGTGCTGTTCGTCGCGCAGCTTCTCCCCCGACGCCGTCACCTCGAAGGTGTCGGGTTCGCTGCGACGGCTGGTGAAGATGTCGACGTCGATGGCCGAGCAACCGGCGATCGAGGCCAACAGAAGCTCGACCGGCGTGAACTGGTCGTCACCGCCGCTGCCGAAGTCGAGGATGCCGCCGCGGGCGTTGGTCGCGCGGAACTTGCCGGCGGACGTCCGGACGATGGAGACCGAGCGCATGGCGTCGTTGTTCGTCATGCTGCCAAGCCTGCCACTAGCGTGGCGGCCATGAGCCAACCGGTGGAGCACAGCCTCGTCCTGATCCGACACGGCCAGACCGAGTGGTCCCGCACCGGCCAGCACACCGGCACCACCGACATGCCGCTGTTGCCCGACGGCGAAGCGGACGCCCGCCGGATGGCCGACTTCCTGGCCGACATGAACTTCGTCGGCGCGTTCAGTTCACCGATGCAACGGGCCGTCCGGACGGCGGAACTGGCCGGTCTGCGCGATGTCGAGATCGCGCCCGAACTTCGTGAATGGGACTACGGCGGCTACGAAGGCATGACCACGCCGCAGATCCGCGAGCAGGTCGGCGATCCGACGTGGGAGGTCTTCAAGGACGGTGTCGTCCCGGGCAAGACTCCCGGCGAGTCCGTGTGGGACGTCGCCGCCCGTGTCTCCCACGTCCTGGCGAAGGTGACGCCGATGATCGACGAAGGCAACGTTGCGCTGGTCGCCCACGGTCACTCGTTGCGCATCCTGGCATCGGTGTTCCTGCAGATGAGCCCCCGCTTCGGCGCCCGTCTGCTGCTGGGTGCCGGCTCGATCTCGATGCTCGGCTTCCACCACGGTCAGCCGACCATCCAGGTGTGGAACCACCAGATCAAGGACTGATCCGGCCACCGCAATCCGCGCACCCGGTGATCGGCGCACCTTGGGACGTACGCCGATCACGAGAGACCGCGCGGATCCTGAGCCGGCCGCGCCGCCCGATTCTCAGGGCAGCTGCCAGGTGTGCACGGGTTCGTTCGCGCTCATGCCGACCAGGTAGCGCTCCATCATTGCGACCAGTGCGTCGTGTCGCGACAGTCCTTGTTCCTCGAGCTTGTTCACGCAGGCGATCTGCCAGGTCGCCCCGTTGACGCCGGCGCGGCAGCGGTCCTCGACGACACCGAGGTAACGGTCGCGCACCGCCTGCGAGACCCCCCACTTCTCCAGACCCTCGTGTGCGAGCGGCAGCAGATGGCGCAGGATCAGTTCGTCCGCAGCGACTTCGCCGAAGCCCGGCCAGTAGACCTTCGCGTCGATGCTTCGGCGAGCGCATTGCGAGAAGTTCTCGTTGGCTGCCGCGAAGCTCATCCGGGTCCACACCGGACGCTCGTCCTCCGCCAACATGCGCACCACGCCGTAGTAGAAGGCAGAATTGGCGATGGTGTCGACGATGGTCGGCCCGGCCGGCAACACGCGGTTCTCGACCCGCAGGTGGGGGCGCCCGCCGACGATGTCGTAGATCGGACGGTTCCAACGGTAGACCGTGCCGTTGTGCAGGCGCAGTTCGGACAGGTCGGGAGCTTCCCCCTTTTCGAAGAGTGCGACCGGGTCCTCGTCGCTGCACTCGGGCAACAGCGCCGGGAAGTACCGGACGTTCTCCTCGAACAGGTCGAAGATCGAGGTGATCCACCGCTCGCCGAACCAGACGCGGGGACGAACACCCTGATTCTTGAGCTCGACACTGCGGGTGTCGGTCGCCTGCTTGAACAGCGGGATGCGTGTCTCGTGCCACAGCTGCTTGCCGAAGAAGAACGGTGAGTTCGCGCCGAGCGCGAGCTGGACGCCCGAAATGGCCTGTGCCGCATTCCAATACGCGGCGAACTGCAGCGGCTTCACCTGCAGGTGCAACTGCACGGAGGTACACGCCGACTCCGGCGCGATCGAATCGGCGTAGGTCGCCAGGCGCTCGCCGGTGGGGCCCTCGATGTCGATGAAGAGATCTTCGCCACGCGCGTTGAAGATCGCCTCGTTCAGGGCTGCGTACCGGGTGTTCGCGCTCATCCACTCGGTGTGGAAGTGGTCGGGCATGATCGTCGGCAGGATGCCGATCGTGACGATGCGGGCGCCGGCTTCCTCGGCCAGACCGGCGGCGCGGTTGAGGCTGGCCCGGAGGTCCTCCTCGAGCTTGAGAGCTTCCTCGCCCGGCATCGGACGCGGGCTCACGTTGAGCTCGATGTTGTATTGGCCGAGTTCGGTCTGGTAGTCGGCGTCGTGGATCTTCTCCAGCACCGCCGCATTGTTCATCGTCGGCTGCATCTGGCCGTCGACGAGGTTCATCTCGATCTCCATGCCGGTCAGTTGTCGGTCGAACTCGAAGCCACGGGTGTGCAGCATGCGTTCGAAGACGTCGAGATCCTGACGGACTTTCTCGCGGTAACGCTGTCGTTCTTCGCGGGTGTAACTCGTACCTGCGATGTCGGATCCCATGACCCACCCCTTCGTCGAATGCTGCGCCCAAAACTAACCACAGGAGGCACTACCCGTAGGGCTGTTCGCCCGCTGGACTTCGCAGGAATATTCAGGCGACGGACGTCCGCTTGCCCGGCAACCGGACCCCGACCCGTGTTGGTCGGTGAGGTTGTCGGTGGTGCCACCTAATCTCGCACCATGCGCTTGCTCCACACCTCCGACTGGCACCTGGGCCGGTCCTTCCATGGGGTCGGGCTGCTCGATGCCCAGCGCGCATTTCTGCAGCACCTGGTCGAGGTCGTTCGGTCCGAGCGCGTCGACGCACTGCTGGTGTCGGGCGACATCTACGACCGTGCTCTCCCCTCTCCCGACACAGTCGCCGTACTGGACGATGCGCTGGTCGCCCTGTCGGAGGCCGGCACCAGCGTGATCCTGTCCAGCGGCAATCACGACTCCGCCCGGCGGCTCGGTTTCGGTGCCCGGCTGCTGTCCCGCGTCGGGTTGCACATCGTCACCGATCTGTCGCAGATCGGTTCACCCATCGTGGTGGGCGACACCGCGATCCACGCCCTCCCCTACCTCGAACCTGCTGTTGCGGCCGAGGCGCTCGGTGCCACCGAGCGCACCCACGCGGGAGTGATGCGAGCGGCGCTGTCCCGCGTCCGCGAACACCCGGGGGCCGCGCGCACGGTCGTGATGGCCCATTCCTTCGTCGCGGGCGCGACGACCAGCGACTCCGAGCGTGATGTGTCGGTCGGCGGGCTCGGCGTCGTCCCCGTCGACGTCTTCGACGACATCGACTACGTGGCGCTTGGCCACTTGCACCGGCCGCAGGTGCTGCGCGACAACGTCCGTTACAGCGGGTCGCCGATGCCGTTCTCGTTCAGCGAGGCCGGCCACCCGAAGTCGTCCACGCTGGTCGACCTCGACGCCGGCACCTACGAACAGATCCCCACGCCGGTGTTTCGCGGCCTGGCCCGCTTGCGGGGCGAACTCGAAGAACTCCTCGACGACCCGTCGTTGGATCATGCGCAGGACGCCTGGTGCGAGGTCACACTGACCGACGCGCTGCAGCCGGTCGCCGCCATGGAGCGAATCCGTGGCCGTTTCCCGCATACGTTGTCGCTGCATTTCGACAGACCGGTGCGGGCGGACTCCGGCCAGTCCTACGTCCAACGCCTGCACGCCAAGGCCGACGTCGAGGTCTGCTGCGACTTCGTCGAGCACGTCCGTTCCACCCCGGTGGACGAGGCCGAGCAGGCGCTGCTGCAGGAAGGTCTCGGCGCGATCCGGGTCGCGCGCGCCGGCAAGGACGACGAAGGTGTCGCCGACCGGCGAGCGGGTGTGGCGTGAAACTGCACCTCCTCGAGCTGCGGGCGTTCGGTCCGTTCGGCGACACCGAGACAATCGACTTCGATGCCCTCGGGGCGCACGGGTTGTTCCTCATGCACGGTCCGACCGGAAGCGGCAAGACGAGCGTGCTGGATGCCATCAGTTTCGCGATCTTCTCCACCGTCCCCGGAGCACGTCGCTCGCAGGCCGAGCGGCTGGCCAGCGACCACGCCCGTCCCGGCGTCACACCGGAGGTGGCACTGGAGTTCACCGTGGCCGGCCGCCGCCTGCGCGTCACGCGCTCCCCGCGCTATTTCGCGGTGAAGAAGCGCGGCACCGGCCGAGTCCAACGACCGGCGAAGGTGCTGCTGCAGGAACGCACCGGCACCGGGTGGAGCACGTTGAGTACGCGCGCCGACGAGGTTGCAGAAGTGCTCGACGAACTCATCGGCCTCGGCGCGCAACAGTTCGCTCAGGTCGTGCTGTTGCCGCAGGGTGAGTTCGCGGCGTTCCTTCGGGCGAAGGCCGACGACCGCGCCGATCTGCTGCGCAAGCTGTTCGACATCTCCCGATTCGGTGACCTCGAGCAGTGGCTCGTCGACACCCGCCGCTCCGTACGCGCGGCCATCGACGCGAAGGACGCGCAGATTCGCACGGCGGTCGTGCGGGCCGAGGAGTCGCTCGTCGACCTTGCCCCGCAGATCGAACAATGGCGTGAGTTGTCCGTCTGCGCGCTGCCGACGGTCATCGAGTCGACGCGGGAGCACACCTCCGAGCGCCTCACCCACGCGCTCGCGGCCACCGATGCCACCAGCGCCGCGCTCGAGAACGCGACACAGCAGGTCGATCAAGAGACCACACTCGCCCGTTTGCAGCAGCAGGGCGCACGGGCCGGGCAGGTGTGGCAGGCCTGGGAGGAGGGTGCTGACCAACGGGCTGCGCTGCAGCAGCGCCTGGATCGACACGTGTGCGCGACGCGCGTGCAGGGGGCGATCCGCGCACTCGAGCGTGCCCGCGTCCGTGAGCAGCAGGCGCAAACCGCCCTCGCGCGGGTCACCGGCGAACTCGCCGAACTCACCACTGCCCCCGAGCAACTACGTGTGAGCGTCGCCCAGGCCGAGCCCGCCCTGGCACAGGCGGCCGAGGCAGCACGCATCCTCGACCGCGCCGAACGCACGCTGCCCGCGGTCGTCACGACGCTGAATGCCGCCGAGGCGGCCAAGGAAACTGTTCGCACCGCGCAGCGCCAGGTTGCCGAACGACTCCAAGTACTGGCGACCACGGCCCTCGCAGCCGGCCAGACGATCGACACCGTTGCCGATCTCGAACGCCGTGAACTCGTCCTCGCCGAGTGGCAGCAGGCTCGCGACCGAGTCGCGTCGGCGACGAAGATCCTGAGTGCCGCGCAGCGGTCCCTGGAGGCAGCTCGCACCGTATTCCTGGACGCGGAACGCGCTGCCGTCGACCTACGGGTACGACGCCTCGCCGGATTCGCCGGCGAACTCGCAGAAGGCCTGGTGACCGGTGACCCGTGTCCTGTCTGCGGCTCCTGCGAACACCCCGCACCCGCGTCGTCCGCTTCGATCGTGCGCCAGGACGACATCGACCGTGCCGAAGCCGAGGCCGCGACCCGCCGCAAGGAGTACGACGAAGCCGGCCGTCGGGCTGCGGCTGCCCGGGGCACGACCGAGACATCGCAGAGCGCGCTCGAACTGATCCAGGTGCGCTGGTGCGAACTCGCCGCCGAAACCCTCGATGAATCGACCGCGGCCACGATCCGCGCCGAGGTGCAGCGCCGACGCTCGTCGGTCGACCGGGCCGAGGCGGTGCTCGCCTCATGCGAACAGCAGAAGGTGGACCTCACCCACCGCGCCGAACAACTGCAGCACGAGGAGAAGCAGGCCGACGAGTCAGCCATCCGCGCGACCACCGAACGCGACTCGTTGCAGACCCAGGCCGCCGACGCCCGCACTCGTCGCGACGATTGCCTCGCCACCCACGACGAGCTGTGTCCCTGCCGTGCGACCTCGGAGCACGACGACGAGCGCGTCGAGTCGATCGTCCTGGTCCACAAGGCATTGTCCTCGAAACTTCAGCAGTGGGCCGAACTGTCCCGGCAGGCCGAGGACGCAGGCTCGACCGCCGAGGACTGCTCGCAGGAGCTGAACCGTCAACTGGACGATGAAGGTTTCTTAGACGCCGCAGAAGCCGTAACGGCGCGGATTGCCGCTCCGGAGGAAGCCGAACTACGTCGTCAGCTGGAACACGCCCACAACCTGGCCCAGCAAGCACGTGGCGTGCTCGATCAGCCCGAGGTCCAAGAGGCGATGGCGCAGACGCCGGCAGATCCCGCGGCCGCTGCAGCGCGACGCCGGGCCGCCCTCGAGGAGAACAAGAAGGCGCAGTCGGTCTTCGAGTACGCCAAGCGGGCGGCGGGCAGTCTCGAGCGGCTCGGCGAGGACGTCCGACAGCATCTCGCGCAGTCCGAGGCCGACCGAGAACGACTTCCGGCCCTTGACCGGCTCGCCGACCTGGTCTCCGGCGCGGGCGACAATGCGCTGCACATGAGGTTGTCGGCCTACGTGCTGGCCGCACGCCTCGAACACGTCACCACACTGGCCAATCACCAGCTCGCGATCATGTCCGGTGGCCGCTACCAACTCGAACACACCGACGCGAAAGCCAAGGGCGGCGCTCGCAGCGGTCTCGGCCTGCAGGTGCTCGACTCCTGGACCGGCACCTCCCGGGACACCGCATCACTGTCCGGCGGCGAGACGTTCATGGTGTCCCTCGCCCTGGCGCTCGCGCTCGGCCAGGCCGTCCTGCACGAGGCCGGTGGCCGACCGCTGCAGACACTGCTCGTCGACGAAGGATTCGGCAGCCTTGACGACGAGTCGCTCGAGCTGGTGATGCAGGTGCTCGACGAGTTGCGGTCGGGCGGTCGCACGGTGGGCATCGTCAGTCACGTGAGTGAGTTGCGAACGCGGGTGCCGGCGCAGATCCGCGTGCACAAGACCGAGCAGGGCTCACGGGTCGAGGTGCTTGTCGGTGATGCGGGCTCAGCCGCCTGACCCGCTGTGGAAAGCTGACCGCATGCGCACCATTCGCCAGTCCCGCAAGCTCCAGGGAGTTCGTTACGACGTCCGTGGCCCGATCCTCGTCGAGGCTCAGCGTCTCGAAGCCGAGGGTCACCGCATCCTGAAGCTCAACATCGGCAACACTGCCCCGTTCGGTTTCGAGGCGCCGGAGGCGATCGTCGCCGGCATGGTGCAGTCACTCCCCGATGCGCAGGGGTACAGCGACTCGCGCGGCATCTACAGCGCACGCACCGCCGTCGCGCAGTACTACCAGTCACGCGGCTTTCGCGACGCGGTCGTCGACGACGTGTTCATCGGCAACGGCGTCTCCGAGCTGATCAACATGGTGCTGCAGACATTCATCGATGACGGCAACGAGATCCTCGTCCCGGCACCCGACTACCCGCTGTGGACCGGAGCGGTCACCCTCTGCGGCGGCGTACCGGTGCACTACCGGTGCGACGAGGAGAACGGCTGGAATCCCGACCTCGAGGACATCGAGTCGAAGATCACCGACAACACCCACGCCTTGGTGATCATCAACCCGAACAACCCGACGGGCGCCGTCTACTCCCCCGACATCGTCAAGGGACTCATCGACATCGCGCGCCGCCACGATCTGGTGGTCATGGCCGACGAGATCTACGAGAAGATCATCTTCGACGACGCCCAGCACCACCATGCCGCGACGTACGCGGGCGACGACGTCCTGTGCCTGACCTTCAGCGGACTGTCGAAGGCCTACCGAGTCTGCGGCTACCGGGCCGGCTGGGTCTACATCACCGGCCCCAAGCACCTGGCCACCGACTTCCTCGAAGGCCTCACCCTGCTCGCCAACATGCGCATGTGCGCAAACGTCCCCGCGCAGCACGCGATCCAGACCGCGCTCGGCGGCTACCAGTCGGTCAACGAACTGGTCGTGCCCGGCGGACGTTTCTACGAGCAGTCGAAGCTGGCCTCACGGTTGCTGAACGAGATCCCGGGCGTGAGCTGCGTCGAACCCGAAGGCGCTCTGTACTGCTTCCCGCGCCTCGACCCGGACGTGTACCCGATCAAGGACGACGAACAGTTCGTGATCGACCTGTTGCGCGCGAAGAAGATCCTGGTCACCCATGGCACCGGATTCAACTGGTTCGAGCCCGACCACTTCCGCCTGGTCACCTTGCCCGACGTCGAAGTGCTGACCGAGGCGATCGGCCGGATCGACGAGTTCCTGGCAACGATGCGCTGACCGCCGGTGCAGGCGACATGGCGAAGGGCGCCGGCACACGTCTGTGCCGGCGCCCTTCGCATTTCGTCACGAGCCCGAGGGGGGAGCCGCGCTCGTCGACGTCGGCGCGCTCGTCGTTGAAGTGCTCGACGACGCTGCGGGTGCCGAGTTGGCCGTACTCGGGGGAACAACAAATGGCGGGTCACAACATTTCGCTGCGACCCGCCACCGGCTGTGGCTGTGCGCTGATCAGTCCTCGTACGCCTCCGGCGCCGGGCAGGAACAGATCAGGTTGCGGTCACCGTAGGCACCGTCGATACGACGGACCGGAGCCCAGTACTTGCGCATCGGGTCGACACCTTCGGGGTAGGCGGCGTCCTTGCGCGAGTACTTGTAGTCCCATTCGCCGGCGAGGCTGATGGCCGTGTGCGGCGCGTTGCGCAGCACACTGTCCTCGGCGGCGATCGTGCCGTCCATGACGTCCTGGATCTCGCGTCGGATCGCGATCATCGCATCACAGAACCGGTCGAGTTCGAATTTGCTCTCGGACTCGGTCGGTTCGACCATCAGCGTGCCCGCGACCGGGAACGACATCGTCGGCGCGTGGAAGCCGTAGTCGATCAGTCGCTTGGCGACGTCGTCGACGGTGATGCCGGAGTCCTTCGTGAGGCTACGCAGATCCAGGATGCACTCGTGCGCGACGAGGTCGCCCTCGCCGGTGTAGAGCACCGGGTAGTGCTCGTTCAGACGGCTCGCGACGTAGTTCGCGTTGACGACCGCCGCGTTGGTGGCGTCGGTCAGACCGGCCCCACCCATCAACCGGACGTAGGCCCACGAGATCGGCAGGATGGACGCCGACCCGAACGGTGCAGCCGAGATCGGACCCACACCGGTGTCGGGTCCGGCGTGCGAGGACAGTGGGTGGTTGGGCAGGTACGGCGCGAGGTGTGAGCGCACCGCGACCGGACCGACGCCCGGGCCGCCACCACCGTGCGGGATGCAGAAGGTCTTGTGGAGGTTCAGGTGGGAGACATCGCCGCCGAACACACCCGGTTGCGCGAGACCGACGAGCGCATTGAGGTTGGCGCCGTCCACGTAGACCTGACCACCCGCCTCGTGCACGAGGTCACACAGTTCGGTGATGGTGTCCTCGTACACGCCGTGTGTCGAGGGGTAGGTCACCATGATCGCGGCGAGGTTCTCGCCGTGCTGCTTGAGCTTCATCTTCAAGTCGTCCATGTCGACCTCACCCGTCGGTGCGGTCTTGACGACGACGACCTTCAGCCCGGCCATCGCGGCGGATGCGGCATTGGTGCCGTGCGCGGACGCCGGGATCAGGCAGACATTGCGATGCCCGTTGCCGTTGGCCTCGTGGTAGGCGTGGATCGCCAGCAGACCGGCGAACTCACCCTGCGATCCGGCGTTGGGCTGCAGCGACACCGAGTCGTACCCGGTGATGGCACACAGCCACTGCTCCAGCTCGTCGATGAGTTCACGGATGCCCTCGGTCTGCTCGGCCGGCGCGAACGGGTGCAGGTTCGCGAACTCCGGCCAGGTGACCGCCTCCATCTCGGTGGTGGCGTTGAGCTTCATGGTGCACGAACCGAGCGGGATCATCCCGCGGTCGAGCGCGTAGTCGCGATCGGCGAGCCCACGCAAGTAGCGCAGCATCTCGGTCTCGCTGTGGTGAGTGTTGAACACCGGGTGCTCAAGGAACTCCGACTCGCGCACCAGGCTCCTGGCCCATGTCGGCTCACCATCGGCGGGCACTGGCGCATTCACGCCGAAAGCTGCTGAGACAGCAGCGAGTTCGGGCTCGGTGGTGGTCTCGTCGACGCTGACGCTCACGTGGTCGGCGTCGACCCGCCACACGTTGATACCGCGCTCACGGGCTGCCTCGACGACACCGTCGGCGCGGCCGTTCACCACCGCGGTGACGGTGTCGAAGAAGCTGTCGGCGACCAGTTCCACGCCCCCGGCACGCAGCGCCGCGGCCAGACCGACGGCCTTGCCGTGCACGGAGCGCGCGATGCGGCGCAGCCCGTCCGGGCCGTGGTAGACGGCGTACATCGACGCCATCACGGCGAGCAGTACCTGTGCGGTGCAGATGTTGCTGGTCGCCTTTTCGCGGCGGATGTGCTGTTCGCGGGTCTGCAGCGCAAGACGGAAGGCCTGGGCGCCGTCGGCGTCGACAGAGACTCCGACCAGGCGTCCAGGCAGATTGCGTTCGAGACCTTGGCGCACGCTCATGTAACCGGCGTGCGGGCCACCGAAGCCCATCGGCACACCGAAGCGCTGGCTCGTGCCGACAGCGATGTCGGCGCCCCACTCCCCCGGCGACTTCAGCAAGGTGAGCGCGAGCAGGTCGGCCGCAGCCGTCACGAGCGCACCGGCGTCGTGCGCGGCGGAGGCCACGTTGCTCCAGTCGACGATCTCGCCGTTGGCGGACGGGTACTGGACGACGACGCCGAACACCTTGCGGCCACCGGCGAACTCTTCGAGGTCCTTCGCGGACGTGACCTTGCGCAGGTCGGCGACGACGACGTCGATGCCGACAGCGTCGGCTCTGGTCTCGGTCACCGCGATGGACTGCGGCAGCACCTGTGCGTCGATGAGCAGAACGGAGTCGTCCTTGGCGCGGGTGGCTCGGTGCATCAGCGCCATCGCCTCGGCGACGGCCGTGCCCTCGTCCAACAGGCTGGCGGACGACGTGGTCAGACCCGTCAGGTCGGCCACGACGGTCTGGAAGTTGAGCAGCGCCTCCAGCCGTCCCTGCGAGATCTCGGGCTGGTAGGGCGTGTACGCCGTGTACCAGGCCGGGTTCTCCAGGATGTTGCGGCGGATGACGCCCGGCGTGTGCGTGCCGTAGTAACCCAGACCGATCATCGAGGTGAGCACGCAGTTGCGGCTCGCCTTCTCGCGGAGTTCGGCGATGACCGCCGCCTCGCTGGTGGCGGCCTCGACCGCCAGCGCGTCCGAGATGCGGATCGTCTGCGGGATCGCCTTGTCGACCAGAGCCTCCACGTCGGCGTACCCGATGGCCTGCAACATCTCTTCCAGCTCGTCCTGCGAGGGACCGATGTGGCGACCGACGAAATCCGGCGTCGAACTCGACATGCTGTGCGTCATGCTCTTCCTTCGGGGCGAGGTACGGGTTCGCCTCCCCATCTGTCGGCGCTTGCCTTCAGATTCGCCTCGTCCGGGCGGTCCGGTGGCCTGAGAGGTTCTGGGGAGAATTGCACCTTCGGCGCCACCACCACTGCGGCGGGGGACTCTCCCGCCCGGTGTCGTGAGCTGGGCAACAAAATAGCACCGGGCGCTCGAGGCGCCCGGTGCTGGTTGCTGTTGTTCGACGTGTCCGGCGAGAGGATCCTCAGACCGCCGCGCGACGTTCGCGACGTCCGCGCAGCTCGTCACCGGGATGGTCGGCGATCGTCTCGGCGTCGGGACGCTCGGACGGCAACTCGGACAGCGAGCCTTCGACCTCGCGCCAGACCGAGCCCAGCGCGATACCGAAGACGCCCTGGCCGGCGCGCATCAGGTCGATGACCTGGTCATCGGAGGTGCACTCGTAGACGCTCGCACCATCGGACATCAAGGTGATAGTGGCCAGATCGTCGACACCGTGGTCGCGCAGTGCGGCGACGGCGATACGGATCTGCTGCAGGGACACACCGGTGTCGAGCAACCGCTTGACGACCTTGAGCACCAGGATGTCGCGAAAGCTGTAGAGCCGGTGGTTGCCCGATCCGGACGGGTTGCGCACCGACGGCTCGACCAAGCCGGTGCGGGCCCAGTAGTCGAGTTGGCGGTAGGTGACGCCGGCCGCGCGGCAGGCTGCGGGACCGCGGTAGCCCAGCTGCTCGTCGTCCGGCAGGTCGATGCCGTCGACGACGGGAGCTTCCAGCGGAGCCGGAGCCCGGGAGCCTTCGGGCTGCACATCTGCGCGTGCCATGGCTACCTCTTCCTCGTGAATGTCAACTGCACGCCTGCGCGTGCCTGGGATTGAAGGTACGACCGACCCCCACGAGCGTCAACGAAGTCGCTCGGCGTGTCGCGGGTGAACTTCAGGTCGGCCGGAACCTTAAACATGTACTTCATGGTTAATCCTTGCCGCCCTCTGGTCCGCCGGATTCCTCGCCGGCGTCCTCGAAGTCCTCGGCCGAGACGTTGTCGAGGAACTCGCGGAACTTCTCGACCTCGTCCTCTTCCTCGAATTCCATTGCGACGCCGATCTCCTCGAGGATGGAGTCGTCGACGTAGACGGGGGCTTCGGCTCGCAGTGCGAGCGCGATGGCGTCCGAGCTACGGGCGTCGATGCGGCGGCCGTCGGCCAGGACGAGTTCGGCGTAGAAGACGCCTTCGTCCATCGAGGTGATGTCGACGTGCCCCAGGCGGGCGCCCAACGTCTCCATCACACTGAGCAGCAGGTCATGCGTGAGCGGGCGCGGCGGTTCCACACCCTCCATGACATGAGCGATCGCCGCAGCTTCGGGCGCACCGATCCAGATCGGAACGCACCGGTTGCCGTCGGCCTCGCGCAGGATCACGATCGGCTTGTTCGTCGGCATCTCGACCCGTACGCCCATCACCTCGACCTGTTTCACGAGGTCAACGCTACCCCTGCAAGCCCGCTCGGACGAGAGCAAGGTGCAACGCAAGACATTCGCGCACGACCTCGGCGGGCTGAGTGTCGCCCGGGCCGAAGGTCAATTGCTGCACGAGAGAGAGTTCGCGGTCTGCCGCCAACCGGAAGGGACGCAGGTGACGTGCATCGATGCCGTGCGCCAGCAGGGCGGACGCGGCACGCGCGATCTGCAGACCGTTCGCGTCGTAGTAGCCGTCTGCGTCGGGCTTCAGGAGGCCGAAGTCGACCAGCCCGTTCAGCGCCTTGTGGTCGAGTCCGGTGGCAGAGCACACCTCGTCCGCGGACAGGCGTAGGTCGTGCGCCTGTCCCCCGACCAGGTCGGCGACGCTCGGCACAGAGGAGTCATCCTGGACAGCCGGAACCGACGGGCGACCTTCGACCGGCGCGGGCTCCAGCCCGCGGTCGAAGGCATCCAGGGCTTCCCTGATGACCTTCAACGGCCAGAAACGGTCGCGCTGACACCGCAGCACGAAGCGCAGCCGCTCGACGTCTCGCTGGGTGTAGCGCCGGTACCCGCTGCCCGCACGCTGCGGGCTGACCACGCCCTGTGCGTCCAGGAAGCGCACTTTCGACAGGGACAGATCGGGGAACTCGTCCTGCAGCTGCTTCAGGACCGCACCGATCGACAGTGCCGGCTGCTGGGCGGGGTCGGTCACGACCCGTTCACGCGCCGGTGGGCGCGCCGAAGTAGACGAACCGGAACTTGCCGATCTGCACCTCGTCGCCACTGCGCAGCTCGGCTGCGTCGGTGATGTCGCCGTTGACGTAGGTGCCGTTGAGCGACCCCACGTCGACCACGCTGTAGCCGTGCTCACCGCGACGGAACACCGCGTGGCGGCGAGACACGGTGACGTCGTCGAGAAAGATGTCGCTGTCGGTGTGGCGTCCGCTGCCGACCTCTTCGTCGTCGAGCAGGAAGCGCGCGCCGGCGTTGGGGCCACGCATCGCGATCAGCAAAGCGGTGCCCGGGCGCAGCGCATCGACCATCGCCTGGTCGGACTGCGAAAGACGCAACTCGCCGACGAACTCCGCCGGCACGACAGCGTCGCCGCCGACGGTGAAGCGCGCGGTGGCGTCACCGGCCGGCTGGCCGTTGCCTGGGTACTGCTGATCGTTCATCCTCGAAGCCTAATCGATCGAAGGAATGTGCTCAGTTGAGCGACGATTTGTACGCCTCGACGTCCTGCAGGTCGTTCACGGACGAAGCGTCGGCGAGCCTCAGCTCGTACATCCAGCCCTCACCGTACGGGTCGGAGTTGACCAGCTCCGGCGTGGCGTCCAACTGCTCGTTGACCGCCGTGACCTCACCCTCGACCGGGGCGTACAGATCGCTCACCGACTTCGTCGACTCGACCTCGCCGCACGAGTCACCTGCGGTGACGGTGTCGCCGACACCCGGCAGGCTCACGTAGACGACGTCGCCCAGTGCGTCCTGTGCGAAAGCGGTGATGCCGATGCGCACGACGCCGTTGCCCTGGTCCTTCACCCACTCGTGGTCGCTGGTGTAACGCAGGTCGGCGGGGTACTCGAGGTCGCTCATCATGCTCCTTGTGGACAGCGCACTGGGTTTACTCGGATGTTTCCGGCTGAGCGTATCCAGGCTCGCTCGCGGGCCGCAATGCGGTCACCGCAATTGACGTCTTCCTCTGCACTGTGGCGGGAATTCCCAACTGCCGCAACGTCTCCAGGACACCTCCGGGGATCGCCAACGCGGTGGACACGGTGTGCGGATCGCCGATGGCGCGCACGACGTACGGGGCCGCGATCGTCTTGCCGTCGACGATCAGCTGACCCTCCATCGACAGCCCGAACCAGGTGCTCGCGACCACGCGGACGTCGTTGATCTGGATCGCCTCCGCGCCGGCGTCGCGCAGCTCCTGGACGGTGTCGAGGATGTTGTTGGGCTGGATCCGGCGTTCGGAGTCGGGGATCCTCATCTCGATGCCCGGCCCCGTGGCGGGAACCGTGCCGGCCAGGATGCCCAGAGCCGCGAGGCGGTCCTCGGCGGCCTTGATCGCGGCCGCGTCGCCGCCACCGGCCCGCAGCGAGTCGCGAGTGCGGGTCAACCGGTTGATCTCCGTGCCGAGCTTGCCGCTCTGCTGGTTGACCCCGTCCAGGAGGGTGACGAGGTCCTCCTGGCGCAGGTTCTCCAGTCCGGACGCCCGGTACTGCTGCACCTGCGTCACCATGCCGAAACCGAGCAGGATCGCGAGCAGAGTGGCCAGCAGGTTCGCCTTCGTCAGGCGGGGACGTCCCATCCGCACCAGCCGGCCCCACCCCTGCAAGGGCTTGGTGACCGGACCTGGCGCGGTGGGTTCAGGTGTCTTGTCGGCGGGATCGCTCATGCGTGGAAGAGGTGTCGGCGGATGGAGGCGACGTTGCTGAAGATCCGCAGTCCGAGGACGACCACGACGCCCGTGGACAGTTGCGAGCCGACCCCGAGCTGGTCACCGAGGAAGACGATGAACGACGCGACCAGCACGTTCGACAAGAACGACACGACGAACACCTTGTCGTCGAAGATGCCGTCGAGCACCGCACGGACTGCCCCGAAAACCGCGTCCAACGCTGCGATGACCGCGATCGGCAGGTACGGCTGAAGCCAGAGCGGGACGTCCGGAGACAGCACGATGCCGATGACGAGACCGGCGACGAGGCCGAGTGCGGGAATCACTGGTTCTCCTTCAATGCACGTGCGTGGTTCAACGAGACCGACGGTGCCGCCGGAATCGTGATGCTCTTGTCGGTCTCGAACTTCGAGGTGATGCCGACCCCCTTGCCCAGGGTGGACAGGTAGTTACCGCCGGCGTTTTTCTCGAAATTGGCCTTGATGCTGCCAGGGCCGATCACCGAGATCGCGTAGGGCGGCACCAGCGGCCGGAAATTGACCAGGATCGCCTGGCCGGCGAAGCGGACGGCGGTGAGTGAGGTGATCCGTTGACCGTTGATCGAGATGGCCTCCGCACCCGCCTGCCACAGACCGTTGACCACGATCTGCAGGTCGCTGGAGGTCACGCGTCCGGTGTCGGAACCGGATGTACGCGGATCCCCTTGTGCATCCGTTCCGGCATTCTTGGCGTCGCTCACGGTCAGCACGAAGCCCGAGCCCTTGACGGCGACCGCTCCGGCGATCGCCTCGGCCTCGCGCAGGTCGTCGGTGGTGCCGGTGCGGTTACCGCGCTGGAGGGCCGACTCCTGCAGCCGAGCGATATCGGCGTTGAGCGTCTTGACCGTGCCCGAGCGTTGGTCGATCAGCTTCTGGCCGGCGTTGATGCGGGTGACAAGTTCATCGTGCTGCTTCTCCGCGACGCCGAGTGGCACGCGCAGGGCCATGGCGCTGGTCGCGAGCCCGAACCCGATGAGGATCATCGTCAGGATCAGCAACGGCGAGCGATTCATCGGACGCGAGTGCGCGCCCGACGCCCGCCGTTTGGCGGCCTCTGCCTCGTACGAGGGATCCAACGGATGGCGGATGACGTCGTTGATCAGGCTCATCGACGCAGCCGGGTCGCGCGGTGGCGCGGGCTCGCCGGTAGCGAGTTCGGGCAATTTGAGCTTGATCATGACCGCGCCGATTGTGGCGCATCGCGGCTGTCGCGCACCATCTGACGCACCTGGACCGCGTACATGATTCCCGCCACCCAGTACAGCGCGGTTCCCCACCAGACGAACGCCCAACCGAGCGGACGCGCCACGTCACCGACCGCGCCGGCCTGCTCCCCGAGCAGCACCAACGGGAAGGCGTAGATGAGGTTGAAGGTGGCCGATTTGCCGATGAATGACACCGGGGGCAGCGGCAGTCGGTGTCGCTGCAGGATCGGACCCAGGCACAGGATGAACAGTTCGCGTGCGAGCAGGATCCACACCAGCCACCACGGAATGATGTCGCGCATGGCGAGCGCGAGGATCGTCGCGAGGATGTAGAGCCGGTCGGCCGCCGGGTCGAGCATCTGGCCGAGCTTGGAGGTCTGACCGAGCATCCGAGCGAGTTTGCCGTCGAGGTAGTCGGTGAAGCCCGCGATCATGAGCACTGCCAGCGCCCACCAGTCGTACTCGGCGAGGATCAGCCAGAAGAACAGCGGGACGCCGAGCAGTCGCAGCAGCGACAGTGCGTTGGGCACTGTCCAGATGCGGTTGCTCACCTCGGCCGTGGTCACGCGCAGAGCCTATGCCGCCGCACCGGCGCGGCCTGCTCAGGCCTGGTGAACCGGCGAGCTCGGGATGAGCACGCGCTCCGGGTGAGAGCAGATCGTGAGTCGCTCGCCGCGGTTGAACGCGATCAGCGTCACTCCGGTCTCCGCCGCTGCGTCGATGGCCAGCTGGGAAGGCGCCGACACACAACTGAGTATGCCGACGCCGGCCATCGCGGCCTTCTGCACGATCTCGAACGAGGCTCGCGACGACACCATGAGGACGTCGTCGGTCACATCGCGATCGTTGATCAACGCCCACCCCAGCACCTTGTCGACCGCGTTGTGCCGCCCGACATCCTCGCGGACCACCACGGTCTCGCCGGCCGCAGTGAACAGTCCGGCCGCGTGGGTGCCCCCGGTCCGACCGAAGGTCTGCTGCTCCTCCGTGAGCTTCTGTGGCAGTGAACGCACCACCCGGACGTCGACCTCGCCACGGATCTCAATCGCACCGACACTGGCGGTGACCGCGTCGATGCTGGCTTTACCGCACAGTCCGCAGCCACCGTGCATCACCAGCGTCCGTTGCGCGTTGATCGGCAGCGGCCGGGGGCCTTCGGCGAGCGTCACGTCGATGACATTCATGGTGTCGGTGTCGGCGCAGTAACGGGCGACGAGGAGGTCGTCCCGGTGGTGGATCAGGCCCTCGCCGAGCAGCAGGCCGTGCACCAGTTCCATGTCGTCGCCCGGCAGTCGCATCGTCACAGTGAGGCTCGTCCCTGCGACCCGGATCTCCAGCGGCTCCTCCACGGCGACCGTCTGCGCGCGCGTCCGGGTGCTGATCTGCTCATCCGCGAAGGACACCTGTGTCATCCGTCGGCGGTCGGTACGCCGTCCCATCAGTTCTCCACATCCAGCGGGTCCGCGACGGCCGAGAGCGCAGCTCGCCTTAGGGTCGAGAAAGTCATGGGGCGAGCGTACGTCGGTGGAGGTTGGCAATCGTGACCGAATTGGAGATCACCTGGCTGGCGGTCGCTGCAGCCATACTCGCGATCTCGGTCGTCATCGTCGCCTGGTTGCGATGGCGGCGCCGTGACCAGGAGTTCGTCGGTCTGACACCCGGCTTGTTCCCGTCCCCGGAACAACGCGTCGGTTCACGTCGCGTCCGCGGCGGGCAGCAGTGGAAGGGCACGGTCGCCGTGTCGTTCACTCCCCCGGCCGGCATCGGGCCCGCGGTCGCTGGAACGATCGTCGACGGCAAGGTGGACGGACGCGACCTGGCCGCCATGCTGGTAGACCTCTCGCTTCGGGGTTTCTTCGCGATCGAACCGATGCAGACCCCCGACGCCGCGCCACTGCCTCAGCCGAACACCGCGACGAGCACGGCGCCGCACCCACCGGCCGGCACGGCGAAGCCGAAGGACTGGCTCTTCGTCAAGAACCCGCAGCAGCCGGCCGACCACCGCCTTTCGCCCGCCGAGCGTCGCATGCTCACTGCTGTTTTCGCCCACGGTTCCACCGTGCGAATGTCCGATCTGAAGGTCAACCTCGGGTTCACGTTGAGGGAAGCGCAGATCGATCTCTACCGCGAGATGATCGATCGTGGGTGGTATCGCAAGCATCCTCGTTCGCGTGCTCGGTGGACCGCAGTTTTCGGCGTGCTGCTGGTGTTCGTCGCCGCGTTGCTGGCCCTCGGCGCGTACGACGCGTGGGAACGCCACAACAGCTTCGTGCCGTTCGCGATACCCGGAGCGATTCTGATCTCTGCCCTACTGCTGCTGTTCACCGGTCCGGGGCGAAGCCCACGGACGGCGGCGGGTACGGCGGCACGGATCCAGACTCTCGGCTTCGAGAAGTACCTGGCCACCGCCGAAGCAGACCAGATCAGACACGAGGAAGCCATCGGGCTGTTCACCCGGTACCTGCCGTTCGCGATCGTCTTCGGACTGGCCGATCGCTGGGCGAAGGTCGTCGGCGAGGCCATCCGCAGTTCGTACGTCCAGGACGGCCTGGACGTCGCCGGTGCGTTCGCCATGGACCCGTGGGCCTGGTACGCGATGAGCGAGATGACCGGGCTCGCTGCCGATGGCATCGGCGCACTGATCGACGCCGGCTCCGCAATGGACGTGTCCGGTGCCGGTCTGATGGACATCAGCGGCGCCTTCGAGGCATTCACCGATTCGGCGTCCGGGATCTTCGACGAAGCAACCGGTTGCCTGGACGGCTGCGACGGTTGCGACGCCGGCTGTTTCGATTTCTGAGCCGCGTGTTCAGAGCCAGCCGCGCCGGCGGAACGACCACCACATGAGTGCCGACCCCACGGCGATCGCGATGGTGCTCCCCCAGACTCCGACCGGTTGGGAGAACCCGGGGTAAGGGACGTTCTGGCCGAACCATCCGGTGATGGCGGTCGGTACGGCGATGATGGCAGCCCAGGCAGCGAGCTTGCGCATCGTCGTGTTCAGCCGTGCGTCCTGCAACGACAGGTTGGTCTCGAACAGCGAAATCACCATGTCACGCAGCGATTCGGTCCACTCTCCGGCCCGCAGGATGTGGTCGTACAGGTCGTCGTACCAGCCGTCGAGTTCGGTGTTGGTGCGTCCGCCGTGACGCAGCAGCCCGTTGACCACCTCACGCATCGGCAGCACGACCCGGCGCAGCGCGACCAGTTCTTTACGTAACGAGTACACCTGCCGCTGGAATGTGTGACCGGTGCGGTCCTGGTCGAACAACACGTCCTCGAGCGACTCGATGTCGTCGTCGAGTTGCTGGATCGTGGCGAAGTGCCCGTCGACGATCGTGTCCATCAGCCCGTAAACCAGAGCGCGCGGACCGAATTTGAGCAGATCGGGGTTCTGGTCCCAGGCGTGCAGCACGGGCGCCATGTCGAAGTCGGATCTACGGAAGGTGACCAGCGCTGCCGGCAGGACGAAGCCGGAGATGCGTTTGATCTGCAGCCGATCCTCGGTGCTGTCCCCCAGTGGCCCGATCAACTTCGCCGTGTTCGCGGTGAAGAACAGATGGTCACCGTGACGAGTCACCTTGGGACGCTCGTTGGGGGCGAATGCGTCCTCGATCTCGGTCGGCGGCAACCGCAGTGCGTCGATCAGTTCGGCGAGGTCGGCAGGGTGCGCATCGACGAAATCGATCCAGGCAAGCCGGTCGGGCTCGTGCAGCGCTTCGATGATCTCGCTGCGGTGGACGGTCTCGGCGATCAGTTCGCCGTCGTGCCAGATCCGGCAGTTGACCTGCTGGCCGTTGCTCGTCGTCACGGGCGTCAGCCTATGACCCACCCGCCGGGACCGTTGCTCCGGACCGCGCTCGTAGGCTCGCCACATGGACTACGAGATCCTCACAAGCACACCGGAGCAGGCACGCCGTCATCGCACCAGCGTGAAGTGGGTCGCGTTCGAACCCGACGTCCTGCCGTTGTGGGTTGCCGAGATGGACGCCGAGCCGTGCGGGGCGGTGGTGGAGGCCATCACCGCCGCCATGCGTCGCGGCGACACCGGGTACGGCTGGGGACCGCGGTACGCCGACGCCGTCGCCGCGTACGCCGCCGACACCTGGCAGTGGTCGATCGACACCGCACGGACCACAGTCGTCGCGGACGTCATGGTCGGCGTCGCCGAGGTCATGCGCGAGGTGACGGATGTCGACGGCTCGATCGTCGTGTCCTCCCCCTGTTACGACTCCTTCCACGGGTTCGTCGACATGCTCGGTCGCCGGCCTCTCGACGCACCGTTGGATTCCGCCGGTCGGCTGGACTTCGAGGCGCTCGGTGCCGCTTTCGAACAAGCGCGTGGCCGCCGAAGCGCCTACCTGCTGTCCAACCCTCAGAACCCGACCGGCACCGTCCACACCGCTGACGAACTCACCCGGCTGGCGGCACTGGCCGCCGAGCACGATGTGACGGTCGTCTCGGACGAGATCCACGCACCGTTGGTGCACCACGGCTCGTACACCCCGTACCTGTCAGTGGACCGTGGGCAGCGCGGGTTCGCCGTGCTGTCGGCGTCGAAGGCATGGAACCTTGCTGCGCTGAAGGCGGCCGCCGTCGTCGCCGGATCGGAGGCAGCGTTCGCACAACTGCACGAGGTGCACACACACGCCGCAAGCCACTTCGGGATCATCGCCCATGTTGCGGCATTCACCGAGGGACGTGACTGGCTCGGTCGGCTGAACCGCGAGCTGGACGCCAATCGCCGATTGCTCGAGGCGCTGATCGCCGAGCATCTTCCGACTATTCGGTACACACCGCCGGCTGCCACGTATCTGGCTTGGTTGGACTGTCGTGCAACTGGATTGGGCGACGATCCGGCCGCCGTGTGGCGGCGTGAAGCGAAGGTGGGCCTGTCCAGCGGCACCAACTACGGACCGGAGACAGGCCGCGGTTTCGCACGGCTCAACTTTGCCACCTCACCGCAGATCCTCACCGAGGCGATCGAGCGGATGGCTTCACTGGATCGGGTCTGACACGCCGGGCAGCATGGACGCGCCTCGTGAGCCAAAAGGGCCCTAGTCTCAGGCGACATCCCTTTGGCCGGAAGGTTCCACATGTACGGGCGAGTCGTTGTAGGGCTCGCGGGCGTATTGCTGGTCGCGAGTACCTCCGGGTGCTCTCTCGGGAGCTCCTCAAGCGCTGCCACGTCGAGCAGGTCGTCGTCCGGCGCCTCCACGCAATCCACCGCGCCGAGACCTACTGCGAGCACGAGCAACACACCGCTGGCCTCGCGGATGGCGTCCGACCTCACGACGATGGTCGAGACGAGGACGATCGGTGGCGCAATCACACCGAAGTCCGTCGTGACCAGCGGTCACGGACTCGCCGTCGCGAACAACATGATGTATTCGCACTCGGCGACGTTCTACGACACACGAACGGGCACCCTCGCGGCAACCGTGGCCGACGACGTCGATCTCTCCACCTTCGGCTTCCCGGAGTTCCCCGGTCGCACGAAGGGTGCTCCGGTGGAGGCCGCCTGGAGCCCTGACGGCCGCTACGCGTATGTCTCGAACTACGTCATGTCCGGTCCGAACCATCGCGATTCCGCCCAGGATTTCTGCGGGCCCGAGAACGGGTACGTCGATTCCTTCGTCTATCGGATCGACACGCAGAAGTCGTTCGCCGTCGATCAAGTGATCCGCGTCGGCGCTGTGCCGAAGTACCTGACGGTGACGCCGGACGGCAGGACCCTGCTGGTCAACAACTGGTGCAGCTGGACGATGAGCGTGATCGACCTGGCCACCGGTCGACAGGTCAAGCAGATTCCATTGCCGAAGAATCCCCGCGGAATGGTTGTCCTGCCCGACTCCAAGACCGCGTACGTCGCCGCGTTCAGCACCCCGAACATCTATCGGGTCGACCTGGACGCAGGCACCTACACGCTGTTCGCGCATGTAGGCCAGGCGGCGCGCCACATCACCATGTCGCCGGACGCGAAGTTCCTCTACGTGGTCTCGTCGCGTGCCAATCACGTCACGAAGGTCGACCGGGATACCGGCGTCGTCCTGGCGACCACACCCACCGAGCGCGAACCCCGGACGATGGCCATCTCCCCCGACGGCAAGGCGCTCTACGTCGTCGACCACTGGGCGAACGTCGCGCAGAAGATCCGCACCAGTGACATGCGGGTGATCCAGACGGTGAAGACTTTCGCGAACCCGATCGGTGTCTCCTACGACTCGGTCACCGGGACCGTGTGGATCGCGAATTACTCCGGGCGGATCCAGGTGTTCGACGACACCTCCCCCGCTGCAGCGACATCCTCGGCAGCGCCAGACGCGACGAACTGAAGTAGGACATCTGCCTGAAAGGTCGGCGAAGTCGGGTCCGATTCGGCTCTCCCGCGACGGTCGGCTAGGATTCCGGAGGTTCGGAAACGAGCCGATCGGGCTGTGGCGCAGTTTGGTAGCGCACTTGACTGGGGGTCAAGGGGCCGCAGGTTCAAATCCTGTCAGCCCGACAACGCAAAGGACACCTGTTTGTCCCGGAAATCCGGGACACATAGGTGTCCTGTTGCTTTCTCCACCGGTGTCTTTGAGTTGTGGGCCCGAGTGTTGTGGGCCCACAACCGGGCCCACAACGACCTCGGAGGTGCGTGTTGAACCGCGACGAGCCCACAACGACGCCGTCCGACGCGCGACGCCTGCGCCTTGACGGACACGGCGGTCCGACGGTGGAGCGGTTTCGGTGGCGAGGTGTCGGACGGGACTCGTCGCACCGTCCGCCCATGAGTAACCAGACACCTTCCAAGAGCGTCATCCTCGCGACGATAGCTCGACTCCAAGAAGACCTTGAGCGAGTCACCAGCATGGTCGTGGCTTCCGTTCCAGACGAGACCGTTGGACCTCCGATCATCCCCCTGACCGACCCGGCGTACACCCTCGCTGATGCGTCAGCCCTCCTCGGCGTTTCCGAGCCGACCTTGCGTCGGCTGATCTCAGAGGGAGAAATCAGTCGCACCCAGGTCGGCCACTCCCCCCGGATTCTGCGATCGGACATTGAGGAATACCTCGAGCGCCACCGCGTCCCGTCCATCGGCCAGGCAAGCTGATGGCCCGCCCGATCAACCCCGAGGGGACATGGACGGTCACCGCCAACAAGAAGCGTCGCCTGAAGCAGTCGTTCCGCCTCGCCGACGGACAGACCGTGCGCAAGAGCTTCACGGCCACGACCAAAGATGCGTGCCGGGACCTGCGCGATGAATGGATGCTCGCCAATGGACTCGACCCGGTCCGACCGACGGCCCCGGCTCGGTCGATGCCGACGCTGGACCAGTGGATCGTCGAGGTCCGACGTACTGACGACCTGAACAACCTGGAGGCGGCTACCGTCTCAGCCGCAGCCAGCTTGTACCGGAACCACCTGAAGTCACAGCTCGGCAATCGTTTGATCGACACCATCACTGCGACAGACGTCGTCGAGCTGCAAATCCACCTCAAGGCCAAAGGCATGTCCGCCAGCACCGTTCGTGCAGTGCACGTCCAGCTCGCAAAGGCGCTCAACCTCGCCGTGCGCCGCGGACACCTCACACGAAATGTCGCGGCCGACGTCGCCAAACCGGCACCCGCCCAGCGTTCACCTCAGCCCTTCTCTCAGACGGAGTTGCTTGCCGTCTGGAACGTCGTCATTCGACACCGAGACTCCGCTCGTTGGGCCGCTCAGCTGATGACCGGGGGCCGCCAGTCCGAATGTCTCGGGTTGGCATGGGGCGACTTCAATCTCGAAGAGAACCGTCTGATCATCAAACGATCTCTGAAGCGAGTCCAGTGGCTGCACGGATGCGACCCGAAGGAGCAGGATCAGCACACCCCCGCGCAATGCCCCCACAAGACGAAGGCCAGCCAGTTCGGAAAGACCAAGTCGGCGGCTGGCGTTCGGGCGATCTGGCTTCCTGATCAGCTCGTTGAAGTGCTGCGAGACTGGCGCGTTGACTGGGAGCGAGCGGCAAAACGCGGAATCTTCGACACCTCGATCCTGTCCGAGCACGGTGGCCTGGTGTTTCCGTCGAGCACTACCGGTGGCGCCCGTGACCATCGCGCCGATGCTCGTCAGTGGCAGGCGATTCTGCACGAAGCCGAAGTGCTGCACCGCGGAACTCACTCCTCGCGTCACACGGTGGCGACACAGTTATTGACCGAAGGAATCGACCCGCGCATCGTGCAGGAGGCACTGGGCTGGTCTGACGGCTCTCAACTTCCCCGGTACCAGCACGTCACCACGTCGCTGACAAAGAAGGCCGGTAAGGCAATCGAAAACCAGTGGGATCAGATCATCGGCCGCGACGCCGACGTCCTGCCGATCCGTCGCGCCGGAACGACCGTCGACTGACGGACCGACGATCAGCGCCCTCCGGAGATCCCGGAGGGCGCTGCTGTGTGGTCTGGAAGGTCAGGCGGCCAGCAAGCCCATGCGCTGGCCGATCTCGTAGGTGATGACTGCGTCGGAGACGACGTACTCGCGCAGCTGCTTCCCGGTGAGCAGGTGCATCTTGGTGCGGTCGACCTCTACGGGGTGCAGCCCGTACTCGCTGCGCGCGTGCATCTTGAGCGAGCACCAGCGGCCGGTCCGTTCGCGGGTGACGAGGGCGACATCGACGTGGTTGGCGCCCAGACCTCGCACGTCGTATCCGCCGAGGTAGCCCGGCGTCGGTTCGTACTTGACGGGGATGTCCGGGTTGTGGACCAGCGTCCACGGTGTCTGGATGTCATGCAGGCCCATCCGCGCGTCGAGGAACGGGAAGTCGAACGCGGAGCCGTTCCAGGTGAGGACCGTGTCGGCGTCGCTGGTGCGCAGCCGGTCCGCCAGGTCGGTCAGGAGTGACCTCTCCTCGCCGGAGAAGACGTGGCTGTCGGTGCCGTCGTACATGCTGACGGCGGTGACGGCGGTGATGGCCGGGTCCAGTCCTCGAGAGGTGTAGCCGGCGGCTTTCTCCTTGTCGGTCAGCGGGGATGTGTCGGTCTCGATGTCGAGCGCAATCGCGTTTGCCATATGGGTACGGTGCGACGCACCTCACGATCGAACGACCCTCGGTAGGTCCGTGCGACGGGATCGGATCTGCGGCAAGGTATGCGTCATGCCGTGCACGAACCAGCAGCCCTCTCTCCCCCGATCGGGAAGGAGGGGCCGGCGCAGGAACGCGACCCGGCCCGAACGACGGTTCGTCCCTGGACAGACCGTGCTGTGGCACTGCCAGCACCAGCGGTGGATCCGCAACTACCGCGCGCACTGATCCGTACCGCCCGTAGGTGAACCCACGCCCCCCTCGAAACGACGATAGGACGCCATCAAATCGATGTACCAGCACTCGAACTCGCGCTCCCGGCCAAAAGATCGAATACCCCCATGCCTGGCGAGCCCGCGCGAAACTCAACGAACCGTGACCTGTCCACCGGTCGTACCGGCCCTTCCACGGGTGCGCTTCCAACCCCTGAGCCTCCGGGAACCCCATCTGCGCGCCAGCTTGGATGAATGTGATAAGCAGGTCACCATCGTCCTGCACGACGCCCCAGCGGCCAGAAGCAGCGCCTCGAGCGGCTGGTGATCCTCGGGCGTCATGCCAGATCCTCAGGACGAAGACCTTCGGTTCCGAGGTAGACGTCGCGACTCGACTCAAGGGCAAGTGTCAGAGTCTTGCGGTAGCGGTCATCAAGTTCAGGAAGTGCGTCAACGGTCTCACCCGGCATGATGCTGACCTACCTTTGCGGCGAGCTAGTTTGGGGCGTTGAGCACGCCGACCAGCGGTACGCCATTCTCAACGCCTGCCGCGGCGTACGCGACCGACCAGATCATCCTCTCCAAGATCGACGGCGGCCGCTGGTGGGCCAGGCGCTACGGCCACGATCGCCTCGTCCAACAGGCGCCGGCGGCACAGGCCGCGGGCTACGACCTCGGGCCGTGCACACCGGACGCCGCGCAATTCATCCAGCGACCAGCACGGACACTGGCACATCTGTAGGAGGACTCGCCGGCTCATCGTGCCGACCTTCGCGCCGGCCTTGGCCAGGTCGGACAGGTACCCGGTGATCGTCGACGCGGCCGCCGGCAACGGGGCCCGGCCGTGGTGGGCGCACCAGGTGGTGAACTCGGTCCAGTCCGAGCGGTACCCGCGCGACGTGTTCGCCGAAGGTTCCTCGACGCACGACTTAGCGCCAAGTCATTGTTGAAGTCCCGTATCGCTGCGGCATTGAAGTGAACTCCAGCTGTGTGCCGTCGATCGTTAACGGGGGTGGGACAAATTCGAGGGACCCGAACGAGCTCACTGATCGCCTCAGGTCGACCTTCTCGAGGGGGCGGGCGGTCCGGAGGGTGGGGCAGCCTTCAGCAGCTCCACGGCCGTCCTGGCCAGAGAGAGGTGTGCGTGACCGGACCGGCCCTGGGCGCGGACTCGAAGTAGTGTCAGCAGGGCCGCGCCCATGCCAAGGCCGGTGGCATGGTCGAGTGCCTGTACCGGCAGTGCCCCCGGCTTCCACTCGTCGCCCTCTCCCTGACCATAGAGGTGGGAAATCGCGGTCGCTGCTTGGACGATGCTGTCGAAGCCGCACTGGCCCGTGTACGGGCCCGTCGTTCCCCACGCGTCGAGCGAGACGACTACGAGGTGCGGATGCCTCTCGCGTCGACACGACGTCAAACCCGAAGCGCTGCAGTCCGTCCAAGCGGTAACCGAGCATGACGGCATCGGCCTCATTCAACAGCGAATGCGCTCGCTCACGGGTCCTGCGGTCCCTGAGGTCGGCGACCGCGCTGCGCTTGTCAAATCCCGTATCCGCGTGGTGGTCCCACAACTCGGGGATGTCCGGTGGGTCGAGTCGCAGCACATCAGCGCCAAGGGCACCGAGCAGTCGGCTCGCGGACGGACCGGCAATCACCCGTGTTAGATCGAGCACCCGGACTCCCTTGAGCGGGCGTCGCCCCTCCCCTCCTACGTGCGGTCGGATCGGCGCCCCTTCGCTGGTTTTCCACTCGATCCACGCAGTGTCGTTCAGTGCGGCTGCCGAGGGAGAAGCAAGCCATTCATGCGGTTTGCGTACCTCCGCTGCCAGTCCGCCATGGGCGCGTACCGCCGCTTCGATGTCGGCGCTTGTCCGACGTGCTAGTTCTTGGCGTGCCACCTCCGTCGTGCGGGCGCCAAGGGCGGCCAGGAGTGCCTGCTCATGATGGGGGTAGTTCGCGTGCAACCGAATCCAGCCGTCCGCGGTGCGGTGGAAGCCAGACAACGGCGCGAACCCGACGCAGGGAGAGTCGTCGATACGGAGGTGACTGAAGGATCCGAAGGATGCAGCAACCACACCCGCGTCGAGCGCGAACTTGGCCGAGTCTGCCGAAGGGTCGAGAGCAGATCGCGACGATCCGGCGGTGCATGTGTCTCCATTCCCCGAGCAGACGTTGTTGGTGCGTGATGTTGATGCGTGGCGCAGTGCGCGGTGCACGTGCAGGGGTAGATCAGTCGGTGAACCTATCGGTGGCACGGACACGACGCCCGGACAGCAACGAGGACAGCAATGCGGCGCTCACACCCAATCCTGTCGTCGCGACGATCGGGACCCACGGGACGACAAGTGGAAGCCCTTGGTGGGCTCGGCTGAAGGCGGTGACGCTGGCGACACCGATCGCAGCCCCGACGAGGGTCCCGACGACGCAGATGATCACCGCTTGTCGCAGCAGCACCCTGCCAACCCACACTGGCGTCAAACCGATCGCGACCAGACTCGCGAGGTACCGGCTCATCGTGCGGGCTTGGCCCCGGAACAGCACCAACGCGGTGAACCCGACGACCGCAGCGAGCATGACGGCCGCGAGGGTGAACGCCAACGGCACGACGACACTGTTCGGTTCCTCGTGCACAACGACCTGGCTGATGTCGATGCCGCGGGCCACCACATCCCGCGCGACCGCTTGCGCGTCAGCGTCTGACACGCCGGTGAACACGACCAGCCCACCGTCGCTACGCAGCCCATGCCGCTCAAGGCCCGCGCGGGTGATGAGCCCGGACGCGCTTCGCTGCCACGACGGGTCGATGACCGCCGGTGTCGCGTCCACGACAGCCGCGACATGCGCACCGTCCGGACCCGAAGTGGGTTGCGCCCATGATGTGAGGCGGCGGGTTCCGGCCGGCTTGTCGTCCCACACGAGTATCCCGCCCCGGCCCAGAGTAACGCGCTGCGCCTCGGTCAAGGGCGAACCGATGAGCCGTTCCGCGTCTGCGGGCCCGTTCACCGTCCACACACCCATTGCGGGCGCGTTCTCGATCGCGACCGGTCCCGCCGCACCGGACGCGGCACCAAGGACCACGGTCCGCGCGGCGGGCAGGTTCGCCCTGACCACGTTGACGACGTCGGTACTCGGTGCGCCGATGCCGCTCTGACCGTCGCTCACCATGATTTGCCCGGGGGGCACCGCCGCAACGCGAGCGTCGTTGCCGGCGTGGGTGACGGTCGAGACGAGGGTGAAGAACGCGACCGGGACAGCGACAGCGACAACCAAGGTGAGGATTGCGGCTTGGGCGCGGCTGCTGTCCGCGCGTAGTTGTCGCACCGCGAGGCGTTGACCCGGGGCACCTTCGGGCACCCGTCGAAGGATGACTGGTACGAGGTCCGGCATCACCAACACAGCCACCCCCAGACACGCACCGACCAGGATCATCGACTCTTTCGTCGTGTTCGTCGACACCGCTAACGCGATCACCGCGGCGCATCCTGCCGCCGCCGTGACCCGCCGCAGGAAAGTCAGCCACGAGGCACCGGCCGAACTCTGGTCACCGTTCCCGAGGAGTCCGGCCAGATCGGGTGGCTGCGCTGGGGTCACGACGGCGACGAGGTGGATGTCCTGACCGCTGCACAGTTCAAGGCGCTCGGTGAGAGCATCAAGGCTTCCACGCAGCAGAAGGTCACCGTTGGCGGCGCCGTCATCGAGCCGACGTATCGGGTGCGTGTGCCGCGCTCCGTCGTCGATCTGGAACTGACCGAGACCGCTCTCGTCGCGTTGTGCAAGGAGTACGGCGGTCATTTGCGCGTCATCAACCGGAACGACGGTGTGAACCAGCAAGCCGTGACCTCGACCTGCCCGGTACTCGTGCAGAAGGACGGTCGCGCCCCGGCGAAGAAGTGGGCCAAGGCTGGGCTGACGATCACCCGTGCGGACAACTACTGGTCGGAGATCCGGCAGGTCGTCGCTGGGCTCAACACGGTTGAACGGGATGCGTTGGCTCTCGTCAACCATCTCGCCCCTCTGACGGAGTACGCCGACCGCCTGTTCGACCCACGGCTGCGTGCGGCAGCGTCGGTGCCGGATCAGGATTGGCTCGCCGTCCTGGCGACGTTCAGCCCAAACAGCCGCGAGGACAGCATCGCCGAGGTGTATCCGGTGCTGCGGGCGCGGCATCTGGACGGCGATGACCTGCTCGATGTCCTCAACGGGGTCTACCTGTTGCGTCAGCACCAGGCGGCTCAGGCGGCTGTCGCGGCATGAGGACACGACGCCCAACCCGCGAGCTTCGTCGCACCGTACGGGTATGAAAACCACCATTCCGTACAACGTCATTTCCACCGGAAACGACTCGACGATCACGTTCTTCGACCCGGCAGGTTCGGGCTCCAAGACGCTCTCATCCGCTCACCCGAACTACGCCCGAGTCCGCGACTGTCTACTGTCCGGTGACGGTTCGAGTTACGCCGACCTGGCGGTGTTGGTGGACACCAAGACGCACATCGCACAGTCGCTGTCGAAGCTGTCCGACCACATCTCCTACGACGGCACGAACCTGTTGTGGGACGGCGACGTCATCAACAACGCTCTGGCCCGGCACATGCTGCGGCTGCTCAAGGACGACGATCAGCGGTACGTCGCGCTGGTGCATTTCATGGAGCGGCTCGCCAAGAACCCCTCACAGGTGTCCCGCGTTCACCTGTGGACGTGGTTGGAGTCCGAGGACTTCACCATCACCCCGGACGGCCTGATCCTGGGCTACAAGGGTGTCCAGAACGTCGAGGACAACCTTTCGATGCGTTCCGGTGTCGAGCCGGTCTACGTCAACGGCGTCGCCCACATCGGGCACATTCCGAACCCCGCTGGTGCGACCGTCGAGATTCCACGCTCGTACGTGCAGACCGACCGCAACGTTGCCTGCTCGGTCGGCTTGCACGTCGGCACCTGGGACTACGCCAACGGATTCGGCCGCAAACTGTTGCGCGTACTCGTCGACCCCGCCGACGTGGTGAGCGTCCCCAAGGACAGCGGCTGCGCCAAGATGCGCGTCTCGCGTTACGTCGTGCTCGACGCTTCGGAGAAGAAGGTTGTCACGCCCATCTTTGATTACGTCGGCCCGTTCGACGACGACGACGACGACGAGGACTACTGCAGCGACTGCGGCGCGGTTGTTGAGGAATGCGTCTGCGACTCGACGTGCTCGGAGTGCGGCGAGAATGTGGACGACTGCGAATGCCTGTGAGCGGACGACGCGCTCGTCGTGGGTTAAGCAGACGTTGACCGTTAAAGGTCGGCTGGCTGCCGAAGGCGCCTGACGACCGAAGCGCGTCGCACCGTCTACTTCATGCACACCACCCAGAAGACCAAGCTGCTGTCCACCCTCGCCCTCCTCGCGATCGCTGCGCCCGCTCAAGCGATGCAACCGATCGACAAGGGGCCCTCATCAACTCCGTTGCGGCCCGTCGAGATCAGCGTCTCCCGATCGAGCGCGCGACCTGTGATGCTTGCCCCGGCGGCGCAGGCACTCCCGCTCGTGCAGTCCACGCCGGTCGTCATCGTCCCGACGCCCACTACTGTCCCGGCTCGGCCCGCGCCCGCAGCGAAGACGCCGACCCAGAAGTCGAAGACCAGGGCTCCGTCCGCCGCGACGCCTGCGCAACCGACGAAGGACACCAGCGCCCCGAACCCGAAACCTGTTGAGAAGGCCGCTCCGGTCCCCGCGGGTTCCGCACGCTCGATCGCACAGTCCATGCTGTCCTCGTACGGCTGGGGTCAGGATCAGTTCGGCTGCCTGGACAGACTCTGGACCCGCGAATCCGGTTGGGCGCACACCGCGACGAACCCCTCCTCGGGCGCCTACGGCATCCCGCAGTCGCTGCCGGGATCCAAGATGGCCTCCGCCGGCGCCGACTGGCGCACCAATCCGGCCACCCAGATCACCTGGGGCCTGACCTACATCAAGGGACGCTACGGCTCCCCCTGTGGCGCGTGGGCTCACTCCGAAGCCGTCAACTGGTACTGACCGACTTCGTCGGTCAACACCACGCGGTACCGAATGAACGAGCCCACTCAGCACCACCCGCTGCGCGGTGGTACTGACCGAGCGATCATGCGAATCTTCCCTCGTCGTAGGGCCGTGGCTTCACAGCCAGCGCCCCACCATCCGTAGACCGTCGCACCGTCCGGTTATGACCACCGACCTCCCCACCGCCGTTTCCTCCCTGCTGCGCATCGCCTCTGCCAAGACCCCCGCAGCGTCCGTCCGACCGCACGACATGAGCACGGACGACCTGCGCGCGACCGTGGCTGCGACCCGCGGGATCATGCTCGCGGTCATCGACCGGATCAGCCCGTACGAGACTGACGAGGAGAGGGTCGCCGCGGCCTGGGACATCATGGGAGGTGTTGTCGATCGGTTCGCCGTCCGGCTGACTGAGGCCGACCCTGAGCATCTTGCTCACGTATCGGCGCTGTTCGACGAGACGTCTCTGGCGATCGCTCTCATGCGCGAGTCGCTGCTTGATGAGTCGGCCCTGCTGGACATCACCGATCCGAATGAAGGCATCGGCGCTGTCATTCGGTGCTTCGGCAGGTGGCCGGCTCAGGCGCTCGAGCTCACCTGGCCCTCGGTCGAGGTGCTGGTCGCCGAGTGCGTGCGCTGGTCGGAGTACCGGTTGCCGTCGCCCGCGACGAGCTGAGACGAGACGAGTCCCGCGCAGACTGTGCGGGGCTCGTTCGTGCTCTCGGCGTTACTCAACCAACCCGAGCAGACCCATCAGCACGTCGAACGGGGCGGCTTGGCCTTCGGGCCAGACTGCTCGGGTGATGCCGGAGGCTGCCAGTGCCTTCCAGCACGACGGGCACGGCTGATGGGTGACGTAGCAGGTTGCGCCGCGCACGGATGCGACCGCGTTGGCGAGGGCGTTGGTCTCGGCGTGACTGGCCGGGCAGTACCCGTCGGTGCCGGGGCTGTCGTATCCGGTGTCGGGCGGGATCTGGCCGGGTGCGGTCAGACCAGGCGGGCAGCCGCCTTCCAGGCAGTCCGGGATGCCGGACGGGGCTCCGTTGTATCCGGTCGCGATGATCCGGTGGTGCTCGTCGACGACGATGGCGCCGACTTGCCGGCGGCGGCACTTACCGCGGACCCCGGCGCTGGTGGACATCCTGAGGAAGTAGTCGTCCCAGTCGGGGACGCTGATCGTCAACGGGGCGGCCGGGTTGTCGGTGACGACCACCCGGCCGAGCTGTTCACCGGCCTTCGAGATGAACGGCTCGATGACCCTGCCGTCGTCGTCGATGAGTGCGTCGCTGTCGTGGCTGGACACCTTCACCCAGCGGGTCCTGTCGTCGGTGATCGCTTCGACGTAACTGCCGTCGGGAACGTCGGCGATGCGATGCAGTCCGCGCACGAAACGCTCAGGCATCGTGTAACCCGTGAGCGGTGGTGTTGCGGACGCGCGCTGCGAACTCGGCGTGCGCATGGGCTGCGCGTCCCTTCGATTGACCGGTACCAGGGCCGATGCGACGCAGGCACTCGGCCCGCTGTTCAGCCCAACGGGCGCTCGTGTCGAGGTCGGCCAGCAGTCCCTGCACGTTCAGCGCGGCCTGTGCCTGGCCGTTCACCCTGCCCGCCGGTCGGCTCGGTCGATGGGCCGCATCGGGTCGACGGTCTCCTCGCGGGAGGTCAGGTCGGACAGATTCAAGGTCGTGCCGCCGGCCATCTTCATCGCGACCGAGAGGTCCGAGCAGGCGATGACGTCGCTCGCCTGCTGTCCATCCATGCTGACGGTCAGGACCAGGGAGCCGTTGCGGTCGTAGACCTCGAACAGTGGAGACTCTCCGGACGCCGAGGATCCTTCGCTCACCATCTCCACAGCTACCAGCCGAACTCGACCGGGACGTACACCTGCGACTGGGCGCGGATGAAGTCAGCCGTGCGCGGCTTGAGCTGGTCGGATTCGGTCACCCGGATGAGCAGCCGCCAGCCGGTTGCGGTCGCGGGAATCGCGCGGTGCACGTTCCACCAGTCCCAGCTCACCCAGCGGTCGGACACCGCAACGGTCGACAGGTCGCCGTTCTGCACGAGCGTCTCCACCTTGCGGGTCAGTTCGGCGTACAGCTGCGTGGAGTCGTAGTGCTCCATTTCCAGGTCGAAGGTCTGGTCGATGAACTCGGTCGGTGAATCCAGCCCGACGGAGATGACGTGGTAGCGCGGACCTTCGCCCATGTCGACCTGTTCGTCCAGTCGCGGTGCACCTTTGCCGTCGGGTCTCAGGTCGGCGCCGCGTGGGACGCCGTCGGTGTGCCATCCGGGAATCGCCGGGTACCAGCCCGGCATCAACAGCGTGACCTTGGTGTCGACCGTGACGTAGCTGCGGTCGCCGCGCAACGGCACCTGTTCCAGCAGCCGACGCACGACCGGGCCACCGAACTGCACTGCGGTCTCCAAGGAGGGCCGCCGCAACACGGGCGTCGCTTCAATGGCTTCCGCAGTGGCCGGTTCGCCGACCACCGTGGCTGAGACGACGGGGCGCTTCTGGGTGAACGTGAAGGTTCGAGGGGAGGACATGCTCAGACGGTGCGACGGACCTGACCGTTCAGCGTTCATGGTGGCCGAACAGCCGGTACCGCGTACTCGCCGGCAAGCTGGTCACCATCCACCGCCGGTATTGGGGATGCCGCGAATGTCGGCAACGACCGCTTCGGCGCGGTCTGTGTCGTCGTCGATGAACCGGCTGTCACCGGTCCGGATCACAACCAGACTTCCGTCCATGCTCGCCAGGGTGAGTGAACGCGGCCAGCGGCGGCCGAGCCGTTGGAGTGCAGTAATCGCCGTCCGCTCCTGGTCCGACAGCTCGTCGTCAGGCATTGGCAGCCGCCAGTGCTTCTTCGATGTCGGCTAGCTGTACTAACCGGGGACGTTGATCGAAGACTTACGCGAAGAGTTGCCGAGCGGCGCGGCGGGCGAGATCGTCTGTTTGAAGATCGGGGGTAGCGCCTTCGGCTGCAAGGGATGCAAGCCCGTGAACCAGGGACCAGGCCACGTGCGCTGCTTCCGAGGTTGTCAGGTGTGCCCTGCGTTCTGCGGGTATTGATTCGACGCCTGCCATAAGCGCCTCCATCGAGGATGCCCGGGCTGCACTCAACTCACCGTCATCGGCGTGGAGCAGCTCCGGCCTGTGCATCACGGCGTAGTGGCCAGGGTGCTCACGTGCGAACCTGACGTACGCGACTGCTGCCTCGTCGAAGCCACCAGCCGTGGCTGCGGCCACATCGGCGGCAAGCAGGCGCAGACCTTGCGCGGCTAGCGCCGTGAGCAGGCCTCGTCGATCGCCGAAATGATGCGCGGGTGCGCCATGCGAGACCCCGGCCCGACGGGCAAGCTCGCGCAGCGACAGTGAACTGGGTCCAACCTCGTCGATCATCTGCGCCGACTCGTCGAGGAGTGCTCGTCTTAGGTCGCCGTGGTGATATCCGTCGCTCATGACCACACCCTATGAGTTCGATCTAGGCATCGACCAGATCAAAGGCTAGCCTTATCTAGTCATTGTCTAGATAGGGAGTTCCCATGGCACCTTTGATCGTCCTACTCGTCTTCACAACTCTTGCCCGAGCGGTGGGGGCGCTGGGCGTCGGCTACGTCGCCTCCTGGCCCGCCGCCACGGCTGTGGGGCTGGCTGCCATGTTCATCGTGACCGGCGCCAGCCACTTCTTCCCTGCACGGCGGGCAGGGCTCATCGCCATCGTCCCACCGGCTCTCAAGCATCCCGCCGCGCTGGTCGCACTCACCGGCGTGCTCGAGCTGCTGGGTGCCGTCGCCCTTCTCGTTCCTCCCGAGGCGGGACAGCTGCGCGTGGCAGCAGCGCTCAGTCTGGCCGTGCTGCTGTTCGTGATGTTCCCCGCGAATGTCTACGCGTCACAAGCCCGTAGGTCTGAGCACTCACCCAACACGCCCCTGCCGCAGCGAACGGCGATGCAGTGCGTCTTCATCGCGGCGACACTCTTCGTGGCTCTGGCTTCATGACACGAGGACATCACGCCAACGCCGCTCTCACGCCCCGACACCGACTCAAGGTCGCCCGTCTCGTCGTCGACGACGGCTGGCCGATCAGTGAAGTCGCCGCGCGGTTCCAAGTGTCATGGCCGACCGTGAAGCGATGGGTCGACCGCTACCTGGTCGGCGAGTCCATGCAGGACCGGTCGTCGCGCCCGAGGACTTCGCCGAACAAGACCCCGAAGTCGGTGACGAAGCGCTGCGTGAGCCTTCGAATGCGACTGCGGGAAGGGCCCGTTCAGCTCGCTTCCCGACTCGACATCGCACCGTCCACCGTGCATCGCATCCTCACCACGGCGCGCCTGAACCGGTTGTCCTACGTGGACCGCGCCACCGGTGAGCCCGTCCGCCGGTACGAGCACCCTCACCCCGGGTCGTTGGTGCACGTGGACGTGAAGAAGGTCGGGAACATCCCTGACGGTGGCGGTTGGCGGTACGTCGGCCGCCGCCAAGGCGAGAAGAACCGCGCCGCCACGCCAGGCAAGCCGCGCAACCAGTACGGCGGCCCGAAACTCGGGTACGCGTTCGTCCACACCGTCATCGACGACCACTCCCGCGTCGCATACACCGAGGTCCACGACGACGAGACCGCCATCACTGCCGTCGCCGTCCTTCGCCGGGCGGTGCAGTGGTTCGCCGGCCATGGCGTCACCATCGAGCGGGTGCTGTCGGACAACGGTGGGGCGTACCGGTCGCACCTGTGGCGCGACACCTGCCATGGCCTGTCGATCACGCCGAAACGGACGCGCCCGTACCGCCCGCAGACCAATGGGAAGGTGGAGCGCTTCCACCGGACGATGGCCGACGGGTGGGCCTACGCCCGCTGCTACACCAGCGAGCAAGAACGCCGCGACGCGCTCGAGCCGTGGCTGGGGCACTACAACGAAGTGCGACCGCATACCGCGTGCGGTAACCAGCCGCCACTCACCAAACTCAGAGCGGCTGGCTACTCTTCGGTGGCTTCGACGCCCACGCCGGGCGGCTCCTCGGTGAAGAACTCGGGGTCCGAGTAGGGAAGGATCGTCCAGTGGAGATCCTCCGCCGAGTCGATCCGGCTAGGAACGGAGGCGTCTTGTTGGCGGGTGTGGTCCTGGATCAGATGCATCTGAACTACCTTGGCCGCTCGACGAATCTGCTCCACGATCCCCCCGGCGGGTATGTCCAGCGGCGAGGAGATCCGGTCGGCTGCACGGTCGACATAGAAGCCAGCCTGCTTGTCGAGGTTCCGCTGCCGCGCCAACCCATGGAACGTCTCCAAGTCCGGCAACTGGTAGTACTCGATCCGACGGTCTGGGTCCCAGAAGCCACCCAGACCTGACGCAAACTGCTCCGCCACCTGCAGCTTTTCTGCATGTGGTGCGCGGGTGGTGCGTAGGCCGTCCGGAACCCGAACCAGGCCAGGTTCGTGAGGCTGCACCCCGTAGAGGCCCAAAGGTGCACTCCACTCCCACTCGGCGGCCTCGTAAAGCCAGCGTGCCTTCGCCACTTCCTCCATCGCGAGCACCAGGAGCGCCTGAGCCCGGCCGGCACTGCCCCGGTCCGCCAGGGCGTGGGCATCCTCCACAAGCGCCACCGCGTTCGCCATCAGGGACTTCCACCATCGGCGCGCGAAGTCTGCGCTGACCTCTTCAACCTGCGGCTCGCCCATGCAGCGAGTATCTCGCGTCACCGGCCGATCGTCGATCAACGTCTCCGGTCAGTACAGCTAGCAGTCCGTTCATGACTGAACCTCCTGGTGGGCTGCTCGGACGCGATCGGTGAGTTCGCGTCGGGACAACCCCATGATCCTGGACCGCTCGGCCTTGTCCGAGATGCACTCGCTGCACGTCTCGATCGCCCCGGTGCGCTGGTGCCCCCAGACGGTCACCAGGTGGTAGCAGTCCATCCCGCTGTCGGGGTGGCACACGCGGTCGTCTCCGACGTGCGCCATACCGCGGGCGGGCTGACCGCAGTGTGCGCATACCGGGTGGGCGGTGTTCGACATGCCCGAGACGGTGCGACGCGACGGACGGTTATCGGATCTTGTGATCGTCGTGGTGCGCGACCCGTGCCAGCTCGACGGTGCCGTCGGTCAGCTCCCACCACAGCAGACGAGGACCGCCGGACTTAGTGATGATCGTGCAGCGGTACGCCGAGGCTCCGTCGTGACGTATGACCTGCCTGCCGCCCTCTCCGGCAAGTTGAGGGTGCGCTTTGCGCCCGTTGGTGTACGCGCGCCGGGTGAGGACGTCCACGGCTGCGGCGATGATCTGCTGCCGGTTCGCGAGCTGGAACGAGGGGTCGTTCAGGCTGCCCAGGAAGTCGACGCCGAACACGTACCGGCGCATCGGGTGCTGGTCGCGGTCTGCCGGTGGCAAGTGGCGCAGCCAGACCTGCTCGATGTCGTATCGCGCCTGCTGCGCCGGGTCGGTGAACAGGTCTTCGTCGCACAGTCCACCTGCATCACCGATCTGGCTGACGATGTGGGTGAACCGGTTGATCTTCTTGTTCAGGTCGGCCATGTCGGCGCGCAGTCCCACCAGGCCTGGTGTTCTCATTCGTCATCACGTGGTGGCCCTGCAGCCACGAGTGCGGGATCGCGTTGACGGGCGAGGGCGGCCTGTTGACCGCGCTGACCCGTCAGGTGCTGCAGTCGCCGCTGGAAGCGGAAGTGGCCCTCCATTTGGGATATGACAAGCACAACCCGCTACCCCGGACAGAACGCTCGCGCGAAGAGCACACGACACGCGGCAGCGGTGGAGCAGAAAGCCTGGACGTAAAGGTTTCGTATAGTAGCCGTCATGAGTAGCTAAAGACTCCGGGCGTTGAACCCTTGATGTTGTTGACTTGGCGTCGGTCGTCGGACGGCGATCTGGAGGCGGCTTCGCCTCAACTAGACACGTTCAAGGGAGAATTTGGATGCACAGGAACTTCGTTCGAGCGGTAGCCGTGGGCGCCGCCTGCCTAGCGATCGCGGGACCGGCCTACGCGGAAGGGAGCTTCACCACTTCGGTGACTGGGGTAGGTCCGGGTTTCGGTTCGCGTACGTGGACCGACAAGAACTCCGACAGCGCTTCGAACTACGCTCAGATCTACTCGTGCAACCGGGGAGCCAGAATCGCTATCTACCGGAACCGGCAGTGGCCGGTCCCCGATGAGGTGGTCGGCTCCGAGGCTGCGACCTGTGACGCCCGGGTCGGGTACAAGCGGACCTCCGGTGACATTCACTTCACGGTGAAGCAGGTTTCAGGTGGTGGCGGTCTCTCCGGCTCAGTGAAGGTGGCCTACTAGTCATGACAGTTGCCCTCGAGGACGTTTCGGTCCGGATGGCGCGCCGGGATGTTCTCGAGGGCTTGTCCTGGCAGCTGCCCTCCAAGGGGAAAACTTTACTGTTGGGGCGCAACGGTGCCGGCAAATCGACGACGCTGCGAGTGGCGAGCGGCCTCCAGGCGCCCCGTGAGGGTCGCGTATGTGTCGATGGGGGACCGGTGTCTCAGAAGCAGCTGAAAGCTCGGGTTGCGATGATGCCGCAGGACATCTGCGCGTTGGACGGTCTGACAGTTCGGGAGCAGGTCGCGTTCGCTTCGTGGCTCGGCGGGTCCAGCGAACGTGAGGCTAGGAAGCTTGCCGATGAGGCTCTGAAGGCAGCTGATCTTGTTAGTCTGGCGGATCGTTCACCGAGTGCTTTGTCCGGTGGTGAGCTGAGGAGGGTGGGGCTAGCTGAGGTTCTCGCTCGCCCAGCCGATGTTTTGTTGCTAGACGAGCCGACTGCTGGGTTGGACCCTGCACAGCGGGTTCGTGTGAGGGATCTGATCCTGCGCATTGATCGACCTGTTGTCGTTTCCACCCATCAGCTCGACGATGTTGATGTCATCTTCGAAGAGGTCGCGGTCATTGACGGGGGGAAGCTGGTCTTCCAAGGAGACATTGACGAGTTCATCGCACGAGGCGAGGGCAACAGTCCATATCGTCGCGTGGAGTCAGCTTTCCTTGCTCTGACAGGTGACGTGTGAGCTGGTGGAGGGGGCTGCGCTGGTCCCTGAGCTGGGTATTCGTCCCGCTGGTGGTGGCCTGCACCTACGCAGCTGCAGTTTCCGAAAAGGAACACTTCGGTGACTACCGGCTCGTCGGGTTGAGCCAGGCGTGGGTGTCGCTGGTCGTGAGCGCTCCGCTCATGGCGGCCTGGGCGGCTTGGGATGTTGGACGGCTGCGGCGCTGGTTGGGGCAGCGGTTCGGTCCAGCACAGCAAATGCGGGCTGTGATTCGCGTGCTGGGTGGAGGAGTTGCTCTGACCATCGGGGGGGCATGCGTCGTAGTGGTCCTCGTTGCAGGCGCACCGGACTCACTCCTGGCCGGATCCACCCTCGTGATAGGCGCGGTCTCCTTGGTGATGGGAGCTGCTTGGGGAGCCGCACTCGCCGCCGTGCTCCCTCGCGTGATCGCTAGTCCTATCGCTCTTGTGACCGGCTATGCAGTGATGGCTATCTCCATCAGTGACCCGGGCCGCCGGGTCGCTCGTGTTGTTCTCCCGGGAGTGACGGCGTCCTGTTGCTCATCGACTGAGCAAATCCATGCCTCCGCTTTGGCGACGGTAGCCACCATGGCGCTTCTCGTGATCCTGCTGTCGATCGTCGTGATCGCTGCGGCATCTCGAACACGCCGGGACGGCATCACTGCGCTACTTACCGCGGCAGTGCTGGCCATCGCCGGCGCATGGGGCCTTGCTCATCTGCCGGGAACCACAGCAAGTACCGCGAGAACGACCAAGCCAGTCTGTACCGCTACAGGTGGCCAGCAGGTCTGCGTATGGCCTGAGCACCAAGACGAGCTGCCGGAAGTGGTGGGTTTCCTCCGGGGCGCGCACCAGAAGATGAACTCCGCAGGGGTCTCGCTACCTCCTCGGTGGAGCGAAAAGCCTACGCCCGGCTCAATCACCTTCCTGTGGACGCGGGGCCTGACCCTCTCCGAGCACAGGTATGCCCTAGCCGTGGACCTCGCTCACGCGTCAGGATGCAACACCGTCGAATCCGAAGAGCGAGCGACGGCTCACCTCGGCCGTTTCCTGGGCCTGACCCGTGGCGAAGTCGCTGAACGCAACCCATCTGCTGCGGCAGCGGTCAAAGAACTCGACGGTCTCCCCGCTGACCAAGTGCATTCACGCCTGAGATCCGTGTTGACGGGGTGCGGCTCATGATGTTGTACCTGAAGTCCCGTCGCGTGGCCTGGCTCATCCTCGCGGCAACCGCAGCCGTCATCGCGGGGTCTATCGGCCGATCAGGCGTCCTAGTTCCCGGCATCATCGGCGGAGGAGAAGGATCGACTGCGGACATCCCCACCATCGCCGCACTGGCCCTCTCGGTCACCGCCGCCGCGTGCCTGCGGAACCGGCACACACACCTCACCCGCGGGGCGGCACGATCGACAGGGTGGATGGACTCGGCCCTACTCCTGTCGTTGTGCGCCGTAGTCCTCCTCGTCGCGTCTGCCGCCCCAACCCCGCAATGGGACGCCGCACGCAATTGCATCCTTCTCACCTCCTGTGCCGCCGGACTGTCCGCAATCTCCAACCCACCAGTAGCCACCATCACCACGGGCCTGCTGACCCTCTTCATGCTCACCTACGGCAGCTCCGCCCCCGGTGGACGGTTCGTCCGGATACTCCAGACGCCCGCAGGAAACACCTGGTCGCTACTCGCAACCACCACATGCCTCGGCGCAGGACTACTCGCCCTAGCGGCATCCTCCAGGTGGTCTGGGTCCGTCGGGGAGTGTCAGAATTTCGGTGTTTCTGGTCCTGTTGATTAGTACTGTTCTGCGGTGGGCCAGCGGCCCTCGAAGACGGTCGCGAACACGTTGAGTGCTGGCTTCCATCGCATGGTCCATCGTGCCTGTCCTCGCCCGGTGGGGTCCAGCGACCTGGTGACCAGGCACAGGCATTTGAGGGCTGCTTGCTCGTTCGGGAAGTGCCCGCGGGCGCGGACTGCTCGCCGGTAGCGGGCGTTCAACGACTCGATCGCGTTGGTGCTGAAGAAGATTCGCCGGATCTCGACGTCGTAGGCCAGGAACGGGGTGAACTCTTCCCAGGCGTTGTCCCACAACCGGATCAGCGCCGGGTACTGCTGGCCCCAGCTGTCGGTGAACGTCTCGAACTGTGCTCGTGCCGCCTGCGCAGTGGGCGCGGTGTACACCAGCTCCAGTTCCTTGGCGATCTGGTCCCAGTACTTACGCGACGTCAGCCGGAAACTGTTGCGGAGCAAGTGAATGACACACGTCTGGACGGTCGTGTCCGGCCAGGTCGTGGCCACCACCTCCGGCAAGCCCTTCAGGCCGTCACAGACAACGAACATCGTGTCCTTGATGCCGCGGTTCTTCAACTCGGTCAGCACCGCCAGCCAATACTTCGCACCCTCCCCGTCGCCGGGGGTGCCGGCCCACAACCCGAGCACGTCCTTACGCCCGTCGACGCTCACCCCGATCGCGGCGTAGAACGGCCGGTTGGCGACCTGCCCGTCACGCACCTTGACCACGATCGCGTCGATAAAGATCGCCGCGTACACCGGGTCCAACCGCCCGGGGGCCAGCCACTGGTTCAACTCCTCGCCGATTCGGTCGGTGATCCGGCTGATGGTGTCCCTGGACACGCTCGCGCCGTAGATCTCCTCCAAGTGCGCGCTGATCTCACCAGTCGTCAAACCCTTCGCGGTCAGCGACAGCACCACCTGCTCCACCGACCCGAGCTTGCGGTGGTGCTTGGGCACGATCACCGGTTCGAACATGACCGCCCGGTCCCGCGGCACCTGGATCTCGACCTTTCCCACATTGTCCGTCAGTACGGTCTTGGTCCGAGTTCCGGTGCGACCATGACGAATCCGCTCATCCGCATTGCTAGTCGCATCATCGTCATCGTCAGTACCAGCGGCTGGTGCCGGCGGCTCGTGCTTGCCGTGGCCGAGGTGCTCGGTCATCTCCTCTTCCAAGGAGACCTCCAGCACCATCTTGGTCAGGTCCTTCAACAGTCCTGACCCGGGGCCGGTCAGCGAGTCACCGTTCGCGCGGGCTTCCTGCACCAGCTCGGTGATCGCCGCCAACCAGCGTGCCTGCTCCTCAGATTTCTTTGGCAGACGACCGGCCGGCTCACGCCGCCGAGACGATACCTGGGCTTCGGCCCGGTCCTGGTTGCTGTTGTTCACGTCCTGCAGTGTCATGCGCTACTGCTCCGACCCCGCCCCAACGAAGGGGCGTGTCACGGACCAGCTCCGTCGTCTCGGTGGCGAGGATCTCGTTGCTCAGCGTCAAGTCCTCGATCTGCTTGGCCCACGGTTGGTTCTCCTTGACCGGTGGCTCTACGCCTTCCGTCTCGGACGGTCGTTCCGGACGCTGCATCGTCGGCTCGCAGGAGGCATTTTTCTGCTCCGGTGAACCGACCGTGCTTGACACCGGCCCGGGTTTCGGAAGCTCATCCCGGTCCCGCATCTTCGACAGCAGGTCGGCGACCTCAGCCGGTAATCGGTGAGTCAGCGCCTGACGTGTCCCGTGAGACGGCGGTAGCGCGGGCGCCATGCGACGGCAGGCGTGCTGGCAGGAGCGACGGATCCGTTCGAGTGCTTCATCGTCATCATCGCCGGGGCGGTGAATGACCATCGTGTCGTCCCAGCCGCCACGCTCAACGACACGGATCTCACCGCCGTACGTCGTGTACCTCTTGTTGTCGATCCGGTCCAGGTCCCACCCGGTGTCGAAGCTGGCAAGGACACGGACATGGGCGAGGTTGCCGAGAACCTCGATGACGCGCTGCGGTGGTATCGAGGTCTCCCCCGACCGGCGCCGGCTCATGATGACGACGGGCTTGTCGCGCTCAGGGTCTTGCAGCAGATCGGCGAGGCGGTCAAGGCCCGAGCTGTCGACATGGTGCTCGGAAGGGGCGGCCGGTAGGGAGGACACACGAGCCATGCTCGCGGGTGTCGCAGCGGTCTGGGGCCGTTCGCGATGGCGGTTACGTGCCGGCATCGCTTCAGGCATCCCCATTGGTCTCAGTGTCCGTCTCCGTCCCGGTCTCGATACCGGACACGATTGCCTCGGCGATGAGCCGGAGCATCCCGGCGGCTTCGTCAGCCGGCAGTTGCGACAGCGAGACGTCGAGCGCGATGGAGTACTCACCGTCCGGTTGGTTGTCCGAGGGCTCAATGAGGATCAGGGGTTGCATACCGAAAGCGATCGACCGGACAACGGCCCGACCACTGCTTTCGGGGTACTCGTTCAGGGTGACGACGAACTGGTCTTCGGCCTGTGCCGAGGAGGATGTGCTCATACTCGCGACGGTGCGACGGACCGCAGACATCAGTGCGGTCCGCCGCACCGTCGGTCGACCAGGTGTGGCCGAGGTCAGCCCTCGGTGGACTCAGCGGACTCCGAAGCGCCCTGTTGCCCCGAGCCGCTGCTGACGGCCTCGGCGTTCTCCATTGCGTCGGCGAGGTCACGCAGGATGCCGACCGCCTCTTCGATGGTCAGCTGGCTGAGTGCGACATCGAGGGACAGTGAACTCTCATCGCCGCGCTGGTCGTCCGAGGGTTGGATGAGGATACTTGGGAAGTCGCCGAGAGCGACCTCGAGGTTGGCGCCCTCGGTGAAGAGCTGGATGTTGGCGTGCAGGTGGCCTTCGGCGTCCAAGGCGGTCTTCTTTCGTCGAGAAATGGACAGTCAACCGGCACGGTGCGACGGACCTGTCAGTTCGCTGCGTCGCGCGGTAGCAGCAAGTCGTTCGGCGTGCACTCCAGGATCCGGCACAGCGCGGCCAGTTGCTCGATCGGCAGCCGGATCGGAACAGACCGCAGCACTCGGTTCGCCTGTGGGTGACTGATCCCGACGCCCTCATCAAGCAACCGGCGGTGCAGATCGACAGCCGTCCAGATCCCCCGCTCGGCGGCCAGCACCCGCACGTTCCACGTCACGCCGGATTCCCCGGCCGGACCTGATCCGTGCAGTCCTGTCTCTTCAGACATGTCCTCGTCCACCTCGGCATCGAACCATCGCAGGAGACGGTGGGACAGCCCCTACGTCGCACCGTGGGCAACATGGAACCGACCAGCTCAACGACAACCGTGAACGCCCTGGAACGGCTCCGGGCCCGGCGCGGATTATGGCTCGAACCGGCCGACCTGCTCGATGCCGACCTCGCCGCCACCAATCCCACTGCGGCCCACCTGCGCGGACAGCACATCGTGTATCGCCCCGGCGATCCGGTCGAGCTGCCTGCCGCTGCGCAATGACACCCCTCGCCTGGGCCGCCGCGACGGCTCTGTCCTCGTTGACCTTGTCCGGGTGGGCGGCACGGCAGTACGCAGACCACCCACATGCCATCGCCCGCTGGGCAACAACTGCGGCGTTCATCCTCTCGCTGTGGACCTGCGCCGAAGTCGGCTACCTGGCGATCCCCCGGTAGTGATCAACGGCGCAGGCCTGACAGGCCTGGCTCCGTGGAAGTTGCCCACGGAGGTGAAGCCGCCGGTGGGTAGCTCCTTCCCGGCAAAAGTCGACCTGGCTCAACGGGATCTACCCACCGGACTACGTCCGGCTGGGCAACTTCCGACCTCCGGCAGAAACCGCACCCTGGCTCCGTGGAAGTTGCCCATGAAACAGGTGTGAGCGATTACAGCCTTCCCAACAGCACCTACGATTCGGCGTCCGACCGCGGATCCGATCCCGTTTCCGACGACGCGTCGACGCAGCAGGTCGAGCAGACCGAGGCGCCGAAGAAGAAGGCCGCCAAGGCCCGGGAGTTCTCCGAGGAGCAGAAGCAGGCTCGTGCTGCCGCCGAGCGGGAGCGCACCCAGCGCCGCAAGCTCGTGGCAGCGCTGGACAAGTACGAGGACTTCCGCGACATGGAGTCCGCGCACCTGCAGTTGGCCGCGACGTTGCTCGGCTGCTCCGCGGACGCCAAGTCGGTGACGATCGCCGCCGTCATGCCGCCAGCTGGAGCGTCCAGCCCGTCAGCCGTCGCCGAACTCATCGACCAGCTGCGCGCTGACGACCCGATGGACGCCCTGGTGGCTGCCGCTGGGATCGCCGAGGACAAGCCGATGCTGCGCGGCGTCTGGTCGCTGCTCGGCATCTTCCTGCCTGACCTGTCTGAGCGCGTCCCGACCGGCGACAACTTGCACGTCGGCCGTGACCTGGCTCGTGCCGCCGCCCGCTTGTCCGACGACGACCTGCAGACCGTGCAATCCGTGCTGTCCACCCTGCGCTGACCGTCCTTCCCACCCGCGACCAAGGAGCCCACCCCACATGGCCCTGCTGACCAAGAAGAAGTCAGGGACCGAGAACCTGGACATCGCCGACGGCGGTGACCTGTTCGGTGAAATGGAGACCGCGCCGCGCGCGGACCTCGACCTGCGCGAGAAGAACATTCGGCGCGGCAAGCTCATCAAGTGGGGTCTCATCGTCTCCTTGGCGATGATCCCGGTCTCCTGCCTCGGCTCGGTGAACGCCTCCAACCTGGCCGCAAGCAACCAGGCCGAGGTCGCCGAACTGAAGGCGAACGGCATCGCCGACATGGGCAAGATCGAGGACGATCCTGGAAAGTTCGCAGCCACCTCGGCACTACAGTCCTGGCTTGACGCGGTGCCCGCCCCGCTCCCCGGCGGACAGATCATGTCCTGGGACGGTTCGGTGAAGCAGCCCGGATATGACAAGACCAAGGTCAGCCGGATGTTGGAGAACTTCACCGTTCTCGATGGCGCCGGACGCGGGTACACCGCCACTCTCGAGGTGTCGGTCGACCCCCGCGGCGGAGCGCAGGTCATGTTCGGTCCATCGCTCATTCCGATCCCGCAGGCCGCGACCGACGGATGGGCCGGCACCGAACTGTGGCCGGGTCTGGAGCCGGGCGGCGACGTCACACCGTCGGTTTCGACGGCTGTGCAGTCATGGGCGACTGCTTACACCTCCGGCGATGCCGACGCTCTGCGCGTGGCTGTCGGCGACGGCGACTCCTCGCACACCTACTTGGTGCTGTCCGGCATCACCTCGGTCACCGCCTCGGCGTCCGCGATGGCGACGACCAAGGACGGCACGATCGCTCGCGTCGAACTCCAGCCGACCTGGGCGGGTCGCTCGAACGGCAGCAGCGGGCAAGTCACCCCGATGATCTTCGACGTCCTCATCCAGCGTGCCGACACGGCCGCGCCGCAGGTTGTCGCCTGGGGTGCCCCTGGGTCCGGGCCCCGGCTCAAGCCGTACGTCAACGCGATCACGGTGCCAGCGAACGTGCTCGGTACCGCGACCGCCCCGTCAGCGGAGACCTCGGAGCCCACGAAGAAGGGCGACCCCGGCGGCACCGCGAACACCAGCGCCCCGACCGGAACCGGATCGCCGTCCGCGTCAGGCAGCGGCACCTCCACTCCGGCCGCGCCGTCGAGCACCTCCGACGCGTCCTCCTCGAACTGATCCAAGGAGACCACCCAACATGGCTACCAAAAACGCACCCAAGAACAGCAAGCCCAAGAAGCTGAACTCGCCGATCACCGACGACCAGCCGGACTGGCCCACTCAGGTCAAGAAGGTCTACTCCTCCGGCGTCATCGTCACGGTCAACAACGAGGTCTGGCTGTACCGCCGTGTGCCGCTCGGCCCCGTCGTTTCCGCGCGGTCGATGAAGGACGCCGTCGACATCGGATCCCCGATCTTCCGGGCCTGCCAGGAGGTCGAAGCGCTCACCTCTCGGTCGATGGCGAAGAACCGGCGCATGTCCAAGCACAACTACCGGGACATCCACATGCTGCTGGTGAACGTGCCGAAGTTGTACGTCCCGGACGACAAGCAGCCGCTGAAGGCCTACCTCGCCCAGCAGTTCTCCGGCAAGACTGTCGACCAGCGCTTGCTGCTGTTCGGGGTCCGGCTGCGTAACTCGGCTTTCCGTTCCGGTTGGGACTACGCCCTGCAGGCGCTCACCGAGGCGATCACGTTGCAGAACGTCGGCGTGCAACTTCCCGAGTACGCCGCGGACTTCAAGAAGGTCTCCGCTGCACTGACCCGTGCCGGCATGATCGAGGCCACCAGTGGGCAGCTGCACCTGGCGGACTCGTGGTGGAACCTGGGTCGCAACGCCGACGTGCCCTACCTGGTTCACTCCGACCACCTGCACATGTTCACCGCGCCCGGTTCACTCACCGACGCCGCCCGGCTCGAGCGGGACAAGGTGCCGTGCTCGGCCCCGGAGTGGAAGAAGCTGCGGCAGACGCACACACTGTCGATGTCGGCCTTCGACACCTTCAACTTCAACTGGCGTGACATCAACTCCTCCGAGGTGCATTTCTTCCCGGAGCTGCTCGGCGCCGGCGCTCAGGCGGTCAGTCTGCGCGGCAAGGTCGAACCCACGGACATTACCCGCAACGAGCTGCGCTCCGGCCGCCGCCGGATGATGGCCGACATCAACGAGTCGCGCTCTCAGGGTGCGATGGACCGCGCCGAGCAGGACGAGAAGCTCGAAACGCTGCGCCAGATGGAAGACCTGTACTCCGGTTCGACCTTGTCGTTGCCGAGCATCATCGACTGCTCGATCGTTACGGCGCTCAACGGTTCGCGAGGCGGGTCCTACGACGTGCGTGGTGAGACGGCCCGAGTGAAGCTCGGCCTGCTCACTGAGCGCCAGGAGAAGGCGCTGGCCGAGATGATGCTTGGGTCCAATGTCCGATCCAACCCCAACCTGCGCGACCTGCCGGCGACAGCCGCGGCCTTCACCGGGGCACCGAACCTCGCGATGTGCGGCGACAGGACCGGTGCGCTGCTCGGCTTCACCGAGAACGACAAGCAGCCGGTCTACATCTCCAGCGACGCGGCAGCCAACGAGGACCAACTGCCGATGTTCCTGGTCGCCGCCGGAACCGGGTCGGGTAAGCTCCTTGACATGTCAACTACTTTGCCAACTCCGTTGGGCAACAAGCGAGTTGGCGATCTAAAGGTCGGTGACGAGGTCCTCGGACGCAACGGGAAGATCACCACGATCACCTACCTGTCGCCGGTCAACCCGAACCCGGACCTGTACCGGATCACCTTCTCCGATGGCCAGACCCTCGACGCGGACTTCGACCACCAGTGGGTCGTGTCCAGCTTCAAGGACCGGCACCGTAACAACTCCGGCGATCACCGCGAGGCCATCACTCGGTGGGAGGAGAAGCGCGCCGTCGCGGACCGCGTCCACGACCTCGCTGAGCGTTTAGCTGCCGACGACACCGGTGCCAGCGTGACCGAACTGCACCGCCTGCTCGATGTCGAGCTCGATGCGCTCAACCCGTGGTCCGGTCCGGACGCTGTCCGTGCCGCCCTGGTGATGATGGACGCCCCGTTCGTCACCAGGATGCAGTCAAAGACCGCCACCCGTCACCGCACCGAGCCGATCGTCAAGATCGACCCGGTGGTGCTGTGGCCGGTGCGTGAACTGCTCGAAGCCAACATCTCCCGCTGGACCACCACCTCCCCCGGCAACGCTGCCCGGTGGAAGGACCGCATCGCCTCGCGCGTCGCCGCGGCCCAGTCGATCCTGGCCGACCTGGACGACGGCCGCGAAGAAACCGCCGCTGAGATCGCCCGGATGCTGCGTGCTCACCAAGGAGACTTCCGTCAGGGGGCCAAGGCCGAACTGGCAACATGCGGCCGCGCCGCTGGAGTGCCGTCCCGCAAGGGTTTCCGTGAAGTCACCGTCCCGCTCGGCGGTCACTTCACCAGCCAGCACCCGGTCAACTTCTACGCGACCACCATCGCCCTGAAGTCGCTGGCAGCCCGCCTGGACCAGCAGCTCCACAACAAGCCGGTCACCGGTGTCATGGAGCAGCGGATGACCACCGGCGAAATGCTGGCTGCCGGGCTGAAGCACGCCGGCACACATAGCAACTTCGCGATCCGCCTCGCCGAAGCGATCCAGCTGCCTGAAGCCGACCTGCCGTTGGATCCGTACATCCTGGGTGCGTGGCTCGGTGACGGCACCACGGGGAACGGACAGTTCACCAGCGGCACCGCGGGATCCTGTACGGATCGCTGCGGTGTGACCGACCAGGAGTACCTGTGTCGCGAACTGGAGCGCGCTGGTTTCACGGTGGGTACGTGTGGCGTGAAGACGATCAACGTGCTCGGAATGCGTCCCGCGCTTCGGGAGGCAGGGGTGTTCGCAGACAAGCGCATCCCAATGGCCTACCTGCGCGGCAGCTACGAGCAGCGCCTCGCGGTGCTGCAGGGGCTCATGGACACCGACGGGTCGATCGACGCCGAAGGCGCGTGCGAACTCACCCTGTGCAAGCAAGACCTCGCCCACGACGCACTGGAGCTCATCCGTTCGCTCGGCATCAAGGTGGCGATGCGGGAGGCTGAGGCCGCGTACACGCTCACCGACCCGGAGACCGGTGAGAAGACCCGCACCGTCACCGGAACCCGCTACCGGATGGCGTTCACCACCAACCAGGAGATCTTCCGTCTGCCCCGCAAGCGGGAGAAGCTGCCGTTGACGGTGCGCGACACCCAGAAGTGGCTCTACATCACCGACATCCAGCCGATCGAATCAGTGCCTGGGCGGTGCCTGACCGTGGCCGACCCGGACCACGTCTACCTCGCCGGCGGCTTCATCCCAAGCAGCAACACGATGTCGCTGCTGAACATGGCCGATCAGTGGGCCCGTGCCGGTGTCCCCCAGATCATCACCGACTGGAAGCCGGGATCCGACCACTCCGACACCGTGCGTGCAGCTGGAGGACAGTGCCTCAAGCTGTCCGACCTCACCTCCGGTGACGGTGTCTTCGACCCGCTGCGTTTCAGTCACGACGTCAAGGCCGGCCTGGAGTACGCGAGCTCGATGCTGCTGGAAGTCTCGCCGTGGCCGGAAGGCTCCAAGAAGTATGAGTCGCAGCTGATGGTCGCGCTCGACTACGGCGTGAAGAACGGTGCCACCTGCATCGGTCAGGCCCTCAAGATCGCTCTGGACGCCAAGAAGGCATCCGAGGACATGGTGAAGCCGATCCTCGACTACGCGGAAACCTCCATCAACTTCCGCGCCTGTGTGGGGATGGACCCGCAGGCTGAGGGGCTCGCCGTGGCCGACGGCATCACCTACATCTTCGTCGGTGACTCCAGCCTGGAGCTGCCGCCGATGGGCAAGCCGGCGACGACGATGAACCAGCGCATCGCCGCGCAGCTGGTGCGCATGGCGGTCTTCGGTTCAGTGATGGCGCTGGCGTACCGCGACGGTGTTTGCCACTTCGACGAGGCGTGGGTTCTCACGAACAACAGCCCCGAGGAGCTGGACCGCATCGGTCGTCTGGTGCGCCAGTTGAGGGTGCTGCCCATTCTCTACACCCAGCGCGTCAGCGACGCCGTGAACGCGGGTCTGACCGGATTCATCAGTCGCGGGCTGATCATGCACATCGCTGACCGGGAAGAGGCACTGGCCGCCTGCGCCCTGTTCAAACTGGAACCGACCGAGGAGCGGTTGGAGCGGATCACCGCCCGGTCGTCGCTCGGTAAGGGCACGGATGCCGGGGAGGACTCCGCTGGCCTGAACTGGAACTCACTCAAGGCGTTGGTCATGAAGAGCGACGACGAGGGCGGGCCGCGAATCGTCAAACGCGGCGCGGTCGGTATTCACATCGACCTGGAAGGTCGAGCCGTTCCTGTCGTCATCGACCTGCCGCCGGACTTCCTCGAGATGGCGTCGACGAACCCTGTCGACATCGCGCGCCGTGAGGCGAAGAAGCGGTTGCGGTTGCTGTCCAAGGACTCGGCCCCGATCGAGGCCACCGAGCCGGTCATCATCACCGCCGCCGACGAGGATGCCGACATGTTCGCCGCCAGTTAGGCGAACTCATAGACCGACGAACCCCGGCAGGCATGGGTGGGCTCTGCCGGGGTTCGTCGCCTCATCGCTGACGACTTAGCGGTTTCTGACGCCCAATGAGCCGCGCCATTGCGCGGTTCGTCGACCCGTGACGTCCATTTTTCACGGACGTCGCACCGTCAGCATCATGTTGGTCGATCGACTCGCGCATGACATGTGCTCACAACCGCAACCGGATACTGAGCGCATCCTCCGGTTGGCTCTGCGGTCCCCTGAAACGGAGAAGGCGATCCGTCGCGCCGTTCGCCGGGCATCTCGCAACTTGTCGCCGGCCACCGTCGATGAGATCACCGACCAAGTGCGCTCGAAGGTGCATGCCGCACTCGGGCGTTCGATCATGGGTACCCCCGGTGCCCCACCGACGTTCCACCCGTCCAAAGTCGCCGACGGTGCATCGTTCAGTGGCTGGCTCGACCGGTTCTGCACCCCGGTCGCCGCCCACGAGGTCGCCTCGTTCCTGCGGTCCTGGAGGCCTGCCACGCCGATCGACCCGACGGACCTGGCTGATCTTGAAGTGCCGTGGATGGTGCCTTCGGCGGCGCGTGCCCGCGAAGACCTCATCGACCAGATCGCCCAGGGACTGCATCACGACCAGTCGGCTCTGCGTGGATCCTCACGTCACCTGCGCTTGGCGAACGCCCTGGCTCGCGGACTCAACCTGAAACCGTTGATGCGTCCCACCTTCGAAGGGCCGCACCAGCGATCGGAGTTCCTGTCATGGGTGGCGACCGACGAAGGCGTCGCCGCTGTGGTGTTCGCGCTCGGCCGGATCGCCTCCGGCAAGGAGACCGCGTGTCCCATCCGCCACCTGCGCGTCGTCGAGCAGATGGTCAGCCACCACAAGGTGTCCGAACTACGCCGACTGCTTGACCAGCAGGACGTCGTGTTGCGTCAGATGCTCACCGCGGCTGCGGTCCCCCGTCCTGTACCGAAGCAGTCGTTGTGCCAGCAGCTCATTGCCAACCTGCAGACCCAGAACCCGCAGGCCGTTCCCGGGCGGATTACCAAGCTCGTGCGCACCTGGGCCACCGCAGCAGCCGAGCTCGAGGTCTCCGAATGGCGCGACCCGAACGCCGCGGAGAAGACCCCACAGCAACGGCAGGTCGAGTGGGCGAAGTTCAGCTCCTGCGCGGTGGACGCCGCCGATAACACCACCACCTTCGCCGGTATGACGCCGGTTCAGATCAGCGCCCGCCTCGACGAGATGTTCAACGCGCTCGAGCAGGCTGCTGTCGCCCACGCTGAGGAGATCGCCTGATGCGCACCACCCGCGCGCTCGTGGCCGCCCTTGCCATCGGATCGGTCGTCCTGACCGGCTGCGGTGAGACCAAGCCGACCACCATCACCAAGACCGTGACCGTGAAGCCGTCAGCGCCGACCGCCAAGACGGTCACCAAGATGTACGACGCAGGATCTTCGGAGCCCTACGACGGCATGATCACGTTCGGGGACGGCGGAATCGTCGCCACACCGGAGGGAACGTGGCACTTCGGACTCGGCAAGGTTGCCAGCTCCGTCGACGGCGAAACGATGAGTTACCTCACCGAAGGTAAGAACGTCCTGGTTCCGGTGGCGTGGTCCTTCACCCCGCCCGGCGGATACTCCCAGGCCGAACAGGCCGGGGCTGTGAGTCAACCGGACCAGACCGAGATCCGGATGGTCGCCGGCGGCAAGCCTTACCTGCTCACGCCGGACATGACGAGTTCCGACGCTCAGATCGTCGCCGTACCCGGAGCGGCCAACCAACCGCTGTTCCTACGGGTCACCTACCGCGACCTCACGCAGACGATTGACCTGCGTACCGGCAAGGTCACCGGCACCGAACGCGCCGCCGGCCTGTACGACGGGCTGTCGGCCTCCGGCTCGGGAACCTGCCCGGAGATCTCCAACGGCTTCACTTCCGGCGTCGGTCTGCAGGTGCGCGCGACCTGCGGCATCGTCGCGGTCACCCGGGCCTCCTACCGCAAGGGCTCCGGGTGGGCTCCGGCCGGGACCGCGTGGGTCACGGCCACCGTCATCGTCAACCCCGGTTCTTTCGTCTGGCACAACCCGGACAAGACCGTCTCGATCTACAGCACCAAGGTTGAACTGACCGGGGCAAGCCTGGGTGGGAAGCCGAGCAGTTCGATCAGCCGCACGGGCAACTCCTTCAACATCACCTTCGCAGCCCCCGCCGGCAAGGCCTCGATGCAGCTGGTGCTGAACCAGAAGCTCACCGGCATCACGACGCAGGTCGCCCCGCCGCAGACGGCCGCAGTGGCACCGGAGCCGACGAGCACGTCGACATCGCCGACCTCGACCGCTGCACCGTCCGATCCGTCAAGCAGCCCGAGCGACCCCAGCGCGCCGCGGAGCACGACGTCGAGCACGGTTCCGTCGCCGAGCAGCACCAAGACGCTGCCGGGAGTCAACGCCCCGCAGACGGTCACCCTCACCCAGAACGTCGTCTCGACGATCTCCTTCCGGAAAGCATGACGTGGCGAAGTCGCAGGCACAGCTCTATCGTTGGCAGCACCCAGGAACCGGCGAAGTCATCACTTCCCGGCGCGGGTTGGCGATGTTCGTGGCATTGCAGTACGGCCAGGATGAGCCCGAGCTGCGTTACGGGACACGCGTCGCGTTGCTGGCCGCACTCGCTGGTCTCACCGCGCTGGTCTCACTCGTCGGACTCGGGTGGTTCGTCCTCGGATTCGGGCAGTGAACCAGGCTCAGGAGAAGCGCCGCAGGAACGACGAGGCCGAGGTCACCGCAGGCAAGGTCGTTGTCGTCTGCCTGTTGTTGTTCTTCTTCGTCGCCATCTCGATCGCGGTCGTTCTGACAGCCTGATGCCCGGTGCGACGATGTCGTCATGCGCGAGGTCGACGAGCACGGTCAGCGGCGATTCGTCGTTCAGCAGGTGCTCAACACCGCTTGGCCGCCGAACGCGCGCACCATCCGCCCGGCGCCGACAGGAATCCCCGTGCAGCCCGGCGGTGAGGCGTCATCCTCCTCGACGTAACACCAAGTGATAGAGCCTCGCCACCGAGCGGTAGGGATCCCTGGAACCGGCGAGGCGCTCAAGCTCCAAGAGCGCTGCCAGCTCAGCGGGATCCTGGGGGACATCAGTGTCCTCCAAGTGATCCGTGAACACCCGCACCCCAAACTCCGCTTCGGGAACGAAGCCGAATTCGGCGGCGACATCAACCAGCGTGTCGCGATCATGGGTCCACGTCGGCAGGTATCGACTCTGCGCCTCGTCGCCGTGCTGCATCGCGGTAAGTGCCTCATCCCAGCGACGCTGTAAGGCCGATCGCATAGCGATTGACCGCGGGTTCGTGGAAAGCACGGAGACGCGTGCCGTGCTCTTGAGGACACGCGATGCGGCCTCGAAGAAGGGTCGAACATCTTGGAAGTACATGAGCACGCTGTGGAGCAGCACCGCATCGCACTCGCCGGCGCCGAGACTCTCCAGCCGCCGACCGTCGTCCGGCACTAGGACAACCCGCGAGGCAAGCGCTTCCTCCAGGGTCTGAATTCGCGACTTCACCATGGCCAGCATGTCGGGGTCCGGGTCGCAAACCGTGACACGGAATCCTTCGCGTGCGAGCATGATTGCCTGCTCGCCGAACCCGCCACCCACGTCGACGACGTGGCCCTCCGTCCGCGGAAAGACCTCCAGGAGTTGACTCGAAACCAGTTCGAATCGGACACGTCCCAGAACCGACTCGGCGTGTTGTGCGTAGGCGGGCCCGAGCAGGTCGGCGGAAGGCGTCCACGCGTCACCGCAGGCACCCACGGTCACCCTTGCACCCACATGGCCGCCACCCCGGCCAGCAGAACGTAGAGCAGGACTGCTGCGGTCAGCGCCGCCTCCGCACCCGCGGTCGAGCCGACGGTGCCACCGACCAGCAGTCCGGGGAGTGCGGCAGCCTCCAGTCCGATGCTGGCGGCGGACATCGTCCGTGCCACGCGGTGACTCGGCGTGATCATCTGCAGGCGCCCCATCGTCGACGCGATCATGAGAGTGCCGAAAAGGGCTGTGACGAATTCGTAGGCGATGGCAGCCGGAAGCGCCCAATGACCGAGACCGTTGGCGCCCAGGAGCAGGCCGATGGCGAGAGCGGACATAACAGCACCGGTCGCCAGCACAACGCTCGCCCGGAAGCGGCCGGCGACCGCGCGGACCAGCAAACCCCCGACAATGCCGCCAGGAGCGGCTGCGGCGAAGGTGACACCGATGAGCCACATCGGAATCCCGAGTACGTCCAACAGGAACACCAGGATCGCGGGCGCCGAGACGGAAGCAACGAACCCGATCATCCAGATGGTCAGCAATGGTCGGTTCGTCCGAATCGACGTCCACACCGACGTGGCATCGCTCGATAACACGTCCTCATCAGCCTTGGCCGCCTCACCGGTGGCGCGACGCAATGATCGGACGCATATCGCTGATACCACGCTCAGGACGACGTCGATGAGAAGCACCACCGGCGGCGGAACGAACCGTGTCAGTGCGGGGCCCACCGCTTCGCCGACGACTGAGCCCGCACTGTTCACGCTGCTCAAGTGCCCGGTCATGCGGAGCCGTTCCGGCCCATCCGCGATTCTGCCGACCACCGCATACCCGGAAGTGGAGACAACCGTGCGGCCGAGGGCGATGAGTAGAACGCAGGCCAGAAGGAAGGGGTAGGTCAGCACGCCGATCATCCAGGCCGCCCAAATCAGGGCTGACCCGATGGCTGCAAGCACAAGGGCCAATGCCTGAATGCTTGCCTCGTCGGTCCTGTGATCCAGGATCCGCGCGATCGGAAGGCGAAGCACAAGTGCTGTTCCGAGCGTCGCGATCAGGACGGCGCTGATCTGACCCGGACCGCCCCCGAGCGTTACCACGATGACCAGTGGGATGACTGCTTCCGCCGTCGAGCTGCCGACCACCGCGATACCCCGCGTCGCGAGGTAGCGCCGCTGCAGTGCGGAGCGACGCGCTGCCTCCAACCGCGGCGCGTCGGTGAGTAACTCGCGCGCCTTACCCAATGGCGACGGTCTCCGGCCCACCGCAGAACAGTACTGATCAACAGGACCAGAAACACCGAAATTCCGCCCAAGAACCTTGGCTATTGCGGCGTCAGGACGCCGGTCGGCGCCCAATTGTGCGGCCAGCCACCCATTAGAACTTGTTGCAGTCGAGAGCACCGCGCGGCGGAGCGCTGGCGACCCAGCCACCACTTGGCGACGCCACCGTGTCCAACGAACGAGTGCCCACGACCCGTATCGACTGGTGCATCACTCAGGCGTCGGCCGACCCTTCAGCATTCCCAACCCGACTGCCCGACTAGCGTTTCCGCAGGTAAGAGGTGGTTTCAGTTAACCACCGGGACCGCCTCTTTCATGTTTCCGACCGGTCGTCTATGCACTGTGTGCGGGCGCATCCGGCCATCCGGCCGTCGGGCTGGCTGTCGTAGGCCGGCAACCCGCGGGCACTCGCCCACCTCCGGTTAGCCGGCGGTAGCCCCGGAGGCTTCGTAGTGATCCTCGATGGCCGCTGCCGCACAACAATCTGAGTACAGGGGCTTTCGCTCCAACCGGCCAGAGAATACGTTCGTCAGCACACGCCGCTCGCGGGGACTTCCGAGGGACAAATGCTCAAGCGACTAATAGCACTCGCCGCGACGGCGGTACTTGCAGGGCTGGTGCTGTTTTCCGCCGGCCGAACCCTGAGGCAGTACGGCGCAACTTTGAAGGTTGGATAGCGATGAAACGACTGGGTATCCGACTTTGTACCGCGCTGGCAGGGTTTGTTCTTGTGATGACAGGCTGCTCCGGGCCGACGGGTCCTGAGCCGACGCAGACCGGTGGAACGATCCCGGTTCTCACCCAGTCGACTGCGGGGCAGAAGTACTCCGAACTGAAGGCGAAGCACCCGGCCGTCAACGGTATGTACCAGACCGGAGCGAGCTCCTTCTTCGTGATCGTCCCCGCTCAGTAACGCGCCGCGATGTCCACGATCAGGGACGAGGGCTTCTTGCCGCGCATCTCCGAGGTTGGGGATCGTGAACTTCGACGCACCCAGCAGGACGTCGAGAAGATTGACCCAACGGGCCGACAGATCACGGGCGTCGGTGTCGATCTTCGCAATCTGCGCGTGAACGTACGGATCACCACTGCCGCGTCCAAGGGGGAGGTCGGCAAGAAGGTCCGCGCCCTGAACCACGTGAATGTGCAGGTGTCCGACGAAGTGGAGACCGCCGCCCAGTAGCCATGGCCCGCTTGCCGGTCGAGACGGAGCACATTTTTCACCTGGCCAGGTCTGGTCAGCTTACGCGCTTCGGTCTCACGGCCTCGTCGCGCATGGTCGGCCGACCGGCGCCGGGCGACCGTCATCAGCCAGGCCGTGGGGTTGGCGAAAATCCCATCGCCCGGCACACAAGACGTACCTGGTCGACGTTCGCTTTCCGACCGTCGAAATCTGCTCCCTCATCTTCTCCGTCCCGCTGTGTCAGAGCGCCGTGCCACGCTGAGGCCATGAACTTCGACACGCAAACCCAGTCCCCCGCAGCGCCCTTGGACGTCGAAGCGATCCGTCGCCACTTTCCCGCACTCCACGATGGAGCGGCACACTTCGACGGTCCGGGCGGCACCCAGACCCCGGACGTGGTTGCCGATGCCATCCGGCACACCATGCTGAGGCCGCTCTCCAACCGGAGTTCGAGCACGGCGGCCGGACGCAACGCCGAAGATGCGGTCACCGAGTGCCGTGCCGCCCTCGCAGACCTGCTCAACACGCGAGCGGAATGCGTCATCTTCGGCCGCAGCATGACCGCGTTGACCTTCGAGATGTCCCGGACGCTGTCGGCACTGTGGTCTCCCGGCGATGAAGTCGTCGTGTCCCGGCTGGATCACGACGCGAACGTCCGCCCCTGGGTCATCGCGGCGGAACGTGCCGGTGCCACGGTGCGCTGGTTGGACTTCGACCCGAAGACCGGCGAACTTCCTGTGGAGGTGCTGAACGAACAACTCACTGATCGCACCAGGCTGGTCGCCGTCACGGCCGCGTCGAATCTGATCGGCACCATGCCTGACATTCGCGCCTTCGCCGACGCGGCACATTCCGTCGGAGCGAAGATCTACGTCGACGGCGTCCACTACACCGCCCACGCGGGCGTGGACTTCAAAGCAAGGGACGCCGATTTCTTCGCCTGCTCGCCCTACAAGTTCTTCGGCCCGCACTGCGGAGTGCTGACCGGAAAGCCCGAACTGCTGGCCGAAGTTCACCCGGACAAGCTCCTGCCGTCGTCGAACAATGTCCCCGAACGCTTCGAGCTCGGCACGCTGCCGTACGAACTGATGGCCGGCACCACGGCTGCGATCAACTTCCTCGCCGGGTTCGGCGCGGCCACCGGATCGCGTCGGGAACGTCTGCAAGCCAGTCTCAAACTCGTTGAGCAGCACGAGGACCGGTTGCGCGAGCAGATCGAAGCGGGACTGTCCGAGCTACCCGGTGTGACCATGTTCTCCCGGGCGCGCCGGCGCACACCCACCTTGCTGGCGACCTTCGCCGGTGTGCAGTCGTCCGCTGTCAGCGAGTTTCTGGCGCAACAGGGCGTCAATGCCCCGGCGTCCTCGTTCTACGGCTACGAAACGTCCGAATTGCTCGGACTCGGGGAGGCAGGTGGCGTACGCATCGGGCTCGCTCCGTACAACAACGACCGAGATGTCGCCCGACTCCTCGACGCGCTGAACGCCTACTTCGCCCGCGAGACCGGGTGAGTCACCGGGTTCGGCCCGTTCAGCGCTGCCCTGGGGCGACCGTGCGCTCGTGGACGAAGGGCGCTCAGTGGCGACCTACTTCACTCCTCCTCGTCTCCCGTGGACACCCCTATGTCGTACACACGGAAGAGCACCGCGTACTGCGATCCGGCGGCCCGGCCACCGTCCTTCAGGATCTCCGGAATGAACTTCTCCGGCTTCGGATGGCCCGGCAGATCGGCGAGGTACGCCTCGTGGCACTCCAGCGACGCAACGGCCGCGGCGACCGCGTCCTGATCGACAGTCACGGCGTGCGTGGCGTCCGGGTGACCACCGACGAGCAGCCGGCCGGTGCTCCACTTGGCGAGACCCTCATCGGCAAGTTCCCGGAAGACCCAGGTGTTGTCCGCGTCCCGCACCGCGTCGATCGTCGCCATGCCGGCAGCGCGGTGATCGGCCTGGTTCAACCCGCCGTACGCCTCCAGGTCGAAGTTCATCGTCATGACCGCGTCCGGGCGAACCTCGCGGATCACCCGCGCGATGTCGCGCCGCAGTTCCAGCGTCGGCATGAGCATTCCGTCCGGGTGGTCGAGGATGCGAAGCTGCTTCACGCCCACGGTGTCGCAGGCTCGCTGCTGCTCCTGCGCGCGCATCGGTCCCACCTCCTCCGGCGACCGCTGCATACCCGCTTCACCGCTGGTCAGCAGCAGATAGGTAACCTCGATCCCGCGCTTCGTCCACGTGGCAACGGCCGCGGACGCGCCGTACTCCATGTCGTCAGGATGCGCCACCACGCACAGGACGCGAGACCACGACTCGTCAGGAAGGGTGGGAAGGACAGCACGCTCGGTCATGCGATCACCGTACGCGCAGCGTTCGACCGAGGTCAGAGTTCGACCGGGCGCAGACCGATTCTCGTGACGATCGGTTCGCGTTGCCCACCGACGTGAACGACCTCGTCACCGTCGACGGTCAGCTGCGACGCGTGGGCCCGGAGCGCCTCGCGCACACTGGGCAAGTGAGCCGACAGGTCGCTCCACTCGATCCGATCGAGGTCTCCCCCGACCTCCCGATCGGGCGGAATGACTTCCAGCATCGGCAGACCGCGAATTTTCGCGACCTCGCGGGTGATCTCCTGGGTGCGGACGTGGTCGGGATGGCCGTACCCGCCGTTCTCGTCGTAGGAGATCAGCACTTCCGGACCGATGGCGTCGACGTACGCTTCGAGGTCTGCCACAGCGTCCGAAAGCTCTGCGGCAGTGAGAGATTCGTCGTCGGCGTCCTCGGCGGGACCGGCGACGGTCTCGGTGATCCACCGCATGCCTGAATCGCGGTAGGTGCGCTCCTGCGTCTCCCCCGCAGCTCGTGCGGGCGGGCTGCCCAGGAAGGCGTGACCGGCGACCCCCAGCACCCGAAGGGCCGACGCCAGTTCGCCCTCGCGCAGCGCGACGAGCTGGTCCGACCCTGGTTCGACGCCCGAGACGGCAGGCGTCAGTTCGCCACGCTCGCCGCGTGTCGCGGTCACGACCCGCACCTCCACACCGCGTTCGACGAGCTCGGCGATCAGCGCACCGGTCGCGAGAGTCTCGTCGTCAGGATGGGCGTGGACCAGCAGAACTCGACGCGCGCCACTCAGCACACTCACGGATATCGGCCTCTCTTGGTCGGCGGCAGAAAGAACGCGGTCAGCCGGTGAGTCGCTGTAGCCGCGGCGTGCGCAGCAGGTCATCACCCAGGGCGCGTTCGATCATCCGGCATGCCGACCCGGACTAGCGCTGCTTGCGCTTCTCGCGCACCCGCATCGACATCTCGATCGGGGTGCCCTCGAAGCCGAACTCCTCGCGGATGCGGCGCTCGAGGAAGCGTCGGTAACCCGCCTCGATGAAGCCGGACGCGAAGATCACGAACCGCGGCGGACGCGTGGAGGCCTGCGTCGCGAACAGGATGCGGGGCTGTTTACCACCGCGCACCGGGTGCGGGTGACCGGCGACGATCTCGCCGATGAACGCATTCAGGCGGCCCGTCGGGATGCGGGTGTCCCAGGACTCAAGGGCGGTCTCGATCGCCGGAACCAGCTTCTCGACATTGCGACCGGTGACCGCGGAGATGTTCACCCGCGGCGCCCAGGTCATCTGGACGAGTTCGCGCTCGATCTCGCGCTCCAGGTAGTAGCGGCGCTCCTCGTCCAGCAAGTCCCACTTGTTGAAGGCGACCACCAACGAACGACCGGCGTCGATGACCTGCTGCACCACGCGGATGTCCTGCTCGGCGATCGACTCCTCGGCGTCGATCAGCACGACGGCGACCTCGGCCTTCTCGATCGCGGTCTGCGTACGCAGCGAGGCGTAGAAGTCGGCACCACGGGTCTGGTGCACGCGGCGCCGAATGCCGGCCGTGTCGACGAATCGCCATGTCTTGCCGGCGAGTTCGATGTACTCATCCACCGGGTCACGGGTGGTGCCGGCCACGTTGTCGACGACGACACGGTCTTCACGGGCCAGCTTGTTCAGCAGCGAGGACTTGCCGACGTTGGGGCGTCCGACCAGTGCGACGCGGCGCGGACCGCCGCGCTGATAAGCACCCGAGACGGTCGACTTGTCGGGGAGCACATCCAGCAGCGCGTCGAGCGCGTCGCCGGTGCCGCGTCCGTGCAGCGCAGAGACGGGCCAGGGCTGGCCCAGGCCCAGCGACCAGAGCATCGCGGCGTCGGCCTCGGAGCGCTGGTCGTCGACCTTGTTGGCGATCAAAATGACGGGCTTACCCGATTTGCGGAGCAGTTTCACGACGGCCTCGTCGGCGTCGGTCGCACCGACGGTCGCGTCGACCACGAAAAGGACGGCGTCGGCGAGGTCGATCGCGACCTCGGCCTGCTCGGCAACGCGCAGGTGAATACCCTGGGCGTCGATCTCCCAGCCGCCGGTGTCGACGAGCGTGAACCGGCGTCCGCTCCATTCGCCGTCGTAGGCGACGCGGTCGCGGGTGACACCGGGGACGTCCTCGACGACGGCCTCACGGCGTCCGATGATGCGGTTGACGAGGGTGGACTTGCCGACGTTCGGGCGGCCGATGATCGCGACGACCGGGCGGGTCGATTCCTCCGACTCCTCATCGAGGTCGGCGCCCTGTCGTTCGAGGAGGGCGCGGTCCTCTTCACTGAGGTCGAAGTCCTCCAGTCCGGCACGCAAGGCGCGCTCGACGTTCTCCTCGTCGGTGACGGTGGGGGGATTCTGCTCAGTCATTGATCCATCATCCCCGACACCTGGGTTGAACGAGAAACTCAGAGGACCGGTGGGGCGTCGACCGGCAGCTTGAGGCCGGTCTCCTCGACCGCGGCGTGCACGTGTTCGGCCAAGCGGGAACGGATCTCCTCCGTCGCCAACTGCAGTTTCTGCCGACCTGGGACGCCTTCGTAGGGCGGCAGATCGAACGGTTCACCGAACACCACGCGCAGCGTCGCGCCCGGCCTTGGCCAGGACTCCCGACCGCGCCCGGTTCCGCGCGTCCCGAGGGTCGCCGCGGGGACGATCGTGGCTCCGGTCTGCAGCGCCAGCCACGCCGCGCCCTGGTGGGCCGACTCGACCGTGCCGGTGCCCCGCGTCCCTTCGGGAAAAATGCCGAGCGCATGGCCGTCGGACAGCAGGGATTTCGCGACAGCCAGCGCCTGCCGATCGCCGGTGCGCTGTTCGATCGGGATCTGGCCCATGCCGCGCAGCAACCGGCCCCACACGGACTTGAAATAGCTCTTCTTCACCAGGAAGTGAACTGTGCGTGGCGCGAGGCAGAAGACGAGCGGGCCATCGAGGAATCCGGTGTGGTTGGAGATGATCAACACCGGTCCGGTGCACGGAACCCGTTCGGGGTGAAGGGCTTTCGCGCGCCACCCGAACCTCACCAGTCGGTTGCCGATGCCGCGTCCACGGTCGGACCAGCCGCGGTCGAAGTCGATCTCAGTCACGTCGGGCCCCCTGGACGATCTGCAACACCGCCGCCAGCGATTCCTCGAAGGTCAATTCGGAGGTGTCGACGAGCGTGACGCCGTCGGCGGCGGTCATGAACTGGGAAACGGTGGAGTCGGCCTTGTCGCGGTCGACGATCTGGGAGCGGGTCGCCTCGACGGTCGAGCTGAGTTCCTTGGAACGGCGCGCGAGCCGTGCCTCCTCGCTGGCCGTCATCAGGATCCGGACGTCGGCGTCCGGTGCGACGACCGTCGTGATGTCGCGGCCTTCGGCGACGACTCCCCCGGTCTGTTCCGCGAGCTGCTGCATGAGCGCCCGCTGTCGCTCCCGCATGTTCGCGCGAACCTCGAGATTGGTGGCGACCTTCGCGACCTGACGGGTGAGTTCGGGCTCGCGGATCTCTGCATCGATGCGTCGATCCCCCACTGCCACCGTGGGGTTCGAGGGATCGGTGCCCATCTGCAGGTCGAACGACTTCGACGCGTCCGTGACCGCAGGTCCGTCGTCCAGGTCGACGTCCTGGTCGAGACACCACCAGGTGAGGGCCCGGTACATCGCGCCGGTGTCGAGGTAGCCCCAGCCGTGCTGCTTGGCGACGAGCTTGGAGACGGACGACTTGCCGGTGCCCGAGGGGCCGTCGATCGCGACCTGGATCTGCTTCATGCCACTCCCTTTTCGTTCGTCACCATTGTCGCCACCCTCACTCATGCACGCTCCATCCCTTCGCGGTGAGTTCATCGCGCAGTCGCTCGGCCACGGACGGGAGCACCGACACTTCGGCGAGGCCGACCGGTGCACCCTGACCGTGTTCCAGGCGCAGGTCCTCCATGTTGACCCCGGCCGCACCGATGTCGTTGAACAGTCGGCCGAGCTCGCCCGGCCGGTCGGGCACCACCACGACGAGCGTGGCGTAGGTCGTCGGTGCGCTGCCGTGCTTACCGGGGATGCGCGCGTGGCCGAGTTGGCCGTCGGCGATCACCCGGGCCAGCACCTGCCGGGCTCCGTCCTCGTTGCCGGCCGCCAGATCGGTGACCGCCTGCCGAACGCGACCGAGGTCGTCCAGCAGAGCATCGAGCACCGGGGCGACGGCTGCCGCATTGCCGGCGAGGATCTGCGTCCAAAGCATCGGATCACTCTCGGCGATGCGCGTCACATCACGAATTCCCTGTCCGGACAGACCGATTGCTTCGTCCGACAGTTCACGCAGCCGTACGGCGACCAGACTGGCGGCGATTTGGGGGACGTGCGAGACCGCCGCGACGGCGTGGTCGTGTTCGGCGGCGTCCATCGTCGTGGTGGCGGCGCCGGTGGCCTCAGCCACAGTGCGGACCGCGGCAACGGCTCCCGGGTCATCATCCTGGGTCGGGCAGATCACCCAGGTGCGCCCTTCGAACAGATCGGCGCGCGCGGCGACGGCACCGGAGCGTTCGCGTCCGGCCATCGGGTGTGACCCGACGTAGCGCGACAGATCGGCGCCGGCGGAGCGCAGTTCGTCGAGCACCTGCTGCTTCATCGAGGCGACGTCGGTGACGACGGCGCCCGGCCAGCGGTCAAGTTCGGCACGGACGACGGACACAACGACGTCCGGTGGTGCGGCCACCACAACGACCTCGGGTGCATCGGTGACGTCGATCTCGCCCGCTCCCATGTCGCGGGCGATGGCCTGCGACGTCGGGGACGGATCACTCAACGAGACACGGAACCCGCTGCGCGACAACGCAAGTCCGATCGACGTTCCGATCAGGCCACAGCCGACAATCCTTATGTGCACGCAGATGCTCCAGCCATGTTCGGGGCCCCCGCAACGTATCGGAGCGACGAAGGAGCGGAGAACTTTGTGGGGTCAAGCCCACAGACGACGACTCTGACGTGCATCCGTCTACAGTCCTGCCGCCTTGTAGAGACCCTTCACCTCGGCCGAGGACAGCGGACGCATCTTGCCCGGTCGCAGGTCACCCAGCTGAACCGGGCCGACGTCGGTGCGCACGAGGGACTCGACGGGGTGGCCGACCGCCTCCATGATGCGTCGCACGATGCGGTTGCGGCCCTCGTGCAGGATGATCTCGAGCATCACCCAGCCGGGTCGTGAGTCGACGACTTTGAAGGAGTCGACCTTCACCGGGCCGTCCTCGAGTTCGATGCCCGCACGCAGTTCCTTACCCAGGCCACGGGGCAGCGGACCCGGGACGACGGCGACGTACGTCTTCTGCACGCCGTACCGCGGGTGCTGCAGACGGTTGGCGAGTTCGCCGTCGTTGGTGAGCAGCAGCAGTCCCTCGGTGTCGGCGTCCAGGCGTCCGACGTGGAACAGGCGCTCCTTGCGGGGGCCGACGAAGTCGCCGACCGACTCGCGGCCGAGATCGTCGTCCATCGTCGACACGACACCGAGCGGCTTGTTGAAGGCGAAGTAGACGCGGCTCTCGTCGAGCACCACGCGCTCACCGTCGACGTGCACGATCTGCTTCAACGGGTCGATGCGCACCCCGAGTTCGGTGACGATCTGGTCGTCGACCGACACGCGTCCGTCGGCGATCAGCTGTTCGCAGACGCGGCGGCTGCCCACGCCGGCGGCAGCGAGCAGCTTCTGCAGGCGTACGCCGTCGGGGTCGTGGACGTCGATCGGCTCGGCCGGGGCCTGCCGCTTCGGCGGGAGCGGCGCTCCGCCGCGGTTCGCGGTGGTACCCGACGAACCCTTGCGGTGGTTGGTCTTCTTCGCCGGACGGCGGCCGTTCGGAGTGCTCATGCGTGTCCCTGCTCAATCAGTTCGTCGATCACGTCGGTCTCGGGTAGGTAGGGGGCAAGCGCGGGCAGTTCGTCGAGTGACGACAGGCCCATGCGCTGCAGGAAGTAGGGGGTGGTGCCGTAGAGCATCGCGCCGCCGTCGCCGTCGGTGCCCATCTCGGTGATCAGGCCACGGGTGGTGAGGGTGCGGATGACGCCGTCGACGTTCACGCCGCGCACCGCGCCGACCCGGGCGCGGGAGATGGGCTGGCGGTACGCGATGACGGCGAGGGTCTCCAGCGACGCCTGGGTCAGCTTGGCCTGCTGACCGCCCAGGAGGAACTTCTCCACAGCCGGTGCGTAGTCCGCCCGACTGTAGACGCGCCACCCACCGTTGATCTCGCGGATGGTGAATCCACGCTGCTGCAAGGCGTATTCGTCCTCGAGCGCGAGGAGGTGTTCCCGGACGTCGTGCTCCTCGAGTTCGAGGGCGTCGGCCAGCTCGAGAGGCGTCAGCGGCTGGTCGACGACCATCAGGATGGCCTCGATCGTGCTGCGTGCACCACCTGGGAAGTCCTCGACGTCGAAGCCTTCGGGCTCGACCGGCACCTCGATCGCGGGCACCGGCACGTCGAGCGGTTCCTGTTGCGGCTCAGTCATCGCCGGCTCCTTCGTCATCTGGTGCTGTGGTGTCGGGGTCGGGCTCAGCCGTCGGCACCGGGTCGTCCTCGTCGAACTCGGCGCTGACCTCCACGTGAGTATCTGTGTCCGCGGTCCAGCGCACGGTGAGATCGCCCAGCGCCTCCTCCTGCTCGAAGACGATCACCGCCTCCTTGAACAGTTCCAGCACAGCAAGGAACCGCGCGACGATCACGAGCGTGTTGTCGGCGTCGGCAACCAAGTCGCGGAACGACGAAACCGGTTGCGCCCGAAGCTTGTTCGCGACGATCTCGGCTTGCTCACGCACGCTGACCGCAGCCTGGTGCAGATGCTCCAGACCGACCGACGGCGGCATCTTCGGGATCATCGCGGACGCCGCGATCATCGCCAGTTGCTCGGGCGTCACATTCATGACGAGTTCGGGCAGCAGACCGGCGAACTGCTCCTCCAAACCTGCCTGGCGGGCCGTGATGCGTCCGGCGGTCGCCATGCGCTGATCGAAGGCTGCGGCAACCTGCTTGAACGCGCGGTACTGCAACAGTCGTGCGAACAGCAGGTCGCGCGCCTCGATGAGGGCGAGGTCGTCCTCGTCCTCCGGGCCGGAGTTCGGCAACAACCGAGCAGCCTTGAGGTCCAACAGAGTTGCCGCGATGAGCAGGAACTCCGACGCCTGACCGAGGTCCCAGTCGGCCTTCGTCTTCTGTGCCTGCCGGATGTGCGCGATGAACTCGTCGGTGACCTTGTGCAACGCGATCTCGGTGACATCGAGCTTGTGCTTGGCGATGAGTCCGAGCAGCAGGTCGAAGGGCCCGGAAAAGACGTCGAGGTGCACCTGGAACGGGGTGGACGCACTGCGCTTGGTGATCACGCCACCGGGTACGACCTCTTCCGATGTGGATTCGTCAGCGGATTCGGCCATCAGTGGAGCGTCGCCGGACTCGATCGCGTCCTCGATGACGTGAGTGGGCTCGCCGCCCTGCTCAGGCTGCGTCGCCGCGGGCGATGAGTTCACGAGCCAACTGTCGGTAGGCCTCGGCTGCGCCGTGGTTGGAGGCGTACTTGGTGATCGGTTCGGCCGCGAGGGTGGCGTCGGGGAACTTCACCGTGCGGTTGATCGTGGTGTGGAACACCTTGTCGCCGAAGTGGTCGACCACTGATCGGACGACGTCGCGGCTGTGCAGCGTGCGTCCGTCGTACATGGTGGCGACGATGCCGTCGATCTCCAGGCGCGGGTTGAGGCGGTCGGTGACCTTGTCGATGGTCTCGACCAGCAGGGCGACACCGCGCATCGCGAAGAATTCGCACTCGAGCGGGATGATCACGCCGTGTGACGCGGTGAGCGCGTTGACCGTGAGCAGACCCAGGCTGGGCTGGCAGTCGATCAGGATGACGTCGTACTCGTCGGCGACCGGACGCAGCACGCGCGCCAGGATCATCTCGCGAGCGACCTCGCCGACCAGCTGGACCTCGGCAGCCGACAGGTCGATGTTGGCCGGCAGCACATCGAGATTCATGACCCCGGTGCCCTGGATGACTTTGTGGATGTCGTGACCGCGTTCGACCAGCAGGTTGTAGACGGTGAGGTCGAGTTCGTTGCTGCGGACGCCGAGACCGGCGGAAAGCGCACCCTGCGGATCGAAGTCGACGACGAGGACGCGCCGGCCGTACTCGGCCAGGGCTGCGCCGAGGTTGATCGTCGTGGTGGTCTTGCCGACCCCGCCCTTCTGGTTGCACAACGCGATGATGCGCGCGGGTCCGTGACTCTCCAGCCGCTTGGGGTACGGGAAGGTCGGTAGCGGGCGACCGGTGGGACCGAGGGTCTCCTGCTGGCTCAACTTCACTCCTAGAACGTGCTCTGGCTCTCGCCGATCAGCGGCCAGCCTATGCCACCACCCCAACCCGCGCCCAGTCCCCGATGAAGACGGTGGCCGAACTGGGGCGGAGTGCCTGCACTTGTCCTGAGCCGACGCGAGGTCCGAGCGTCGTGTCGAAGGGATCGAGAACCCACCCACGCCCGCTGGTTGAGCCCGACGGATGAGGAACGAATCCGTCGGTGCCGAAACCCCCCGAACCCTCGACGCAAACCCACTCCGTTCCCCAGTCACCATTGAAATCGGCGTGAGTTCGTGCTCTTCGCCGGAGGGTGAGATCAGCGCGCCCTCGGGTGCGATCCGGCGAACACCTCACGCAGTTGCTGGACGGTGACCAGCGTGTAGATCTGCGTGGTGGTGACGGAGGCATGACCGAGCAGTTCCTGCACGACGCGAACGTCGGCACCGCCGTCCAGCAGGTGCGTCGCGAACGAGTGGCGCAGCGTGTGCGGCGACAGGTGAGCGGTCAGTCCGGCACGCTCCCCACAGGCCTGAATGGTGTTCCACACCGACTGGCGCGACAGGCGTCCGCCGCGCTGGTTCAGGAACAACGCGGGCGTCCCCTTGCCCTTCGATGCGAACACCGGACGGGCACGGACGACGTACGACTGCACTGCGTCCTTGGCGAACGAACCGAGCGGTAACAACCGTTCCTTGTCGCCCTTCCCCAGGACGCGGACGGTGTCGGTCTCGAAGTCGACGTCGTCGACGTCCAACCCGGTGATCTCGCTGACGCGCGCACCGATGCCGTACATCAGCTCCAGCATTGCCCTGTCCCGCATCGAGTTCGGCGTGTCACCGACGCTCGCCGCGTCGAGCAGTCGCGCCACCTCGTCCTGGCTGATCGCCTTCGGCAACCGTCGTCCCGGAGTCGGCGGGGACACACCTTCGGCCGCGTCCTTGGTGGTCTCCCCCTCCAACGCGAGGAACTTGTGGAAGCCGCGCACGGCCACCAGCGACCTGGCCGCAGACGACGCCGCGAGTGGCGGATGCTCGTCGTCGCCCTCTCGCAAGTGAGCCAGGAACCCGCTGACCTCGTTCTCCCCCACCTTCACGGCGTCCGTGACACCGAGGTCGGCGAGATAGCCGCGGTAGCGCTCGAGGTCGCGACCGTACGCCTTCAGGGTGTGTACCGAGACACCGCGCTCCACCCGCAGGTGATCGAGCCACCCGCGGATGTTGCGTTCGAGCGCGGTGGCAGCCATGGACGTGCATTCTGCCCTCTGCACCGGCCGATCGGGACGAGCGCGTCCGCGCGGCGTGGCCGCCGGGTAGGTTCCATCCCATGCGCATCGCGAGGGGACACCGATGAAGCTCTACGCCGAACGACCGATCCGACTGCTGCCGCAGATCCTGTTCGACGCGGCGATCGTCACGTGGCTGGCCTTCTGGTGGAACGTCGCGAATCGCGTGAACAACACGGCGGACGCGTCGACCGTCGGTGCGAACAAGCTGGAGACGAGCGCCGCCTCGCTTTCGGGCAACCTCACCGAGGCGGGCCAGCGCCTGCGCCAGGTGCCGTTGGTCGGCGACACCCTGCAGTCGCCGTTCGACAAGTCGGCCGCGGCAGCCAACCAGATCTCGGCGGCCGGGCGTGACATGTCCGTCGGCATCGACGACCTCGGGGATCTGCTCGGCTACCTCACCGCAGCAGCTCCGTACCTGTTCGCCCTGCTCCTCTGGGGCATGATCCGTATCCCCTGGCTACGCAAGGCGTCCCAGGCCGCCAAGCTGCGCAGGACGACGGCAGGCATGGACGTGCTCGCGCTCCGAGCATTGCAACACCGTTCGGCTGCAGAGCTTTTCGCGGTGTCGTCCGGACCGGCGACGAGCTGGCGCACCGGTGACGAGGAGACCAATCGGGCCCTCGGTGAGCTGCACCTGCGCAAGCTGGGTCTGAACGCAGCCAAGGCCGAACCGATCGTGTCCCGTGCTGCGACGGCCCGCCCGGTGACCGCGTCGGAGCCGGATCGCGGGCCCACCGGTCCGGCCACTGAGCCGGTGCGGCGGGACGACGACGTCAGTCCGTCGTAGGACTCACCAGCGACGGACGCAGGTCGGCCTGCGGCGGCGTCCACGAGGAGCGGTCGGCTGCCGACTGCTCGCCGGAACGGATGTCCTTCACCTGGTCGCTGCCGTCCTCGCCGGCCCCCGGGAACCACACGAACGGAATCCCGCGACGGTCGGCGAACTGGATCTGTTTGCCGAACTTCGCGGCCTTCGGCGCCACCAGCGTCGCAATCCCGCGACTGCGTAAAGCCGTTGCGATGTGGGTGGATTCGGCCCGCGAGTCCTCGTCGTTGACGGCGACGAGCACAGCGACCGGGGTCTCCCGGGAGGCCGTCAGGCCCTCCTCGCCGATGAGCAGACCCAGCAGGCGCGAGACGCCGATCGAGATGCCGACCCCGGGGTAGGTGCGCTTGCCGTCGGTGGCGAGCGAGTCGTACCGACCTCCGGAGCAGATCGACCCGTAACCGGGGTCGCGTTCGAGCATCGTCTCGTAGACGGTGCCGGTGTAGTAGTCGAGGCCGCGCGCGATGCGCAGGTCGGCGATCGCGACGCCGGGAGCGTGCTCGGCCGCGGTGGCGATGACCGACTCGAGGTGCGCCAGTCCCTCGTCCAGCGTCGGGTGCTCGACCCCAAGGGCACGGACACGCTCGACGAACGAACCGTCCGGTGAGTTGATCTCCGCCAACGCGAGGCACTGCTTGGCCTGCTCGTCGGTCAAGCCGTTCGCGACCAGGAGCTCCGCGACCTTCTGCGGCCCGATCTTGTCGAGCTTGTCGACGATGCGCAGCGTGCCGATCACGTCGTCGATACCGAGACCGAGGTAGAAGCCCTCGCAGATCTTGCGGTTGTTGACGTGAATCGTGTAGTCACCGACCGGTAGCCGCGCGAACACGTCCGCGATGACCAACAGCAGTTCGGCCTCATAGTGCGCGGGCAACTCCCCCGCATCGACGATGTCGATGTCGGCCTGGATGAACTCGCGGTACCGGCCGCGCTGCGGTCGTTCACCGCGCCAGGCCTGCTGGATCTGGTAGCGACGGAAGGGGAACGTCAACTTGCCGGCGTTCTCCAGCACGTAGCGCGCGAACGGCACCGTCATGTCGAAGTGCAGGCCCAGCGTCGGCTCAGCCTGCTCGTCGGCGGGGGCTGCCAACCGGCGGACAGCGTAGATCTCCTTGTCGGCGTCCTCGCCCTGGCTGGACAGCCGCTCGACCGACTCGACGGAGCGGGTGTTCACCGAGGCGAAGCCGTGCAGCTCGAACACCTCACGGATGGTGTCGAGGAAGTACTGCTCGGCGATGCGCTCGGTGGGCAGCCATTCCTGGAAGCCACTGATCGGAGTGACCTTGGAAGCCATGTGTTGTGAATCCTTGTGTGTCAGAGGTTCTGGAGGAAGGGGTTGCTCATGCGCTCGTGAGCCATGGTGGTGCCGGGGCCGTGGCCGGGCAGCACCAGTGCGGTGTCGGGCAGCGGCAGGACGACGTCCTTCAGCGACCGCTGCATCGACTCGTGCGAACCGCCCGGTAGGTCGGTGCGGCCGATGGAGCCCGCGAACAGCACGTCGCCGGACAGCACGGTCGAGGTCACCTCGACCTCGCCGGGAAGACCGTCCGGAGTCGTGTCGATGCCGAACATCACCGAACCCTCGGTATGGCCGGGGGCGTGGCTGACGGTGAAGTCGAGGCCGGCGAGCGTCAGCTTCTGTGCGTCGGCGATCTCGACGATGTGCTCGGGTTCCTTCCAACTGGCCTGTTGCCCGAACTGCTGCTCGAACATGTGCAGCAGGCCCGGATCGAGGCTCGACAGCGGGTCGGCGAGCCGGTAACGGTCGTCGTGGTGGATGTAGGCGCCGAGTTCGCCGCCGCAGACGGGCGTCACGGAGTACACGTGATCGACGTGTCCGTGGGTCAACAGCACGGCGGTCGGCTTCAGGTCGAGATCGGTCAGGACCTCGGTCAGCTGCGGCATCACCCCGATGCCCGGGTCGACGACGACGCACTCCTGTCCGCGGCCGGTGGCCAGCACATAACAGTTGGTTGCGAAGGCCTGGGCCGGGAAATAGACGGTCAGCACCGGCCAAGCCTATCGACGGCGTATCCAGGTCGTGACCTGCCGCCCGGGCACGCGCCGGACGGATGTCCCTAGACTGGCCGGCGACCGTGCCCTTCGGGGCAGTACAAGCCGCCAGGCTGCACCGACTGGGAGTCCTCACCCGTGCGACCCACATCGCGACCCACCGAGCGAGCAAGCACGCGCCGTCCGCACCGTCTGATCTCAGCCCTTGTGGCAGCCACCGTGATCGGCGGTTCACTCGCCGGTTGCGCCGATGGTGACGACAGCCCGCAGAACACCACGTCCGCCGGATCGTCGGCGACCTCGGCCGGCGCGGGTGGTGCAGGTGGCGCGGCCTGCACGCCGGCGACGAGCAAAGAGGGCCTGAAGCTGCCGGCCAAGGAGTGCGCGCAGGGCAAGACCTTCGACGCCAGCATGGAGACCGACCAGGGCACGGTGAAGTTCGAGCTGTACGGCGACAAGGCACCGCAGACGGTCGCGTCGTTCATCCAGCTCTCGGGCGCCTACTACGCCGACACCTCGTGCCACCGTCTCGTGCCTGACTTCGTGCTGCAGTGCGGTGACCCCACTGGCACGGGTCAGGGCGGGCCGGGCTACACCTACGGCCTGGAGAACGCACCCGCCGACGACCAGTACCCGCGCGGCACTCTTGCGATGGCGCGCCAGGGAAACAAGGGCGACAGCAACGGCGGTCAGTTCTTCGTCACCCTGAAGGACGTGCCGATCCCGTCCGACAGCGCCGGCGGCTACACCATCTTCGGCAAGGTGGTCAGCGGCATGGCCGTCGTCGACAAGGTGGCTGCCGGCGGCGTCGGTGCCGACGGCACCGCACCCAAGACCCCTGTCACGATCAAGAAGATCACCGTCACTGAGAAGAAGGCCTGACGATGTCGACCGACGCACCGAAGCCGACGCCCCGCCCCGGCGTCCCCACGCCCGCTGCGATCAAGCCGCACACCCCGGCCGCAGCGCCCGCTGCCACCCCGGTGGCCGCGTCCAGCAACTCCGTGACGTTCGGCCGGGTCGCCGACGACGGCACCGTGTTCGTCCGCACCCCGGACGGTGAGAAGGAGGTCGGGTCCTACCCCGACGCCACCCACGAGGAGGCGCTCGCCTACTTCGCCCGCAAGTACGACGAGTTGGCGGCATCCGCGAACCTGCTGCTGCAGCGCGTGGTGCAGACCGACCTGTCCACCCAGGACGGCCAGACGGCGCTGAAGTCCCTGCGCGAGCAGGTCTTGCAGGCGAACGTCGTCGGTGACCTGCCCGCACTCGACAACACCGTCGAGCAGATCGCGACCGCCCTCGCAGCCAAGGCCGAGGTCGAGTCGAAGGTTCGCGCCGAGGCCAAGAAGGAGTCGGCCGCCAAGCGCGAGGAGCTTGTCGCCGAGGCGGAGAAGATCGCGTCCCAGCCGGTCGAGAAGGTGCAGTGGAAGCAGTCCACCGCTCGAATGCGCGAACTGTTGGACGAGTGGAAGACGTTGCAGCGCAGCCAGGTTCGGCTCGACAAGGAGACCGAGAACTCCCTGTGGACGCGGTTCAGCGCCGCCCGGAACGGCTTCGACAAGACCCGACGCACCCATTTCGCCAAGCTCGACGAGGAGCACTCTTCCGCCAAGGCCACCAAGCAGAAGTTGGTCGAGGAAGCCGAGAAGCTGTCCGAGAGCACCGAGTGGGGCCCGACCGCAGGTGCGTTCAAGCGGTTGATGAGCGAGTGGAAGCGCGCCGGTCGCGCCTCCCGTGCCGACGACGACGCACTGTGGGCGAAGTTCAAGGCAGCTCAGGACGCGTTCTTCAACGCCAAGGACGAAGTGGCCGCCGCTGAGAACGTCGAGTTCGAGGCCAACCTGAAGGTGAAGGAAGAACTCCTCACCCAGGCGCAGGCGCTTGTGCCGATCAAGGACCTGGAGAAGGCCAAGAAGGATCTGCACGCGATCCAGGACAAGTGGGACGCCGCCGGCAAGGTGCCGCGTAAGGACATCGAGCGGATGGAGCGCGGCATGCGCAAGGTCGAGCAGACCATCCGCGAGGCTGAAAACAAGCAGTGGAAGAAGACCGACCCCGAACTCGCTGCGCGCGCCGGATCGTTCGCGCAGCAGCTGCAGCGGGCGGTCAGCGACCTGCAGGACGAGATCACCGCGGCCGAGGCCAAGGGTGATGACAAGAAGGCCGCGAAGCTGCGCGAGGAGCTCAAGACCAAGCAAACCTGGCTCGACCAGGCGATGGGCGGACTGAAGGAGTTCGGCAGCTGATGCTGGATGCCGCGGACGGACTGATCGAGTACCTGGGCACGAGCCCGTCGCCGTTCCATGCGTGCGAGACGTCAGCTCGCATGCTGGAGGACGCGGGTTTCGTCCGGCTGCTGGAGACGGACGCCTGGCCGAGCGAACCCGGGCGCTACTACCTCGTCCGCGGCGGCACGCTGGCCGCGTGGAGCACCGAGCACGCCGACGGCGCCACGACACCGTTCCGCATCGTCGGGGCGCACACCGACTCCCCCAACTTCCGGATCAAGCCGCAGCCCGACCATCGCAGCATCGGCTACGCACAGTTGGGGGTCGAGCCGTACGGCGGCATCATCCTGAACAGCTGGCTGGACCGCGACCTCGGCCTCTCGGGTCGGGTCACTGTTCGCGAGAACGGCTCTGTCGCAGCGAAACTGCTACGGATCGACGAACCGCTGCTGCGTATCTCGCGACTTGCGATCCACCTCGACCGCAGCGCCGCGGAGGGCGAGGTCTTCAACAAGCAGTTCCAGATCGCACCGCACTGGGCGCTGGGTGACGCACCCTCGTTCCGCGGATTCCTCGCTGACCGGCTCGGGGTCGACGGGGCCGACGTCCTGGCATGGGATGTGATGACGCACGACATCCAACCGGCCGCCCGCACGGGGCTGAACGGTGAGTTCGTGGCCGGCGCGCGGATGGACAACCTCGCTACGTCCTACGCGGGCACCCGGGCGCTGATCCGCGCGGTCGAGGACGGGCCGGCCGAACCGGCCGTCCAGGTGCTGGTGCTCTTCGACCACGAGGAGATCGGGTCGATGACCGAGCGTGGCGCCTTCTCGGTGCTGCTGCCGACCGTGCTCGAACGGATCGTCTCCGGGCTCGGTGGCGGACGGGACGACTACCACCGTGCGCTTGCCGGCACGGTGATCGCGTCCGGCGACATGGCGCACGCCACCCACCCCAACTACGCCGACCGGCACGAACCCGACCACCGCATCGCGCTGAACGGCGGTCCGGTGTTGAAGGTCAACACCAACGGCCGTTACGCCACCGACAGCGTCGGTGCCGGGTCGTTCGCGCTCGCCTGTGAGCAGGCCGGCGTGCCGATGCAGTCCTTCGTCATGCGTTCGGATCTGCCGTGCGGCTCGACCGTCGGACCGATGACCTCGGCGCTCACCGGTGCGACCACCGTCGACTTCGGTGCGCCGACCCTGTCGATGCACTCGGTGCGCGAACTCGTCGGTTCGGACGACCAGCAGATGTACGCCGACGCGTTGACCGCGTTCCTCGCACCTGCCTGAGCAGGTTCGGTTCTACTCGCCGAGGACGGTGCGCTGGATCAAGTTGCCGTACTCGCGAACTCCGTTGCCGTTCGGGTGAACTCCGTCGACGAACCAGTCGTCGTGCGGGTTGGCCAGGGAGTACCAGTCAGCCACCTTCACTCGCGGTGAGCGAGCGGCGACCGAGCGCAACTGCTTGACCACCTCGTTCTGCCAGAACCGAGGCACGCGAGGAAGCCCGAGCACCACGACGCTGTGCGTCGGGATCTTCGCGATGGCGGCGGCCAGCGCGACCTCGTCGATGACACCGTTGTTGCCGACATGGATGAGGACGATGTCCGTGGTCAGGGACGGCGCCAACCGGTCGAGTTCGGACACAGCGACGAACCCCTGCTCACCTTCCTTGGCGTGCAGGGTCGCCGTCTTGAACCGCCGGTGCAACCCGTTGGCGGCACCGATCGCGAACGAGTCACCGAACACGGTCATGGTCATGTCCGATGTGCGACCGTCGAAGGACGGAGTCGGTGAACTGCTGGTTGACGACGTCGGCGATGCGGTCAGGGACGGCGCCGAAGTGGCGGAACCGGTCGGTCGGTCGCTCGTTGCTGACGGCGCCGCAGACGGGACGGCGAACGACGGCGGAGCAGGCTCCTCGACAGCCGCGGTGACGGCAGCTTTCGCCGTGGTCTTCGGCTGCGGGCTCATCGCGGCGACGGCACCGGTCGATGCGAAGACCGCGACGAGCGTGCACACCAGCGCCGGACGCGCGATACGTCCGATCGAGTGCGAACGCAGTGACCGCCATGCACCGCGCAGCCCCAGCCGTCGGACGGGTTGCTCGACCAGTTGATACGACAACTCCGACAGCACGAACGTCAGTCCGAGCTTGAGGGCGATGTTCGCCGTGCCGGTCAGCGGGACGTCGAGTTCGGGACGGGTGAAGACGAAGACCGGCCAGTGCCACAGGTAGAGGCCGTAGGACCGGCGTCCGATCGCAGCGAGGGGTTCGAGGTCGAGCACTCGGCCCAGCACACCGGGACGAGTGGCAGCCGCGACGAGAACGGCCGTGAGCAGAGCGAGAGCCGCGAAACCCCAGCGGTACAACGCAACCGACCATGAGTGCACCGCCCACAGCGACCACAGCAGGGCACCGAGCGCCACGACTCCGACAAGCGTCGACCGAACGGTGGCCGGGCGGAGCGCGGGTCCGCCGAAGCCGGCGCCGCCGCGCCATACCGCAAGCGCCGCGCCGACCAGCAGACCGGCGCTGTGGGAGTCGGTGCCGAAGTAGAAACGGGAGGCGTCTGCTCCCAGCGGCGCGCCGGAACGCCAGGTGCCCACGCCCATCACGAGCATCGACGCGGCCGCGCCGAGTACGCAGACCGTGAGCATCGCGAACCTGCGCGCATGCGGACGACGGAACACGAACACGATGATCGCGACCACCAACGGCCAGACGACGTAGAACTGCTCCTCCACCGCCAGCGACCACAGGTGCTGCAGGGCCGGCGGTCGACCGAACGCCTCGAAATAGGAACGTTCGTGCAGCACGTACCACCAGTTGGAGGTGTACGTCGCGGCCGCACCGAGGTCGCCGAGGTAGCTGGTGAGCTGATCGCGTCCGGCGGCGAGCTGCGCGAGCGTGGTGGCGAGCAGGACGACGACCAGTGCCGGGATCAGCCGGCGTGCACGAGCCGCCCAGAACCGACGCAGATCGACTCCGCCGCCCGGAGCAGATGCGCGGGCCCACAATTGCGAGGTGATCAGGTAGCCGCTGATCACGAAGAAGATGTCGACTCCGAGGAATCCGCCTGCGGCCCAGGGCAGTTCGAGGTGGTAGAGGATGACGGCGACGACTGCTATCGCTCGCAGTCCGTCCAGTCCCCCGACATGCTTACGCGCAGCCGGCGTTTGCTCGCCGGCGCGCACGCCCCCCTCGTCACGCATGGCCACCATGGTACTACACCCAGGGGTGGGTCGTCACGGGTGACGCGGCCGACGAGATCAAACCGTGATGGACGCCCGTTCAAGACGAGTCGGGGTCAGGAGGCGCCGACGCGCTGACCGGAGCCGGTGAGCCGGTATACGTCGAACACGCCGTCCACCTTGCGCACTGCCCGGATCACGTGGTCGAGGTAGCCGGCGTCGCCCATCTCGAAAGTGAACCGGGAGACGGCGACGCGATTGTTCGCGGTCGACAGGTTCGCCGACAGGATGTTGACGTGCTGTTCGGACAGCACCCGGGTCACGTCGGAGAGCAGGCCCTTGCGGTCGAGCGCCTCGACCTGCAACTGCACCATGAACACGCTCGCCGCGGACGGCGCCCACGCGACCTCGACCAGCCGATCCGGCTGGGACTTCAACTGGGCGGCGTTCGTGCAGTCGTCGCGGTGCACGGACACGCCATGACCGGTGGTCACGAAGCCGAGGATGTCGTCGCCGGGCATCGGGGTGCAGCACCGGGCCAGCTTCACCCAGACGTCGTCGGTGCCCACGACCGTGACTCCCGGGTCGCCCGCACGCCGCCGCGTCTCGGCGCGGGTGATGATCGGAGCGCTCTCGGGAGTCTGCTGCGGCTCCGGCTCGTCCGGACCGACGGCCTCGCGCAGCAGCTTGGAGACGTGTTCGGCGGAGACGTGGTTGTCGCCGATCGCGGCGTACAGCGAGTCGACGTCCTGGTAGTGCAGACCGGTCGCGACCTTGGCCATGGTGTCGACATTGGTCAATCGCGCGATGCCCTGACCCTGTTTGCGCAGCGCCTTGGTCAGCTGGTCCTTGCCGGAGTCGATCGCTTCCTCGCGACGTTCGCGGGAGAACCACTGGCGGATCTTGCTTCGGGCGCGCGGGCTGGCGACGAAGCCCAGCCAGTCACGACTGGGCCCGGCGCCGTCCGCCTTGCTGGTGAGCACCTCGATGACGTCGCCGTTCTCGACCGGCGACTCCAGCGGCGCGAGCCGTCCGTTGATCCGGGCCCCGATCGTGTGGTGACCGACCTCGGTGTGCACCGCGTAGGCGAAGTCGACGGGGGTCGACCCGACGGGTAGACCGACGACCTCACCCTTGGGCGTGAAGACGTAGACCTCCTGACTGCCGACATCGAAGCGCAGGTTGTCGAGGAACTCGTCGGGGTCGGCGGTCTCGCGCTGCCATTCCAGCAACTGGCGGAACCAGGCCATTTCATCGAGCTGCCCGCCGTCGGACGCCGCCGGGACCGGCGCAGCAGCCGACTTCGCATCGTCCTTGTACTTCCAGTGCGCCGCAACGCCGTACTCGGCCCGGTGGTGCATCGCGTGGGTGCGGATCTGGATCTCCACCGACTTGCCGTCGGGCCCGATGATCGTCGTGTGCAACGACTGGTACATGTTCATCTTCGGGGTGGCGATGTAGTCCTTGAACCGCCCCGGCACCGGGCTCCACCGGGTGTGCAGGGTGCCGAGCACCGCGTAACAGTCGCGCACCGAGTCGACCAGGATGCGCACCGCGACCAGGTCGTAGATGTCCTTGAACTCCCGGCCGCGCACGATCATCTTCTGGTAGACCGAGTAGTAGTGCTTGGGCCGACTGGTGACCGTCGCGTCGATCCGCGCCGCCTTGAGGTCGGTACTGACCTGTTCGCGGAAACCCTGCAGATACTGCTCGCGCGCGGGTGCGGCGTCGGCCACCAACCGGGCGATCTCGTCGTACAGCTTGGGGTGCAGCACCGCGAAGCAGAGGTCTTCCAACTCCCACTTGATGGTGTTCATGCCCAGTCGATGCGCGAGCGGAGCGTAGATCTCGAGCGTCTCGTTGGCCTTGCGGGTCGCCGACTCCACCGACACGTAGCGCCAGGTGCGCGCGTTGTGCAGCCGGTCGGCGAGTTTGATGACCAGCACCCGGATGTCCTTGGCCATCGCGACGACCATCTTGCGGACGGTCTCGGCCTGCGCCGCGTCGCCGTACTTCATCTTGTCCAGCTTGGTGACGCCGTCGACCAGGAGGGCGATCTCCTCGCCGAAGTCCTCGCGCAACTGGGTCAGTGAGTAGTCGGTGTCCTCGACGGTGTCGTGCAGCAGCGCGGCGGCGAGCACGGCCGGCTGCATGCCGAGTTCGGCCAGGATCGTGGTGACCGCGAGCGGGTGGGTGATGTACGGGTCGCCGGACTTGCGGGTCTGCCCGCGGTGGGCGTGTTCGGCCACGGCATACGCGCGTTCCAGCAGCGTGACATCGGCCTTGGGGTGAGAGGCACGGACGGTGCGCAGCAGCGGGCCGAGCACCTTGTGCTGCGGTGTGCGCGGGGCGCCCAGCCGCACCAGACGGGCCCTGACCCGCGACCCGGAACGCTCCTGCTCGACCATGAATTGATCTTAGTGCCGCGGCGCGGCAGAACTGACCGCCGTGCCGTCACACGGTCGCGACGACCGAGACCTCGTGACCCTCCAGCAGCCGACGCCCCTCCAGGAACCCGACCTCGAGCAGGAACTCGATCCCGACGACCGCCGCGCCCGCCCGTTCCAGCAGCGAGACCGCAGCGGCGGCGGTGCCCCCGGTGGCCAGCACGTCGTCGACCAACAGCACGCGCTTGCCCTCGCACGCGTCGGCCGGGATCTCGATGGTGGCGGTGCCGTACTCCAGGTCGTACGTCTGGTCGATCGTCTCCCCCGGCAACTTGCCAGCCTTGCGCACCGGCAGGAAACCCACGCCCATCCGCTGGGCCAGCGCAGCGCCCACGACGAAGCCGCGAGCTTCGATGCCGGCGACCAGGTCGATCGTGCCCTCCCAGCCGGACGCCACCTCGCCGAGCACGAGAGCGAACGCGTCGGGGTCCGCGAACAGGGGGTTGAGGTCCTTGAACAACACGCCCGGCCGGGGGAAGTCGGGGATGTCGCGCACGCGCTCCAGGAGCACCTGCGAGGCGTTGCTCACGCGTCGTCCTTCGTGGCCCACGGGTGCACCTCACGCTTACGGGCGGTGCGTTCCTTGCGGGCGGCGACGAGTTCCTTCTCCCGCTCCGGGTCGACGACGCCGGACGAGGTCTCGGCGGTGCCTGCGTGGTCGGCTCCGGTCGCTTCCTGGTACTGCGCCGCGCGCCGGGCCAGTTCCTTGTTGGCGGGCTCACGGTTGCGCAGCGACACCAGCAGCGGAGTGGCGATGAAGATCGAGGAGTACGTGCCGACGGCGATGCCGATGAACAGCACCAGCGCGAGGTCGAGCAGGGTGCCCGGGCCGAGCATGGTGAATCCGACGACCAGCAACGCCAGGATCGGCAGCAACGCGACGACCGAGGTGTTGATCGAACGGACGAGCGTCTGGTTGACGGCGTAGTTGGCAGCCTGCGCGTAGGAACGCTTACCGGTGGCGTGCGCCTCGTCGACGTTCTCACGCACCTTGTCGAACACGACGACGGTGTCGTAGATCGAGTAACCGAGGATCGTCAGGAAGCCGATCATCGTGGCCGGCGAGACCTCGAACCCGGACAGCGCGTAAATGCCGACGGTGAACGCGAGGTCGTGCATCAACGCGACCAGCGCGGCGACCGCCATCGCCCACGTGCGGAAGTAGATCGCGAGCACGACGGAGACCAGCACCAGGAAGACGATCAACGCGATCAGGGCCTTGCGGGTGACGGTCTCACCCCAGGACGGTCCGATGTACGAACTGTCGATGGAGGTGGCCGGGACACCGAACTCCTCGGCCAGCGCGTTCGAGACCTTGTCGGTCGTCGCGGCCGAGTTGTCGCCGAGTTTCTTGGCCTGGATGCGCACCTGGTTGTCACCCAGTTTGGTGACGTTGAGCGAGTCGTTGGCACCGGTGGCGGAACTCACGGCGTCCTTGGCGCGCTCCTCGTAGTTGTCCATCTGGGTGACGCCCTGGACGCGAAGCTCCGAGCCGCCCTTGAACTCCAGGCCGAGGTTCAGACCCCGGCCGAGCAGGCCGGCGGCCGCGACGACGAGAAGGATCGCGGAGATGACGTACCAGGTCTTGCGGCGTCCGACGAAGTCGAATTGACGGCGTCCGGTGTAGAGGTCGTTACCGAACTGCGCGAAGCTCGCCATCAGAGCATTCCTCCTTCGGCCGCAGCGGCCTTGCGATCGGCGATCGTGACGCGTCCGCGCCCGGCGTAGGTCGCACCCTTGGCGCCCAGGCGCTCGGGGTCGAAGCCGGACCACTTGTGTCCGTCGCCGAAGAACTTGGTGCGGGCCAGCAGCGACAGCACCGGGTGGGTGAACATCACGACGACCAGCAGGTCGATCAGGGTTGTGACACCGAGGGTGAACGCGAACGCCTTCACGCTGGATTCGGACAACACGTACAGCACCGCGGCGGCGATGAAGTTCATCGCGTCGGAGATCAGGATCGTGCGGCGGGCACGGGCCCAACCCGTCTCGACGGCGGCACGCAATGGTCTTCCGGATCTGACTTCGTCCCTGACTCGTTCGAAGTAGACGATGAAGGAGTCGGCGGTGATACCGATCGCGACGATGAGGCCGGTGATGCCGGCCATGGTCAGACGGAAGTTGTTCGCGTAGCCCAGGAAGGTGACCGCACCGTAGGTGAGCAGACCGGCCACGATCAGCGAGGCCACGGTCACCAGGCCGAGCGCGCGGTACTGGAACAGCGAGTAGAGGACCACCAGGAGCAGACCGATCGCGCCGGCGATGAGTCCCTTCTGCAACTGGTCGGTGCCCAGCTGCGGGCTGATCTGGTCGGAGGTGAGTTCCTTGAAGCTGAACGGCAGCGCGCCGAACTTAAGTTGATCGGCGAGGGTCTTCGCGCTGTCGGAGGTGAAGCCTCCGCTGATCTCGGCGCGGCCGTCGACGATCGGGCCGTTCGTACCGGGAGCGGAGATGACGACCCCGTCGACGTTGATCGCGGAGCGGTTCTGGTCCTGCTGCAGGGAGGACAGACGACGGGTCATGTCGCCGAAGGCCTTCTTGCCCTCTTCGTTGAACTCCAGGTTGACCGCGACCTCACCGGTGGCGATGCCCTGCTGGTTGGTGCGCTGGCCGAAGGAAGCGTCGGTGATGGTGGAACCGTCCACCTCGACCGGACCCATCAGCAGAACCTCGTTGCCGTCCTTGGCACACGCGACGGAGGGCTCGTCCTCGGGCGCCTGCGCGGAGATCTCACGGAACTTCGCCGCGGTGGGGCCCTTCTTCGGGTCGGTGTTGCGGCAGCTGAACTGCGACATCAACTGCTGGTAAGTAGTGCCCTTCTTGGCCAGCCCGTTGGTCACCCAGATGTCGGCGACCGGCTTGGCGCCCCACTGCGGGTCGCTGGGCGTGGCCGGAATACCGGCGTCTTCGGCACCGGGCAGCGTCGGCTGCGCGGGAACCGGGTCGGCCGGAGCAGCGGGCGTAGTCGCGGCGGTCTTCGACGTGGTCGCAGGCTTGGAGGTCGCAGGCTTGGAGGTCGCAGGAGTGCTCGGCGCCGGAGTGCTCGGTGCGGCCTTGGCGTACGCCTCGGGGAACGGAGCGTTCGCAGAGGTCGATGCTGCCGGTGCAGAGGTGCTCGGCTTGGCCGGAGCGCTCGTGCTCGGCTTGGCCGGAGCGGTCGAGGGCGAGCCGGACGGAGTCGAGGGCGCGCTGCTGGTCGACGGCTTCGCCGTTGCAGCGGCATCCGCCACCGGCGGGGTCGTGGCGATGACCGGACGGATCGTCAGCTTGGAGGACTGCGCGAGAGAGTCGAGGATCTCCTTGGACGGGTTGCCCGGGATCGCCACCACGATGCTGCGGTCACCCAGGGTGCTGACCTCCGCCTCGGCGACGCCCGTGCCGTCGACGCGCTGGCGGATGATGTTCACCGCCTGGTTCACCTGGCCCGAACTGACCTGCTGGCCGCGTCCGAGCACCGGCTCGAGGACGACCTGGCGGCCACCTTCGAGATCGAGGCCGAGCTTCGGGGTCCATTGTCCGGCCGGCTTGGCCCAGACGGTGGTCGCCGCGATGCCGCCGAAGAGCGCGGCGATGATCAAGAAGAGCAGGATCAGCGTGCGCTTCGGTTTGGAAGCCGGTGCACGACGAGCACGGGTTGCACGGGTTGCCACGAACTCAGGCCTTCTTGTCGTTGGATTCGGGGGTCGCCTCAATGACCATGCTGCGCGGCACGACCGCCCGGCGGTCGAAACGAAGTTGTACACCGTCGGCGACCTCGAGCGTTGCGGTCTGGTCGTCCATGGCGACCAGTCGGCCGTACAGGCCGGACGTGGTGGTGACTTCGTCGCCTACCGTGATCTGCGACTGCGCCTGCGCGAACTGCTTCTGCCGGCGACGGCTGAACCAGAACATCACGGCGAGCAGCGCCAGCGGCAGCAGCAACAAGACCATGCCGCCCGAGTTCTGAGTGCCGGTCTCGGCGACGAGTGCGTGCATGTGAGTGGTGCTCCCTGCGATCGATAGATGTGGCGACGGCCCGGACGGTTGTGCTTCGCCGGTGCGATCGGACGCGTACGCCGACGGGTGAGTCTAAGTCAGGTGTGCGGCTGCCCCAACTTCGGGTGTGAGGCGTGTCATGCCCGAGTTCGAGCAATACCCGGCGGATGGATCGGAATGTTCAGTCCGAGAAACGACCTTCACCCTCAGGCAACGACAACTGCGTCGCCCACGTTCCGGCATCCTTGGGCGGCGTCAGCCCGAGGTGCGCCCACGCCTGCGCCGTCGCGGCACGTCCGCGCGGTGTGCGCAACAGATATCCCTCACGCACCAGGTACGGCTCGGCGACCGTCTCGACGGTGTCGGGTTCCTCGCCGACGGCCACCGCGAGGGTCGTGAGCCCGACCGGTCCCCCGCCGAACCGCTTGCACAACGTCTCCAGGACGCCGCGGTCGAGCCGGTCAAGGCCCTTCTCGTCGACGTCGAACAGCTTCAACGCAGCCATGGCGGACGGTTGATCGACGACCTCGCTGCCATGGATCTGCGCATAGTCGCGCACCCGCCGCAGCAACCGGTTGGCGATACGGGGTGTGCCGCGGGAGCGTCCGGCGATCTCGGCGATGCCCTGCCGGGTGGCGTCGACCCCGAGCAGACCGGCACTGCGGTGCAGGATGGCCGCGAGATCCTCGGGTGTGTAGAAGTCCAGGTGTCCGGTGAAGCCGAAGCGGTCTCGCAACGGGGCCGGCAGCAGACCGGCCCGGGTGGTCGCACCGACCACCGTGAACGGCGGCAGTTCGAGCGGGATCGCCGTTGCGCCAGGGCCCTTGCCGACGATGACATCGACGCGGAAGTCCTCCATCGCCAGGTACAACATCTCCTCGGCCGCACGGGCCATACGGTGGATCTCGTCGAGGAAGAGCACCTCGCCCTCGGCCAGCGAGGACAGGATCGCCGCCAGGTCACCGGCGTGCTGGATGGCGGGGCCGCTGGTGATGCGGATCGGCTGCTCGAGTTCGGCGGCGATGATCATCGCCAGGCTGGTCTTGCCGAGGCCGGGCGGACCGGACAGCAGGACGTGGTCGGGCGTCGTGCCGCGACGCTTCGCCGCCGCGAGCACGAGTCCGAGTTGCTCGCTGACCCGTGGCTGGCCGGGGAACTCCGCCAACCGCCTCGGACGCAGTGCCGCCTCGAAGTGGCGTTCATCGGGTGCGACGCCGGGGTCGACGATGCGGGCGCCGGCCTCGTAGGAGGAGTCGTCGTACTCGCTCATCGGCCCAGGCTACGAAGGGTCACTCGCAGCAGTTGCGAGACATCCGTGGGGGCGTCGTCGGCCTTGGTGACCTTGGCGACGGCGTCCTGCGCCTGTTTGGTGGACCAGCCGAGGCCGACGAGCGCATCGACGACCTGTTGTTGCGTCTCGTCGGCGGCAGGCACCTGCGGCTGCGGCAACGAGGAAGATCCGCCGCCGGTGAGGGCACCGACCTTGTCCTTGAGTTCCAGCACGATGCGCTCGGCGCCCTTCTTGCCGATACCGGGCACCTTCATCAGCGTGGGCACATCCCCACCGGCGATCGCCCCGCGTAGGGCATCCGGTGCGTGCACGGCGAGCATCGCCAGTGCGAGCCGGGGACCGACGCCGCTGACGGTCTGGACCAGTTCGAACAGCTTGCGTTCGGAGTCGTCGCCGAACCCGTACAACGTCAGGGAGTCCTCGCGCACGACCAGCGTGGTGAAGAAGGTCGCTTCGGTGCCGACGCGCGCTGACGCTGCATGCGCGGGCGTGGTGTGAACGAGCAGGCCCACTCCCCCGACCTCGACGACGACATTGTCGAGACCGGCACTCAACACGCTGCCGCGGATGGAAGAAATCATCGCGCGTACCTGTTTGACGCCCGGACCAACGGAGCCTCTTTCGGTCGTGAGTTTCGTTGTGCAGCAGCGGCGTTCGCAATGCGTGCCTGCGCACCCCCGCGCCAGACATGGCAGATCGCGAGAGCGAGTGCGTCCGCGGCGTCCGCCGGTTTGGGCGCGACCTCGAGCCGCAGGATACGGGTCACCATCGAAGTGACCTGGGCCTTGTCGGCCCGGCCGTTGCCGGTGACGGACGCCTTCACCTCACTGGGTGTGTGCATCACCAACGGCAACCCGCGACGCGCGGCGGCGAGCATCGGCACGGCGGACGCCTGCGCGGTGCCCATGATCCCTTTGATGTTCGCCTTGGCGAAGACCCGCTCGACCGCGACCACGTCCGGTTCGTAGTCGGACAACCACTGGTCGAGTTCGGTCTGCAGGGTGAGCAGTCGCTCGGCCGGGTCGTCGCCGACGGGCGTACGGATCACGCCGACGCCCACGAGCCGCACCGGTTGCCCGATGCCGCCGTCGACCACTCCGATGCCGCACCGGGTCAGCCCCGGGTCGACGCCGAGTACACGCACAGTCCACTCCTCGCACAAATGTTCGGTTCCAGGAACGTTAACCCGTACCGGCGGGGCGATTCACGCAGGCGCGCCGGACTGGGATGAGCCGGGTGCATCGACATCGAGCACGAGCGCCGCATGATCGGTGTGCCCCTCGATCCGCGGTGTCTGATCGCGGTCGCATCGCCGGACGACGGAGCCTTCGGTGACGAACGCGTGGTCGTATCGGCAGCCGAGTCCGGTGTGATCACGGCCGACGACATGACCGAGTACCCAGCCTGGCGGCAGACGGCCTCGATCAACCGTGACCCCTCGCCGCCGCCGATCTCGGTCAGCACCCACACGTCTTCTGCGCGCGGCCACAGCCAGTGCAGGAGCGCCTGCGCCTTCACGCGCGACGGATTGGAGAGATTCAGGGTCAGCAGTCCGGGCACCGACCCATCATCGAGGAAGAAACGACTCGACCCGGCGGAGCGAGTCTGCCGGGTCGAGTTCGAGGTGGAACGGGATCAGTCCTCGGCGTCGAGTTCGGCGAGCACCTCGTCCGACACGTCACCGTTGGCGAACACGTTCTGCACGTCGTCGGAGTCCTCGAGCGCCTCGATGACGCGGAACATCTTCTTGGCGCCTTCTTTGTCGAGCGGCACCTCGACGGTCGGCAGCCAGGACGACTCGGCGGAGTCATAGTCGACACCGGCCGCTTGCAGCGCCTCACGCACGGCAACGAAATCGCTTGCCTCGGAGACGATCTCGAACGATTCGCCGTGGTCGTTGATCTCCTCGGCGCCGGCGTCGAGCACGATCTCGAGCAGGTCGTCCTCGGTGTTGTCGCCCTTCGGGACGATGACGACACCCTTGCGATGGAACTGGAAGGCGACCGAGCCGGAGTCGGCCATCGAGCCGCCGTTCTTCTGCAGCGCGGTGCGCACCTCAGCCACGGCGCGGTTCTTGTTGTCGGTCAGGCACTCGATGAGCAGCGCGACTCCCCCGGGTGCGTAACCCTCGTACATCAGGCTCATGTACTCGGCGGCGCCCGCCTCGGCGCCCGAACCACGCTTGACGGCGCGGTCGATGTTGTCGTTGGGCACCGACGACTTCTTGGCCTTCTGGATCGCGTCGTACAGCGTGGGGTTACCGGCGGGGTCACCGCCGCCCTGACGCGCGGCCACCTCGATGTTCTTGATGAGCTTTGCGAAGAGCTTGCCCCGCTTGGCGTCGATCGCAGCCTTCTTGTGCTTGGTCGTCGCCCATTTGGAGTGACCGCTCATGTCTCCCTCTACACACTCGTACGTTCGCTTCGGCCCACAGGCCGTCGGCCATCCTAATTGACCGGACGGGCGTCAGGCGCCGACGGACGACGGCGCGCTCTCCCCGTCTCCTCCGGCGCGCAAGGCGATGATGGCCAGCGACAGCATCAACCGATCCCGCGGCTGCGTCAGCGAGCGCCCGGTGAGGTTCTCGATCTGCTTGAGGCGGTAGATGACGGTGTTGCGGTGACAGAACAGTTCCTGGGCGGCGTGGGTCGGTGAGCCCCCGTGCCGCAGCAACGCGCCGAGGGTTTCCAGCAACATCTGGCGCGTCGAGTCGGACTGCTGGTTCAGACGCCCGAGCGTCTCCTGGACCAGGAGCACGGTTGCCTCCGGGCTACCGGTGAGCAGAATCTCCGGCAGACGATCCCGGACGTCGACCACCTCGCGACTGCCACGGGGCAGCGAGGACGCGGCCCGCGAGGCCAGCTGTCGCGCGACCGCGAAACCCTTCAGACCGTCGCTGCACAGCGCGACGGCGGCCCGCCCCCGCGCCGCAACTTGGAGATGGTCGATGACCGGCGCCGGGTCACGACCGGCGAGGTCGATCAGCCCCACGGTCTGCGCGCCGAGTTGGAGCCAGTGCGACTGGACCCCGATCTGCTCCAGGCGTTCCTCGGCCCACCGGGTGGGCTGATCGGCCTCGTCGTCGTTGATGCAGCTGATCGCGAGCAGGTCCTCGTCGATACCGACGCTCAGTACCTGGCGGGCCTCCGAGGCGAAGTCAGGCTCGGACCCACGTCCCTGGACCAGCCCGTCCAGCACGGTGAGCTGGCGTTGCAGGTCCCGCCGTTGCAGCAGCGCTTCCTCGCGACGGTAGGACTCGCAGGCGGTTGCGTTCTGCACGTCGAGCGCGCTCCACAACTGTTGTCCCATCAGGATGAGCGTCTCCGCGCTCACCTCGCGCACGGTGCCGGAACCCTGGAGCAGCACGGTCTCCCACAGGGCTCTCGCGCCGTAGCTGTAGGCGTTCAACACTTGTTCCAGTGGCACGCCCTGTTGTGCGCGCCGGCGCCCGGTTTCGCGCCAGACGTGGATCGCGCGATCGTCCGGGGCTGCCAGGCCGGCCATCGTGAGCAATCCGGCCCGGACGTGGCGGCGGGTGCTGGTGCGAACCTCCTCACGCAGTTCGCTGGTCACCTGCTGGTAATAGGCCTCGTCGCGCCCGAACAGTTCGAGAGTGATCGCGTCCGCGATGATCTCGGCGTCGTCGAGCATGCTCGCCCACGCACGTCGGATCGCCTCCCGCTGGGCGGCGGGAATCTCGTGCCGGGAGGTCGACGGACTCGACTCGGTGGGCGCGGCCATGGGCCGAGAATGACACCGGCGCACAAAAAGCGCTAGAGGCAGATCCCCAGGATGATCGCCTGCACCACAGATATTGTGCGCTGCGCCCATACCCCTTCTTGTGCGTAGCGTCCAAAGTTGGGTCACCCGCACTTCCACCCCAGGAGTCAAAGTGAGCGCATCTGCACCAGACGGTGCACCGGACCGCGCAGCCCTCGCCTCGCCCACGACCATGCTCACGCTGCAGGACATCACCGTTCGCTTCGGCGGCATCGTCGCGCTCGACAGCGTCGGTCTCGAGGTCCGTCCGAGCGAGGTCCACGGCGTGATCGGTCCGAACGGCGCCGGCAAGACCACGTTGTTCAACGTCGCCTGCGGCTTCGTACAACCGTCCTCCGGCACGATCACCTGGAAGGGCGAGCAGCTCAACGGCCTGCGGCCCCACCACCTGGCCCGCCACGGCATCGCCCGCACCCTGCAGGGTCTCGGCCTGTTCGACGGCATCAGCGTGCTTGAGAACGTGATGGTCGGAGCCGACCGTCACGGCCGGGCCGGATTCTGGTCGGGTCTGCTGGCGATCCCACGCAGCACCGGCGACGAGAAGGCACTGCGCGAGCGCAGCCTCGAAGTGCTGCGTGAACTCGACATCGAGGGATACGCCGACCGTTCACCGGCCAGCCTCCCCTACCCGATCCGCAAGCGTGTCGCCCTGGCACGCGCCCTGGTCAGCGAGCCGGAGTTGCTGCTGCTGGACGAGCCGGCGTCCGGCCTGTCCGAGTCGGAGATGACCGAGCTCGGCGACATCATCCTCGGGCTGTCCGACCGGGTGTCGGTGATGCTCGTGGAGCACCACATGGATCTGGTCATGCGGGTGTGCAGCCGGATCACCGTGCTCGACTTCGGCCGAGTCATCGCCCGCGGCACACCGGACGAGGTCCGGGAGGACCCGGCCGTCCTCGCCGCCTACCTCGGCAACGAGGTGACCCACGACGACGGTGAGATCGACGACGACGCCGACGACCGCGACCCGAACCGTTCCCTCGACCGTGACGACGCGAACGGAGACCGACGTGCTTGAGGTCTCGGAACTCTCTGCCTCCTACGGACCGGTGAAGGCCCTGCAGGGCGTCTCCTTCGAGGTGCCCGACCGCACGATCACCGCCGTGCTGGGCGCCAACGGCGCCGGCAAGACCACACTGCTGCGCACCGTGTCCGGCCTGATCCGTCCGCAGTCCGGCACGGTGACCCTCGACGGCGCTGACATCACGCACGCGGCACCCGAACGCATGTCCCGCCTCGGCCTCACCCACGTCCCCGAGGGCCGCGGAGTGATCACCGAACTCACCGTGACCGAGAATCTCCGGCTGGGTGAACTGGGACGCGCCAGGAACGGTGACCCCGTCTCCATGGATCGCGTCTGGGAGATGTTCCCCAAGCTCGCCGACCGGCGCTCGGCCTTCGCCGGGACGCTGTCCGGTGGCGAGCGCCAGATGCTGGTCATCGCGCGAGCGCTGATGGCCACCCCGAAGGTGCTGCTGCTGGACGAACCCTCGCTCGGCCTTGCGCCGCGCATCGTGGCGCAGATCTTCGACCTGGTGCGCACGCTCGTCGACGAACAGGGCCTGTCGGTCCTGTTGGTCGAGCAGAACGCGCGCAGCGCGCTGTCCATTGCCGACCTCGGCGTCGTCCTCAACCTCGGCAAGGTCGTCACGACCCAGGAGGCGCACGCCCTCGCGGCGGACGAGGGTCTACGCCACGCCTACCTCGGGTTCTGAGAAGGGAACCGTCGTGCAACAGTTCGTCACAACCATCCTCAACGGCATCACCATGGGTGCCGTGTACTCGGCGTTCGCGCTGGCACTGGTGCTCATCTGGCGCTCCACCCGTATCGTCAACTTCGCGCAGGCACCGATGGCCATGGTCACCACCTACGTCGCGATGAACCTCATCGAACGCGGGATGAACTACTGGATCGCCTTCATCGCGGCGCTGGTCGCGGGCTTCCTGCTCGGCGCGTTCGTCGAACGAGTGATCGTCCGCCCGGTCGAAGGCAAGTCCGACATCAACGCGGTGATCCTGACCCTCGGTCTGTTCATCGTGCTGCACTCGGCGGCGGCGCTCATCTTCGGCAGCGACTACAAGTCCTTCCCGGCGGCCTTCGGAGTCCGCGGCATCACCGTGGGCGGCACGAACCTGGCGATCACCCCGTTCGGCATCTTCACCATCCTCGCGGTGTTCGCGGTGATGCTGTTACTGCTCGTGCTCTTCCAGAAGACCGACATCGGTCTGCAGATGCGCGCCTCCGCGTTCAACCCCGAGGTGGCCCGCCTGCTGGGCGTCCGGGTGAGCACGATGCTGACGCTCGGCTGGGCGCTCGCCGCACTGGTCGGTTCACTGTCCGGCCTGCTCATCGCGGGAGGCAACCTGGTGCACCCCGGCTACATGGACTCGGTCGTCGTCTTCGGCTTCGTGGCGGCTGTGATCGGTGGCCTCGACAGTCCGTTCGGTGCCGTCGCCGGCGGCATGATCATCGGGCTCAGCCTCAGCCTCGTCTCCGGATACCTAGGCTCCGGGCTGGTCTCCTTCGCCGCCCTCGTCATCCTGGTCCTGGTCCTGCTCGTGCGGCCCGGCGGCTTGTTCTCCCACACCTCCGAGCGGAAGGTCTGACATGCGTTCCGCAGTGACAACCGTCCGGGGCAACCCCCTGCTCCGGCACCTGCTCCTCGGCCTGCTGGCCGCGGCCCTCGTCATCCTCGTCATGGAATCGGTCGACCCGTTCCGGCAGGGACAGCTGGCGATGATGGCGTACTACGCCATAGCGGCCGGCGGTCTGACGATCCTCACCGGCCTGAACGGTCAACTCTCCCTGGGTCACGGCGCGTTCATGGCGATCGGCGCGTACACCACGGCCTTGTTGCTGCAGGATCGCGAAGGCGCCCTGCCGACGCTGTTGATCATCGCGCTCTCGGCACTGGCCGCCACCGTGATCGGCGCCGTGGTGGGGGTCGCCGCTGCTCGTCTGCACGGTCCGTACATCGCCGGTGCCACGCTCGCACTCGCCGTTGCCGTGCCCGCTCTGGCGCTGCATTTCTCCGAGACGCTCGGCGGTGAACAGGGCCTCAGCGTGATGGTGCCCGAGGTACCGAAACTCGCCGACGACGCGCTGTACTTCCTGACCGGCACGGAGACCACACCCTCGGAATGGGTCGCGTACTCGGGGTGGTTCCTGCTGATCTTCGTCTACATCCTGCTGGCGAACCTCTCCTCCAGCCGGGTCGGACGACGCTGGCGTGCAGTGCGTGACGACGAGGTCGCCGCGTCCCTGGCCGGGATCAACCTCGGCCGCGATCGGGTCATCGCGTTCGTCGTCAGTGCGGCGTGCGCCGGAATCGCGGGCGCTCTGCTCGCCCTCGCCAACCGGCTGGCGGCTCCCGGATCGTTCTCGTTGACACTGTCGCTCACCCTGCTCAGCGCGGTCGTGCTCGGCGGGCTGGGCAGTCTGACAGGAGCCCTGCTCGGTTCCGGATTGCTGGCCCTGCTGCCCAACTTCGCGACGAACGCGGGCACTTCGGCCGGTCTGACCGACATCCAGGCGGCTCAGCTCGCACCGCTGATCATCGGTCTGACCACGATGTTGGTCATTCTGCTCATGCCCGGCGGAATCGTCGGCGGCATCAGGAAACTGTGGGCTCGACGTCCGGGTCGTGGCGGTGGTCCCGGCGCAGCCGCGGACACCCCGACCGTGGAAGCCGACTCGGCCCACCCCCAGGACACCGGGAAGCACTCATCAGCTCCCGGAGCGGCGCCGGCCTCCCGCGCACCGCACACCGCAACACCCACCACTGACCTCGCCCGCGAGGAACAACCGCCGAGGAGGCACCAATGATGAGAAGGTCCAAGAAGGGCACGGTCGTCGTGAGCATGGCGCTCAGCACCGTTCTGCTCGCCGCTTGCGGCGCAGGCGGCCGCGACGACAAGGCTTCCGAGGACGGCGGGTCCGCCGGTTCCACGACCGGCGTCACCGACACCACGGTCAAGATCGGTGCGCACTACCCGCTCACCGGCGTCGCCGCACCCGGCTACAGCGAGATTCCGTCGGGCGCGAAGGCGTACTTCGACTACGTCAACTCCAAGGGCGGCATTCACGGGCGCAAGATCCAGTACGTCGTCAAGGACGACGGGTACATCCCCACCAACACCACACAGGCCGTCAACGAGCTGGTGCAGAAGGACCAGGTCTTCGCAGTCGTCGGTGGTCTCGGCACCCCCACCCACTCCGCGGTCGTCGACTTCCTCAACAGTGAGAAGGTGCCCGACCTGTTCGTCTCCTCGGGGTCGATCAAGTGGGGTGACGACCCGAAGAAGCGCCCGATGACGTTCGGCTGGCAGCCGGACTACGAGATCGAGGGCAAGATCATCGGGAAGTACATCAAGGAGAAGATGCCGAACGCCAAGATCGGCCTCTACCTCCAGGACGACGATCTCGGCGCCGACGGGGCCAAGGGCCTGAAGCAGTTCGCCGGTGGGCAGGTCGTCAAGGAGGTCAAGTACACGACGGGTAACACGGACGTCGCGCCGCAGATCGCCGCGCTGCAAGCGTCCAAGGCCGACCTCATCGTGGGCTTCAACGTCCCGTCCTACACCGCCCTCAGCCAGCTCACCGCGATGAAGCTGAACTACAAGCCGAAGTGGTTCTACACCAATGTCGGATCCGACCCGAAGCTCGTCGGGGAGTTGCTCGCGAAATTCTCCAAGGGCAGCGTGAAGAACGGCAGCTCGGCTCTCGACGGCATCATGACGACCGAGTACATCCCGGGTGTCGACTCGGCCGACGACCCGTGGGTCAAGCTGTGGCAGAAGGTCTGGAAGGAGTCCGGCGGCAAGGGCGAACTGACCAACTACCGCATCTACGGCATGTCCCAGGCGTACGCGTTCGTCTCGGCGCTGCAGGCCTCGGGCAAGAAGTTGACCCGTGAAGGCATCATCAAGGCGATCGAGCAGAACGGCGCGAAGTGGAAGGGCCCGCAGAAGCTGCCCTTCCGTTACTCGGCCGACAGCCACCTCGGTATCTCCGGTGTCGAGGTCGTCGAGATCCAGAACGGCATCGGCAAGGGTCTGCAGTCTCCGATGGTCACCGACCTGGGTGACGCGGCGATCAAGCCGGACGCCGGGACGGCCGCTCAGGCGCCGAACGCGTCCGGTCTGCCGGACGACATCAAGGCCACCGAGTGATCTCGCTGTCCTGATCGTCGATCAGTTCAGGAATGCCGCGGACGTTCGTCCGCGGCATTCCTGCGTCCGGCCTCAGGTGTGCCCGGACCATGTCGGCGAAGTAGGCGTGCACGCGGTGGTCACCGGTGACCTCAGGATGGAACGAGGTGGCGAGCAGGTTGCCCTGGCGCACCGCGACCGCTCGCCCCGACGCCGCACCATGACCCTGCGGGACCCGGGCGAGAACCTTCACGGCGTCGTCCGTGGCTTCGACCCATGGCGCTCGGATGAACACGGCGTGCACCGGGATGTCACCGAGCGCAGGCATTGGCAGGTCGCACTCGAACGAGTCCACTTGTCGGCCGAAAGCGTTGCGGCGCACCGTGATCGCCATACCGCCGAGAGTCTCCTGGTCAGCGGTGCCACCGACGATCGAGTCAGCCAGCAGGATCATCCCGGCACACGATCCGTAGACCGGCATCCCCTGTGCTACGCGCTCGCGGATCGGATTCCGCAGGTCGAAGATGCGCAGCAGCTTGTCGATCGTCGTCGACTCGCCACCGGGCAGCACAAGACCGTCGACTGCGTCGAGTTCGGCGGGCCGTCGCACCGCGACCGTGGCGACTCCCGCTGTGCGCAGGGCGTGCAGGTGTTCACGGACATCGCCCTGCAGAGCCAGGACGCCGACGGTAACCTGCCGAGCATCCGGCACCGATGCAGCGGTCACTTGGTTAGCCTCCTGTGGTGTCCGTGATCATCCGTCCTCGCCTCGAGTCGGACCTGCCGCAGCTGGTCGAGCAGCTGCGCGCCCAGCAACCGGTCTCCGAGTACCCCCTGCGCTGGCCACTGCCGTTGCCCCCTGAGCAGTTCATCGTCCGCGACACCGAGTTGGTTGCCTTCGTCGCGCAGATCGACGATCGGGTCGTGGGCCACGTGTCTGTCACCCGGGTGAGCGACGACCCGGACGGGGCGTTCTGGTCGCGCGGAACCGGCCGGCCGATCCAAGCGCTGGGCTGTCTCTCGGTGCTTTTCGTCGGACCGGAGGCTGCCGGACTCGGGGTCGGTGGACGACTGATGGACACCGCTGTCGCCGAGATCCGTGCCCGAGGTCTGACTCCTGTACTCGACGTCACCCAGAGCAGGTCGAGCGCCACCGCGGTCTATCGACACCGGGGCTGGCGATTCCTCGGCCACAGCCGTCCCGACTGGTTGCCCGACTGGGCGCCTGATGTCCAGTTCTTCGCCCTCCCCGACGATATCGGTCGAATTCTGTTGTCCGGCACAGTCGTTCGAGGTCATGGGGTTGCCTCCGGCACCGGCCGCGACGCGAGACATCCGGGTGGAACGATCGCCGCCCAGACGCCCCACTTCACCTCGCGCGGCGTCGACCTCGCCGGGCTCGAGCCCGCCACGATCAATCTCTCGCTCGACGCTGCCACCGTGCAGATGGTCCGCCCGACCATCACGCTGGCGGGCCTCGCATGGACCGATCAGCATGACGCGGAGACCTTCTCGCTCGTTCGGTGTTCTGCACTGAACGGTGATCAGCGGTTCGGGGGCTACCTCTATTGGCCGCACCCGGAGACCAAACCCGATCATTTCCAACCGGATTCAGTCATCGAGTTGCTCATGCCGCGCATCACTGGTCTGACGTACGGCGACCGCCTGACGGTAGACCTGCCCGCCGGCGCCATCCGGATCAGCTAGGACTACCAGCCCCGTTCGGCCAATCGGTGCGGCGCCGGGATGTCATCGACATTGATGCCGACCATGGCTTCTCCGAGGCCGCGCGAGACCTTGGCGATCACGTCCGGGTCGTCATGGAAGGTGGTCGCCTCCACGATCGCGGCTGCGCGCTCGGCGGGATTGCCGCTCTTGAAGATTCCCGACCCGACGAAGACGCCTTCCGCGCCCAGTTGCATCATCATCGCGGCGTCGGCCGGGGTGGCGATGCCTCCGGCGGTGAACAGGACGACGGGCAGCTTGCTGAGCTCGGCCACCTCCTTGACCAGCTCGTACGGTGCCTGCAGTTCCTTGGCGGCGACGTACAGCTCGTCCTCGGGCAGGTTCTGCAACCGACGCAGCTCCTGGCGGATCTGACGCATGTGCGTGGTCGCGTTGGAGACGTCGCCGGTGCCGGCCTCACCCTTGGAGCGGATCATCGCCGCACCCTCGGTGATGCGGCGCAACGCCTCGCCGAGGTTGGTGGCGCCGCAGACGAAGGGGACGGTGAACTCCCACTTGTCGATGTGGTTGGCGTAGTCGGCCGGGGTAAGCACCTCGGACTCGTCGATGTAGTCGACGCCGAGGCTCTGCAGCACCTGCGCCTCGACGAAGTGACCGATCCGTGCTTTCGCCATGACCGGGATGGAGACAGCCTCGATGATTGCGTCGATCATGTCCGGGTCGCTCATCCGGGAGACACCGCCCTGGGCGCGAATGTCGGCGGGAACGCGCTCCAGCGCCATCACCGCCACGGCTCCCGCGTCCTCGGCGATCCTCGCCTGTTCGGGGGTGACGACATCCATGATCACGCCGCCCTTGAGCATCTCGGCCATGCCGCGTTTGACGCGAGCGGTGCCGGTGCGCGTGAAATCGGTGGTGTGGTCGGCGACCTGGGTCACGGCGGAACTCCTCGTTCGAACCTCGGTGGTGTTGCTTGAAGGCTAGACCCGTGCGGAGTCCACTTCGAGCCACATCGTCGGATATGGCACCTTGCTGCCAAGGCAGCGTCCAGACAGCTCAGAAGCTGTCGATGGCCGCAGGGTCGGAGTCGAAGTCGACGACCCGCGGCATGGTGGTGCGGCCGGCGAGCCGGAAGGCACGGACCGGCGGCTGTGCCCGCACCCGACGCACGGCGCGTACTGCGTCGTCGTGGAACGCACGAGCCAGGACGACACGCTGGCCCGCCTGCTGCACCCGCTGCGTCAACGCGTGCCCACCCTTGTGCGTCTCGATCTCGCGGACCGCGTCCGGCGTGAGCGTGAGCCGCAGCGTTTGGCTGAGCGCAGACTCGGCGGTGGCTCGTTCCCGGTCGATGCCGAAGTCACGCACCTCGTCGTGCACCTCGGCGTCGTCGGCGAAGTCGAGCGAGCCGGTGGCCGCTTGCGCGAGCAACATCGAACTTGCGGGATCGAGTACACCGGAGTGCGCGAGTTCCATGACCGCCTCGGCCCGGCGCACCAACTGGGCATCCAGTGCCGACACCGAACCCTCCAGCCTGGAGTGCAAGCGGTCCAACCGTGCCGCGGTGTAGGAGAGGTACCAGGCGACGAGCGCGAGGACCGCAACGACGAGCATGACCCAGAACCACACACGCATCAGCTCTCGCCTCTCCACCAACGGACCGGACGGACATCGGATCTGCCCATCCTTGCCGGAACAGTTGCTGCACAAACGGTTTCGTACACCGAGAAAACGTCGGACGCGACCCGCGACCAGTCGAAGCGACGCGCACGTCTGCTCCCCTGTGCCGCGAGTTGCAATCGGTCGGCCGCGTTGGCGAGGAGTTCGAGGACGACGTCCGCGAGTTCACCCGGCTGCTCGTTGGCGAACAACGCACCCGCCCAGCCGTCGTCGAGCACCGCGCGGAAGGCCCTGATGTCACTGGCGACCACGGCGGCGCCGGCACTCATCGCCTCGACCAGGATGATGCCGAAGCTCTCGCCGCCGGTGTTGGGCGCGATGTAGCAGTCGACCGACCGCAGGAACGACTGCTTGTCGGCGTCGCTGATGGGGCCGAGGAACTCGCAGGCGTCGATGACCTTGCGCGGGCGTCCCTCGAGAACCTGCTTGGGGTCGCCCGGCCCGGCGACGATGAGGCGTAGCCCAGGTCGCGCAGCCAGCAGCGCAGGCATGGCGTCGAGCAGCACGTGCAGGCCCTTGCGCGGCTCCTCGATGCGCCCGAGGAACGCCAGCGTCGGACGCTCGTCGGTGCCCTGCCAGGCCGGATTGACCGGGGCGTTCGCGAACTGGTCCACGTACACCCCGTTCGGGATGATGACCGCGTCCCCGCCGATGTGTTCGTGGACGAACCGGCGCGCTTCCGCCGACACCGCGATGCGTCCCATGAGCTTCTCCAGGCCCGGTTGGAGCATCGGGCCGACAGCCAGCAGAGCCCGTGACTTGGTGTTGCTGGTGTGGAAGGTCGCCACGATCGGTCCTTCGGCGGCCCACATCGCGAGCATGGAGACGCTCGGACTCACCGGCTCGTGGACGTGCAGCACGTCGAAGCGGCCGCGTTCGATCCAGCGGGTCACGCGGCTCGCCGTCACCGGGCCGAAGGTCAGCCGCGCAACCGAGCCGTTGTAGGGCACCGGAAGCGCACTGCCCGCGCTCACCACGTACGGCGGCAACGGTGTGTCGGGTTCGGACGGCGCGAGCACCTCGACGTAGTGACCGCGTCCGATGAGGTAATCGGCAAGATCGCGCACGTGCAACTGGACGCCGCCCGGCACGTCGAACGAGTACGGGCTGACCAGCCCGATTCTCATCGCCGCTCCTGCAGGCCGCTGTCGAAGTCGTCGAGGAAGATGCGCTGCATCATGTGCCAGTCCTCGGGGCGCTGCCTGATCACGTCCCCGAGCGCGTCCACGCATTGCTGGGTCATCGCACGCACCTGGTCGGACCGGTCGCCGTCCGGCACGATCACCCGGTCGCCGAAGTGCGCGACCACGCGTTGTGCCGCCCGACCCGGCACGGGTTCGTAGGTGAGCGCGAGCGGGAACAGTGCTGCGCCGGTGTCGAGGGCCAATCGCGCCGGGCCGGTGGCCGCCTTGATGCGGTGGCCGAGCAACCGCACCTCGACGCCGTTGGACGTCAGGTCTCGATCGGACAGAAGCGGGACGAACCCGCCGGCGTCGAGGGCATCGACCAGGCGTCCGTAGGTGTTGTCGCCCCCTGTCAGCGGAAGGATCGTCATGCCCAAGGACTCCCGGAAGGCCAAGAACTCCCCGAACAGTTCCTCGGGCTTGAGGCGTTCGGCGACGGTCGTGACGGGCGCGAAGTAGGTGGTCGACCAGGCTCCGGCGAGGTCCCAGTTGCCCATGTGGCCGAGGAACAGGATGATCGGCTCGCCGCGCCCGACGATCGCCCTGGCCTGCTCGTCCGCGCCGGTCAGCCGCATCCGCTCGGCGAGTTCCTCGGGCGAGTGCACCGAGAGCCGGAAGGCGTCGCACCAGTACCGCATATAGGAACGAATCCCGTTGCGCACCAATGCATCCAGCTCGCCATCGGACAGTTCGGGACGAACTCTGGCGTAGTTGGACCGCATCCGCTCGACCGACTTGCCGCCGCGCTTGTAGGTGGCGTCGGCGATACGTTCGAAGAGTCCGTAGGCCGCGGACTCGGGCAGTCTGCAGACGAGTTTCCAGGCCGTCCGGAACCCGGCGACCTGCAGCGAATCGGCGAAACTCACAGAGCTTTGCCGAGCGCCTGTTGACGCACGGTGAGCATCCGCTGCAGCACGGTGATGAAGCTAGCCAGCGCGAGCAGGCCGAGGACGACGCCCATGATCCAGGTTTCCCAGGGCCGCAGAAACCATCCGCACAGTCCGGTGGCAACCAGCACGACGACCAGCCGTTCGGCGCGTTCGGCGATGCCGACATTCGCGGTCATACCGAGGCCTTCGGCGCGTGCCTTGGCGTAGGAGACCACGCTGCCGAAGATCAGACAGGCGAGTGCGAGCCCGGCCAGCAGCATGTTGTGGCCCTGGTCGCCGGCGTAGTACAGGACGAGTGCTCCGAAGATGGCTGCGTCGCCGACCCGGTCGAGGGTCGAGTCGAGGTAGGCGCCCCAGACGCTGGAGCGACCGGACATGCGAGCCATGACACCGTCGATCGTGTCGCTGAACACGAACGCGGTGATGACCAGCGTCCCGATCAGGAATTCGTGACGCGGGTAGAACGCCAGCGCGCCGAAGCAGACGCCGAGGGTGCCGATGATCGTCACGACGTCGGGGCTGATCCCCATCTTGAGGAAGAGCTTGGCGACAGGGGTGAAGACCTTCGTGAAAAACGCCCGGGCGTACTTGTTCAGCATGGTGGTCCCAGGTTACCGAGCGACCGGTTCAGTTCTTCGGCCATGCTTCGGCGAGCCGCGACCTGGCGTCCTCCAGCAGCTGGGGCAGCGCTTTGGTCCGGGCGATGATCGGCAGGAAGTTCGAGTCGCCGCCCCAGCGCGGCACGATGTGCTGGTGCAGGTGAGCGCCCACCCCGGCGCCGGCGACCTCGCCCTGGTTCATACCGAGGTTGAAACCCATCGGCGCCGACACGGCCTGCAGCGCGCGGATGCCCTCCTTGGTCAGCTTGGTGAACTCGGCCGTCTCCTCGTCGGTGAGGTCGAGGTACAGCGGCACGTGTCGGTAGGGGCAGACCAGCAGGTGACCGGGATTGTACGGGAACAGGTTCATCACCACGAAGCAGCGTTCGCCGCGGTGCACGATCAGCCCGTCGGCATCGTCCTTCTTCGGCGCCGCACAGAAGGGGCAGGCTTCGTCGTCGTGGTCGGCCGGCCGGTCTGCCTCGATGTAGACCATCCGGTGCGGGGTCCACAGGCGCTCGAAACCGTCGGGCGAGCCGGCGAAGTCGTCGGGTTTCTCGGACTGCACGGTCGAGTCGGTCGAATCGGTCGGATCGGTCACGGCGTCGATCCTAAGTGGCCCCATCTGGAATAGCCTCGGTGGCACCGGCCGTTGCCATGCATCATGGTGCGGACGGTTGCACCGCACGTACCGATCGACACGTTCGAAGGAGTTCGTCATGCCGTTGCAGGGTGAGTACGCGCTGGAGAAGACGCCATGGGTCGCGCAGCAGTTGGCCGCGATCGAGGATGCCGGCACCACCGAGGTGGCCGACGTGCAGGGAATGTCTGTGGTCGTCTACACGATCCGTGGCAAGAAGTCGGGTCTGCTGCGCCGGGTTCCGCTGATGCGGGTGGAGAAGGACGGCGTCTACGCCGCGGTGGCGTCCAAGGGTGGCGCTCCGGAACACCCGGCGTGGTATCACAACATCGTCGCGAACCCGGACGTCGAGGTTCAGGACGGCTCGCGTCACCTGGACGGTGTCGCGCGGCGGATCTCGGGCGCCGAACGGGACGAATGGTGGGAGCGCGCCGTTGCTGCTTTTCCGCCCTACGCCGAGTACCAGACCAAGACCGACCGGGAGATCCCGGTCCTCCTCATCGAGCCGAGCTGACCGCTGCCGGACGCAATTCCATCAGTCGCTCGTCGGGGGCGGTGAAGCCGAGCCGTTCGTACAGCGAACGTGCTGGCGGACGCGCCGTCAGCTGGTAGCGCTCGATCCCGTTGGTCGTACCCCAGGCGATCATCGCGCGCAGCATCTGTTCGGCGAGGTCGTTCCCACGCGCGGCCGGGGTGACGAACACCTTCTTCACGTGCACCCAACCGGTCGTCGGCCGACGCAGGCTGGGCAGTTTCGACACCCAGTTCGTCTGCACGAATCCGACCGCGGATCCGTCATCGCCGAACGCGACCCAGGTCGGCATGGATTCGAACTCCTCCAACCACGCATCCGCGAACTGCGCAATGAACCCGGCACGGTTCGTGCCGCCGTCCTCCAGATCGGCCTGCAGCGTCAACGCGCCCAGGATGAAGGCGTGTTCACGCTCGGCACGGACGATTCTGCTCACCTGGGCATCGAAGCACACCTGCGTCGAAGTCATGCAGAGCGCGCCGGATGTGGCGCGCTCTGCATGAGGCCCGTCAGTGCTGCGGAGCGGTGGTGATCTGCGCCTTGGACCCGATCGCGGCTCGGATCTCTTCGATCGCCTCGCCGACCGGCACACCGTTGCGCTGCGAGCCGTCGCGGTAGCGGAACGACACCGCGCCGGCGTCCTTGTCCTCGGCGCCGGCGATGAGCACGAACGGCGCCTTCGACTTCGACGCGTTGCGAATCTTCTTCGGAAAGCGGTCGTCGCTGTCGTCGAGCTCGACCCGAACTCCGTTGTCGCGCAACTGCTTCAGAACGTCGTTCAGGTAGTCGGCGAAGTCGTCGGCCACCGGCACACCGAGCACCTGCACCGGCGACAACCACACCGGGAAAGCCCCCGCGTAGTGCTCGACGAGCACACCGATGAACCGCTCGATCGAACCGAACTTGGCCGAGTGGATCATCACCGGCTCCTGGCGGCTGCCGTCCGCGGCCTGGAACTCCAGTCCGAAACGGTTCGGCTGGTTGAAGTCGTACTGGATCGTCGACATCTGCCAGGTGCGGCCGATCGCGTCCTTGGCCTGGACGGAGATCTTCGGTCCGTAGAACGCGGCACCGCCGGGGTCGGGCACGAGGTCGACCCCGAACTTTCGTGCGGTGTCCTCGAGTACCCTGGTCGCGGTCTCCCACTGCTCGTCCGAGCCGATGAACTTGTCCTTCTTGTCGCCCTCGGTGTCGCGCGTCGAGAGTTCGAAGTAGTAGTCGTTCAGCCCGAAGTCCTTGAGCAGGCCGACAACGAAGTTCAGCAGGTGCTCGATCTCGGCCGGTGCCTGCTCAGGGGTCACGTAGGAGTGCGAATCGTCCTGGGTCATCGCCCGGACGCGGGTCAGACCGTGCACCACACCGGACTTCTCGTTGCGATAGACCGAACCGAACTCGAAGAACCGCAGCGGGAGTTCACGGTACGAACGGCCCCGCGACCTGAAGATCAGGTTGTGCATCGGGCAGTTCATCGCCTTCAGCCGGTACTCCGCGTTCTCCATCTCCATCGGCGGGAACATGGTGTCGGCGTAGTACGGCAGGTGCCCCGAGGTGTGGAAGAGCCCCTCCTTGGAGATGTGCGGGGTGCTGACGTAGGAGAACCCCTCCTCCAGGTGCCGGCGACGGACGTAGTCCTCCATCTCCCGCTTGATGACACCGCCCTTGGGGTGGAAAACGACCATGCCCGAACCCAATTCGTCCGGGAAGGAGTACAGGTCGAGTTCGGCTCCGAGCTTGCGGTGGTCGCGCTTCTCGGCCTCGGCGATGCGGTCGAGGTAGGCCTTGAGTTCGTCCTTGCTGGCCCAGGCGGTGCCGTAGATGCGCTGCAACTGCGGGTTCTTCTCGCTGCCGCGCCAGTACGCGGCGGCCGAACGCATGATCTTGAACGCGTTGCCGAGCACCTTGGTCGACGGCACGTGCGGTCCGCGGCACAGGTCGCCCCAGGCACGCTCACCGTCGCGGCGGATGTTGTCGTAGATCGTGAGTTCGCCGGCGCCGACCTCGGCCTCAGCACCCTCGGCGGCGTCGGCGGCATTGCCCTTCAGCCCGATGAGCTCCAGCTTGTACGGCTCCTGCGCGAGTTCGGCACGGGCTTCTTCGTCGCTGACGACCCGGCGCGAGAAGGTCTGGCCCTCGTTGACGATCTTCTGCATCGCCTTCTCGAGCGCCTTCAGGTCATCGGGTTGGAACGGGGTCTCGACGTCGAAGTCGTAGTAGAAGCCGTCCTTGACCGGCGGGCCGATGCCGAGCTTGGCATCCGGGTTCACCTGCTGCACGGCCTGCGCCAGGACGTGCGCGGCGGAGTGGCGCAGGATGTCGAGGCCGTCCTGCTGGGACAGGTCGACCGCCTCGACGACGGCGCCGTCCGGGATCTCGCGGAAGAGGTCCTGGAGCCGACCGTCGACGCGCATCGCGACGACGCTGCGGTCGCCGCCGAACAGGTCGGAGCCGGTAGTGCCCTGCTGCACCGCTCGCTCGCTTCCGGCGACGGACACGGTGATCTGGCTGGACACGTGGTGCTCCTTGATCTGGGTTCGGATTGAACCCCGCAAGGTTATCGGTCGATCAACGTTGCTCTCGACCGGATATCACTGTCCCCCGGCAACCGCCCGCAGCACGGTCAGCCGGTGACCAGTTGCTGCGCGAACTGCTGGTGTCGCGCCATGACCGCTTCGAGGTGGAGCCCTTCGTCCTTCTCCCCCAACGACATCGACCCGCGCGTCAGCAAAGCACGTCCACCCAGTCGCCGCACGGCGTCGACCTCGATGTCGTCCCGTCCCGGGCACGAAGAAGCCCGGGCGCCTTTCGGCACCCGGGCTTCTTCAATTCCAGACTCAGTTGAGCGGACCCGGGCGGTCGATCGGGTCCGGGCGGTCCAGCGGGTCGACCGGGTCGGGCACGTGTCCCGGACGACGACCGGCGGTGCCGGCGTCCGGCGCTCCCGCCGTGCCGGGGGCACCGGTCGTACCGGTGGCGTCCGTGGTGAATCCGCCGGCGGCCGTCGCGTCGGTGCCGGTCGGGTTCACACCCGGCGTCGGCTTGTGCGCCTGCTTCTGCACGGTTTCCTCGACCTTGTTGCCGGCAGTCTGGATCTTGTCGGTGTACTTGCCCTTGGTGACCTTGTCGGCCGTCTGGGTGACCTTGTCGATGCCCCCGCGCACCTTGTCGGGGTTCTCGGCAGCAGCCTTCTTCACCTTGTCGACGCCGCCGATCGCAGCCTTCTTGGCCTTGTCGAACAGGTCCTTCGCCTGACCGGAGTTGCTCATGTCGTCCTCCTCGTGGGATGGGCACACCCGCGGCCGCAGCCGCGGGAACTGGGTATGCACCCAGGTTGCCAAACTCCGCACCCGAAAAGTGGCTAAGAGATCAGCAACTCGACTTCGTGACGCCGGGCAGTTCACCGCGATGAGCCATCTCACGCAACCGGATCCGGGACGGAACTCCGTCGACCGGCCGGCGCCAGCACGCCTGCCGGTCGGTCGCGCCTCACTCGAGCTCACTGTCGGTGGAGCGCAGGACGACCAGGAGCAACGCGCGCAGTTCCTCGCGTTGGTCGGCACTCAGGACGTCGAACATCGCGTCATCACGTTCGCGGCGCGAGGTGTCGAGGGTGCGCCACAGGCGGACGCCTTCATCCGTCAGCGACAACACCTTGGCCCGACGGTCGTCCGGATCAGGGCTGCGCAGCACGAGGCCACGCTCCGCCAGTCCGTCGACGACCTCCGTCGCCGAACGCGGGGACACCCGAAGACGCTGCGCGAGCTCTGCTGCCCGCATGCCCGAATCCTCTTGCGCGGCAATCACATTCAACGCTCGAGCCAGGTGCGGGCTCAGACCGTACGGCTCCAGATCGGCGAGCCACGCCCGTCGGGAGACGTGCGCGACGCGCATCAACAGTTGGCGCAGCGGCAGTTCTTCGGACGACTCGTGGGAAGGCACGGGAACATCCTATCGATTGTGGAGGTTACGACATGTTGAAGTAACCTCAGCACATCTCCGACCGAAGGGAGTCCGCATGGCAGCCGGATCCCAACCCATGACCGCCTCAGGACGCGGCGGTCCCGGACGCGTGGCGCACAAGAGCGCCTCCGACGTCCGCCAACTCGATGACCACCCGGTCGAACTCGCGCGCATCACGGCGCTGTTTCGCCCCTACCGCAGCCGGCTCGCCGCTGTGTGCGCGCTCATCGTCCTCACTTCCCTGATCGGTCTCGCATCGCCCTTCCTGGTGAAGCACCTGATCGACGACGCGATCCCTGCCCAGAACGTGCCGCTGCTGCTGGCCCTGGTCGGCGGCATGCTCACGATCACGGTCTCCACCCAACTGCTCGGCGTCCTGCAGACGTGGCTGTCGACCCGCATCGGCCAGCAGGTGATGCACGACCTGCGCACCCGCCTGTTCGCCCACCTGCAACGGATGCCGCTCGGCTTCTTCACCCGCACCCGCAGCGGTGAGGTGCAATCCCGCGTCACCAACGACATCAGCGCGATGCAGGCGGTCGTCACCGACTCCGCGACATCGATCGCATCGAATGTCACCACCGCCGTCGGCACAGCCACAGCGATGGCCTTCCTGTCCTGGAAGCTGTCGCTGCTCAGCCTGGTCGTGCTGCCGCCGGCCATCTGGCTGACCCGCCGCGTCGCCCACCAGCGGCGTGCCATCCAAGGCAAGGCACAGCGCACGCTCGCCGACATGCAGACCCAGATCGAGGAGTCGTTGTCGATCAACGGTGTCATCCTCGCCAAGACGCTCGGCTCCGGACCCGCTCTCTCCCAGCGGTTCTCCGGTTCCTCGACCACCCTCACCGAACTCGAGGTGCAGTCACAGCTCGCCGGACGCTGGCGCATGGGCACGATGGCGATCATCTTCTCCGCGATCCCCGCCCTCATCTACCTCGCGGCCGGACTCCCAGCCACCGGCGGCGGCATGACGATCGGCACCTTGGTCGCCTTCGTCGCGCTGCAGACCCAGTTGTTCCGCCCCCTGATGGGCGTGCTCAACGTCGGCGCCCAAGTGGTCACCTCGATGGCGCTGTTCAGCCGCATCTTCGAATACCTCGACCTTCCCGTCGAGATCGACGACCCGGCCGATCCGGCCCCGCTGCAGCCCGATCGGGCGCGCGGTGAGATCAGATTCGACGGGGTCACCGTCACCTATCCGGACGCCGACCGCCCCGCTCTCGACAGCATCGACCTCACCGTCCCGGCGGGGTCGACGGTCGCGGTCGTCGGCGCCACCGGCTCGGGCAAGTCCACCCTGGCAGCCCTCGTCTCACGTCTGCACGACCCGACGAACGGGCGGGTGCTCATCGACGGCCACGACCTGCGCGACCTGCGTCTGACCGACATCGCCGGCCTGGTCGGTGTCGTCACCCAGGAGAGCTACCTGTTGCACGCGTCGGTCGCCGACAACCTGCGGTACGCCCGTCCGGATGCCACGGACCAACAGATGATCGAAGCAGCCCAGGCAACGCAGGTACACGAACTGATCGAGTCACTCCCGCAGGGTTACGACACCGTCGTCGGTGCTCGCGGGTACCGCTTCTCCGGCGGCGAGAAGCAGCGGATCGCGTTGGCGCGCACCATTCTTCGCAATCCGAGGATTCTGGTGCTGGACGAGGCCACCTCGGCGCTGGACAACTCCACCGAACGCGCCGTGCAACGCGCGTTGGACGCGGCCGGCACCGGACGCACGACGCTGACCATCGCGCACCGCCTGTCGACCGTCCGCGACGCCGACCTCATCGTCGTACTCGACCGGGGACGCATCGCCGAGCAGGGCACCCACGAGCAGTTGTTGCTGCGCGGCGGCCACTACGCACGTCTGTGGGACGCACAGCTCTGCGCTGCCGCGGCCTGAGATTCAGCCCGTCCGCGCCACGGACAGCAGGACAACGCTGTCGGCGTGCGCATCGAGGCGATGCTTGGTCTGCGGGATGACCGTGTACTCCCCCGCCTTCAGCTGGGCGGACCCGTCCGCCCAGCCCAGAGTGACCTCACCGGACAGGACCAGCAGGGTCGCCTCACCCGGGTTGTTGTGGTCTGCCAACTGCGACCCGGCGTTCATGGTCAGCAGCACCTGGCTGAGAGTCTGGCCACCGCCACCTTTCAAGGTCAGCGCGCTGCGACCGACCTTCGACTCATCGGCGCGCTCGCGCTCATCGGGATACACATCGTCCAACCGCACAGTCTTCATGAGTCCATCGTGCACCGCCTGGCACGACGAAGGCCCGGGACCAACGTCCCGGGCCTTCGTGCGCGCATCATCCGGCGCGCAGGTGCTCAACCGCCAGCGCGACGAGCTCGGACGGTGTGTGCGCGAGGTCGAGGGTGATTCCCGCCTCGTCCTCCTCCAGCGGCTCGAGCGTCGCGAACTGGGAATCGAGCAGACTTCCCGGCATGAAGTGACCCTGGCGAGCGAGGAGTCGCGAACCGATCAGTTCCTTCGACCCGGCGAGGTGAACGAAGTCGAGTTGGGCCCCGCTGCTGCGCAGGATGTCCCGGTAGCGACGACGCAGAGCCGAACAGGCCAGGACGGTGCTGGTGCCGGCGGCGTCCCGCTCGGCGATCCAGTCGGCCAAGGTCTGCAGCCACGGCAGCCGGTCGTCGTCGTCCAACGGGGTGCCGGCGCGCATCTTCTCCACGTTCGCCTCGGGGTGGAACAGGTCGGCCTCGCCGAACTCCCATCCCAGTTCCCGGGCGACGCCCATGGCGACCGTGGTCTTTCCGCTGCCGGACACGCCCATCAGGACAGCGTGCCGCACGCTCCCGGTCACAGGATCGCGCTCACGAGAGCGGCGAAGGTGAAGCCGACGACACCGATGAGCGTCTCCATGACGGTCCAGGTGCGCAGCGTGGTCTTCTCGTCCATGCCGAGGAACCGACCGACCAGCCAGAAGCCGGAGTCGTTGACGTGCGACAACACGGTCGCGCCACCGGCGATCGCGATGACGATGCAGGCCAGGTCGATCGAGGACAGTCCGCCGGTCGCAGCCACCGTCGGCGCCATGAGCCCGGCGGTCGTGGTGAGGGCGACGGTCGCCGAACCCTGCGCCACGCGCAGTGCGGTCGCGACCACGAACGCGGCGACGATGACGGGCAGACCCGTCGACTCGAGCGAGCCGGCCAGCGCCTGGCCGATGCCGCTGGCGCGAAGGACGCCACCGAACATGCCACCGGCACCGGTGATCAGGATGATCGCGCAGACCGGGCCGAGTGCCCCGTTGACGATCTCCTCGATGTCGGCCTTCGAGCGGCGTCCCATGCCGAGGAGGATCATCGCGACCAGCACGGTGATCAGCAAAGCGATCGGGGTCTGACCGAACATGCGCAGCAGGCGAACCCACGTCGCGTCACCGTCGATCGTCTTGTTGGTGGCCAACGTGTTCAGTCCGGTGTTGAGGAAGATCAGCACCAGGGGCAGCAACAGCACGAACAGCACGAGGCCGAACGACGGCTTCGACCCACCGGCCTTGCCCTCCTCGACGTCGCCACCGGAGAGCAGCTCCGGCACCGGGATGTGGACGCGCTTGCCCGCCCAGAGACCGAACAGGTAGGAGGAGATGTACCAAGTCGGCAGACCGATGATGATGCCGAGCACCAGGACGAGGCCGAGGTCGGCGCCGAGCAACTCACCTGCGGCGACCGGACCGGGGTGCGGCGGGACGAACGCGTGCATCACCGCGAATGCACCCGCGGCAGGCAGCGCGTAGGTCAGCACGCTGCCGCCGAAGCGACGGGCGACCGAGAAGATGATCGGGAGCATGACGACCAGGCCGGCGTCGAAGAAGATCGGGAATCCGAACAGCAGCGAGGCGACCCCGAGCGCGAGCGGTGCGCGCTTCTCGCCGAATCGTGCGATCAAGGTGTCGGCGAGCACCTGAGCACCACCGGTCACTTCCAGCAGTCGTCCGATCATCGCGCCGAACCCGACCAGCAGGGCGACGTTCGCGAGCGTCGATCCGAACCCGTCCAGCAAGGTCGGCACGACCTTCTCGAACGGAACCTTCGTGGCCAGGGCGGTCAGGAAGCTGACCAGCACGAGCGCCACGAAGGCGTGCAACTTGAAACGCATGATCAGCAGGAGCAGGACTGCCACCGCCGCTGCGGCGATGAGGAGCAGGACGCCCGAGCTGTATGCGGGCTGCACCTCTTCTGCGGTCAGGAACATCGAGGGTCCTTCGTCGAGTGTGATGAATCACGTGGTGTGGGTCACACGACTGTAGAGTTATTCGTAGTACTTAATCAAGCAATATGAGTATTTTTAATACGGGCGTGGCGCCGCAACGTAGGCTCGGTCGCATTCACCAGGCCGAGGGCAGTTGCCGAGAGAAGCCGAGAGGGGACGCCGATGTCGGGTATCGAGCAGGCCGTCCGGACGCCGTCCGCGCCGCTGCTGCACCGCGCGCCCGCGCGCGAACTCGGCATCGAGATCATCGAGGGCAGAATCGCGGTCGACGCCGGCATGACGCTGGACGACCTGCAACGCCGCTTCGGGATCTCGCGCACCGTGGCGCGCGAGGTCGTCCGCGAACTGGAGACGCTGCACCTGGTCACTTCGCGTCGCCGGGTCGGCATCGTCGTGCAGGACCGCGCCGGCTGGAATGCGTTGCACCCCACCCTGATCGACTGGCGCCTACACTCGACCGACCGCCCCAAGCAGTTGCGCGATCTCACCGAACTGCGGCACGTCGTCGAGCCGGCCGCAGCCGGTGCGGCCGCCCGCCTGGCAACCGTCGAGGCCCGCGCAGCCCTCCCCCCGCTTGCTGCCCGGATGCGTGAGCTGGGCGAGGCCGGACGCCTCGAGGAGTTCATGACCCTCGACATCCGGATGCACCGGACGATCCTGGAATCGAGCGGCAACGACCTGTTCGCCGCGATGGCGGACCTCGTCGAGGTGGTGCTCATCGGTCGCACGCAGTTGTCCCTCATGCCGCAGCAGCCCAAGCCGGAGGCGCTGGACGCGCACGAGGACGTCGCGGACGCCATCTGGCGAGGCGACACCCGGGCCGCGCAATCGGCGATGACAGCGATCACCGCCGAAGTGCTCGCTGCATTCACGGACGCTGCCGACTGACCGAACGCCGAAGGACCCGACCAAACGTGTCGGGTCCTTCAGTGCATGTCGGTGGATGTAAAGGGACTCGAACCCCTGACCTCTCGCGTGTGAAGCGAACGCTCTAACCAACTGAGCTATACATCCGTGCGGATCGCAGCCCGCCCGGGCTGCGAGGAAGTACTTTACCCGCCGTTCAAGTCGCCGCCTAATCGGGCCTGTGCGCTCAGCCGAGGCCGGGCATCTGCTGCAGGAAGTCCTTGGCCGAGCCGGGCAGAAAGCCGGGAATGCCGCCGAGCTTGAGGGTCAGCCAGACGACGAAGCACACGAACGCGAACGTCAGCAACGCGACAATGCCCTTGAACCACAACGGTTTCGGACGCATCCAGTCGTTCCAGGCTTCGACCTTCTCCCGGGCGAAGTTGAGCAGACGCGCGGCCCACATGAACTCGGTCGCCCAGATGCCGAGGCCGAGGAAGACGATCAACCAGCCCGGACCCGGGAACGGGATGGCGACGACGCCGACGCCGGTCACGATGAACCCGACGACACCGACCACGATTCGGTAGGTGTGGTTGGAGACCGGGTTCGCCGCGAGCTTGCGACGCCAGGCGAACTTGTATGTCTTGGGTGAGAAGGGCTCCTGGAAGTCCCCGTCCGCGCGTCGCTTCGGTGCCACGGCGGTGCTCCCGCCGTCGCCGCCGGACACGACGTGCTCGTCCGCCACCTGCTCCCCCACTGCAGTCTCCTTCTTCGTCACGCCAATGTTGCTGCTCGTGCCCGGAACGCGTCCGCGACCCGTGCTGTGACGGGACCGGGAGCGTCCATGTTCCGTTCGTCAACGCGCGACACGGCTTGCACGTCCCGAGTGGACGAGGTGATGAACACCTCGTCTGCAGTCTGGAGGATCGCCAGCGGCAGCGCGACCTCCTTGACCGTGATGCCCTCTTCGCGAGCGGCGAGGATGGCGAGATCGCGGGTGATCCCGGGCAGCAGGCCGGAGTCGGTCGGTGGGGTGAGCACGTCGCCGTCGACGACGACGAAGATGTTGCTGCCGGTGCCCTCGCACAGTTCGCCGCGGGTGTTGGCGAAGATCGCCTCGCTGCCGCCGCGTTCCTTCGCGTAGGCGAGCGCAACGACGTTCTCGGCGTACGAGGTGGTTTTCAGTCCGACGACTGCGCTGTTCTCGTTCCGGGTCCACGGAACGGTCGTGATCGCGGTCGTCCGCGGCGGACGCGGCACAGACCCCGCGAGGACGATGTACGTCGCCTCGGTGTCGTCACGGTCGGAGCCGAGCGGTCCCGGGCCGGCCGTCACGCTGTAACGAACACGCCCGAACTCCAACGGTTCTGACAGGACAGCGGCGATTCCCTCGTCCAGCCGGTCCCGGTCCGCGGGCGGCAGACCGAGGCCCTTGAGCGAGTTGTCGAGACGGTCGTGGTGCCGCTCCCGCGCGAACACCTCGTTGTTCTCGACCTTGCAGGTCTCGAACACCCCGTCGCCGACAGTGACGCCGTGGTCGAGCGCGCTGATGCTGCCTCGGTCGCCGACCAGCTCGCCGTTCACCCACACTCGAACCGTCATGACGTCCTCTCCTCCAACGCGACCTCGGCCAACCCGATCAGTCGTCTCGCCTTGAGCAGCGTTTCACACCACTCCGCCTCGGGGTCGGAGCCCCAGGTGATTCCGGCGCCCGTCCCGAACTTCAGCACCCGGCGTGGGGGCAAGGACTGCATCCAGAAGGTACGGATACCCACCGCCAACCGGGCGGTGGCAGTCTCGTTGTCGACGTACCCGATGGCACCGCAGTACGGTCCCCGCGACACTCGCTCGAGATCCCGAATTGCTTGCAGGGCAGTGATTTTCGGCGCACCTGACACCGACCCGGGCGGGAACGACGCACCGAGGATGTCCGGCCAACCGACTCCTGGACGCAGCCGCGAACGCACGGTCGAGACCAGGTGGACCAGGCCGGGATGCTGTTCGACCGCGCACAAGCCGTCGACTTCGACCGTGCCCGGCACGCTGACCGGTGCCAGGTCGTTGCGCACCAGGTCGGTGATCATGACGTTCTCGGTGAAGTCCTTCGGCAGCAACTCTTGCTCGGTCGGGGCGGTGCCCTTGATCGGCGCCGATGCAAGCCGGTCGCCGTCCAGCTCGAGGTACAGCTCCGGACTGGCACAGACGATCTCGAGTCCGGCTGTCGGCAGGTTGATCAGGGCGGCGTAGGGGGCCGGGTTTCCCGCCAGCAGGACGTCCGCCAGACGCCGCAGGTCGAACGTCGCCGGCACATCGCGGGACAGCACCCGACAGATGTTCGCCTGGTAGACCTCTCCGAGGGCGACGCGGCGGCGGACCTCCTCGACCGCAGCCTCGTACTGCGCATGGCTGAGCGAACTGCGCCAGGAATGCTCACCGTTGTCGGCGGCCGGCGTCGACCGGGTCGCTCGAACAGCGGGCCGAACGACCCGGTCGACATGTTGCATCCGGACGGCGGTGAGTTGCCCCTCGAAAGTGATCACGACCACCCACACGCCGGGTTCGTCCAGCGCTGCGGCGTCGTGGCGGATCTCCGCGATGCCACTGGCCGACAGCCCGTCGAACTCTGCGTGTTCACCGGGCACTACCGACCTCCTTGGCGCCGAGCCCATCTGGGTACCCGATCCGGGCCGGGGCGTCGTTGCCAAGTCAACCACCCCTGCGGCCTCCGGGGTATGCGGTTGTGACGAGCAGAGAGGCCCCGGCTCATGCCGGGGCCTCTTGCTCATGGTGGGCGATACTGGGTTTGAACCAGTGACCTCTTCCGTGTCAAGGAAGCGCGCTACCGCTGCGCCAATCGCCCTTGGAAATGAAGAGAGCGGACAACCGGGCTCGAACCGGCGACCTCAACCTTGGCAAGGTTGCGCTCTACCAACTGAGCTATGTCCGCCTGTGCCCTTGCGGGCAACGGGAAGACAATACCCGACAGTTCGCCCACTCTCCAAAACGAGTCCTTCGGGCCACGGAAGGGTTCAATGGATGGCATGCCCGAACCAGCCGATGCCACACCGGGGCCCGAGACCGAGTCCGGTGCGCGAACCGCATTTCCCCGAGCCGTCGAGTCGATCGGTTCACGCGACCTCCGCCGTTGGACGACATGGGCGGGCAGACTGTTGCTACGCGCCTTCCGGTGGCTGGAGCGCGCGATTCGCCGGTACTCCGCGGACGGCAGTCTCTCCCTCGCAGCCCTGATCACGGCCGCGCTGGGCGTCCTCCTGCTCGGTGCTTCGCAGGCGATCGCAGCGCAGGTGTACGACAACGTGCTCGACCACAACGGAGTCGCCGGGTGGGACCGCCCGGTGCTCGACCGGATGGTTTCGTGGCGCTCCCCCGGTGCCGACGCTGCAGTCACGCACTTCACCGACATCGGTGGAAAGGTCGGCGGCCCGATCCTCGGCGTGGTGCTGACCGCCCTGCTGTGCCTGCTGTGGCGCCGTCGGACGCCGGCCGTGCTCATGGGAATCGCGATGACGGGATCGCTGCTGGTGACCGTCCTCGGCAAGGAAGCGACCGCCCGCCTGCGCCCGCCGACGCAGCTCGCGGTGCCGCCCTTCGAGTCCTCGCCGTCCTTCCCGTCCGGCCACACCCTGAACATGACGGTGATGATGGGCATCGCGGCGTACGTCTTGCTGGTCTGGTCGCACCGCACCTGGGCCCGCGTCGCCACGGTGCTCCTGACGGCGGCGATGACGATCACCATGGGTCTGTCCCGCGTCTATCTCGGGCACCACTGGCTCACCGACGTGATCGCGGCGTGGTTCCTCGGCATCGGCTGGGTGGTCGCCGTGGTGACCGTGCACCGGCTGACGATCACCGTGCGGCGCACGCGCGCCGACCATATCGCCGGGCGGCGTGAACTCTTCGAGGTCGCCGGGGTCCGACCGCCCGAGGACGAGCCCTCGCACTGAGCACGACATCCAAAAACGCAGCAGGTCCCGGCCGAGAACGACCGGGACCTGCTTGCGTACTGGTGGGCGATACTGGGTTTGAACCAGTGACCTCTTCCGTGTCAAGGAAGCGCGCTACCGCTGCGCCAATCGCCCGAGGTGGCGACGGGATTCGAACCCGTGTAGACGGCTTTGCAGGCCGTTGCCTAAGCCTCTCGGCCACGCCACCGGAGATCTCACGACAAGGCGAGACCAGAGCGGACAACCGGGCTCGAACCGGCGACCTCAACCTTGGCAAGGTTGCGCTCTACCAACTGAGCTATGTCCGCGTGCGCCTGAAGGTGCGCTTGTCGAAACGCTTTCAGGTGCGGTGCATGAGGCTAACCGATGGACGCCGCCGAATCCAGCCGGGGTGCGGGTGTGTCGCCGTCGCCATCGGTGCTCGCCTTCCGATTAGTCGGGAACTCTTCGTCGTCCGGATCTTGTGACCGCGCGGCGGGTGCTGGGTTGACCTTCTTGCCGGCGGATCCGTTGCGGGCCAGCGGGATCGGTCCCGTGCGGACGTCATTGACGCGGGCACGGGTTCGTGACACACCGTCGCTGAGCAGTTCGCGGGCCCGGTGATGAGCCGGCGAGAACTCTTCGACCGGCCAGAGCTTCATCGTGGCGGCGTTCAGCGCTGCCCCGATGAGCACCGCGATGCCGAGGAAGTACAGGAAGATCAGCACCACGATCGCCGCCGCGAGCGGCCCGTAGATGCTGGTGCTACCGACCGACGCACCGAGCAGGAAGCGCAGCGCCATGGCCGACAGCACCCAGATCATCAGGGTGAGGACGGCCCCCGGGAGGTCGCGTACCCACGGCGTCTTGATGGGCGTGGCGAGATAGAAGAGCGTCGCGAAACCAAGGATCGTAAGGCCCCCCACAAGGGGCCAGTAAAAGATCATCAGCACCTGCAGCCGCGCCGGCAACCATTCACTGAGCAACTGCGGACCGATGACGATCAACGGCACGACGACGGCTCCGAAGGCAAGCGTGACGAAGTACAGGCTCAGGCTCATCAACCGGGTGCGGACAATGCCTCGTTTGCCGCCCTGCCCGTACATGATCGAGACGGTGTCGAGCAGCACGTTGAGTGCACGTGATCCCGACCAGAGCGACAACAGGAAACCGGCGGAGATGACGTCGGGTCTTCCGCCGCGCAGCGCGTCGGAGATCGTGGGCATCAGGACATCACGCAACGAGTTCTCGGTGAGGAACTGGGACGAGTAGGCCTCGATCGCCTCGGTGACACGAGTCACAGCGTTCTCACCGATCCACCCACCGAGATAACCGACCCCGCCGAGCAATCCGAACACCAGCGGCGGGAACGACAGGAGGGCGAAGAAACCGGCTTCCGCCGCCAGGCCGGTCACCCGGTATTGCATGCACAAACGCACGGTTTCGCGGATCAGACGTGCCAGCGCGAGTGCCCCTGGGATCCGCCCGAGTGCGCGTCTTGCGCGGCTGCGCGGACTCACCCGCACGCCCCGGACGCCGACCCCGTGAAGCACATGTCACCCACGGTAATGGTCAGAACGGCTCCCGCCGTGCACCACAATGGCGTGCCATGGACATCTGGCCGGGACAGCCCTATCCGCTCGGCGCCACCTTCGACGGTTCTGGCGTCAACTTCGCGATCTTCTCCTCCGTCGCCGAAAGGGTGGAACTGTGCCTGCTCACCCCCGGTGAAGAGCCGGGTGAGGACGGCGAACAGACCTGGGACGAGAAGCGCATCGATCTGACCGAGGTCGACGGACACGTCTGGCACGCCTACCTGCCCGGGGTGCAGCCCGGTCAGCGGTACGGCTTCCGGGTGCACGGCCCCTACGACCCAGAGCTCGGCCACCGCTGCAATCCCTCGAAACTGCTGCTCGACCCGTACGCGAAGGCGATCGACGGGCAGATCGACGGCGACGAGTCGCTCTTCTCCTACCGTTTCGACGACCCGGACGCATTCAACGACGACGACTCGCTCGACCACACGATGCTCTCGGTGGTGGTGAACCCCTTCTTCGACTGGGGCCACGACCGTCCGCCCAGGCACGAGTACCACGACAGCGTCATCTACGAGATGCACGTCAAGGGCCTGACGATGACCCACCCGGACGTGCCCGAGGAGATCCGCGGCACCTACGCCGCCGTCGCGCACCCGGCGATCATCGACCACCTGCAGCAACTCGGCGTGACGGCGGTCGAACTCCTGCCGGTGCACCAGTTCGTCCAGGACTCGACCCTGGTCGACAAGGGCCTGTCGAACTACTGGGGCTACAACACCATCGGTTTCCTCGCGCCGCACAACGCGTACAGCGCCGGCGGGAGCGAAGGTCAGCAGGTCACGGAGTTCAAGGCGATGGTGAAGGCGCTGCACGCTGCCGACATCGAGGTCATCCTCGACGTCGTCTACAACCACACCGCCGAGGGCAACCAGCTCGGTCCGACGCTGGCGTTCCGCGGCCTGGACAACGCCCACTACTACCGGCTGGTCGACAGCGACCCGGCGCACTACTACGACACCACCGGCACCGGCAACAGCCTGCTGATGCGCAGCCCGCACGTGCTGCAGCTGATCATGGACTCGCTGCGGTACTGGGTCACCGAGATGCATGTCGACGGTTTCCGGTTCGACCTCGCCGCCACGCTGGCGCGACAGTTCCACGAGGTCGACCGCCTGTCGGCGTTCTTCGACATCATCCAGCAGGACCCGATCATCAGTCAGGTGAAGCTGATCGCAGAGCCCTGGGACCTGGGCGACGGTGGCTATCAGGTCGGCAACTTCCCGCCGCTGTGGACCGAGTGGAACGGCAAGTACCGCGACACCGTCCGTGACTTCTGGCGCGGTGAGCCATCGACACTGGCCGAATTCGCTTCTCGCATCACCGGATCCAGCGACCTGTACGCACACTCGGGACGCCGTCCGATCGCGTCGATCAACTTCATCACCGCCCACGACGGCTTCACGTTGCGTGACCTGGTCAGCTACAACGAGAAGCACAACGAGGCCAACGGCGAGGGCGGCAACGACGGCGAGGCGCACAACCGGTCCTGGAACTGCGGCGTCGAGGGCGAGACCGACGACCCGCAGGTCCGCTCGCTGCGGGCGCGTCAGCAGCGCAACTTCCTCACCACGCTGCTGCTGAGCCAGGGTGTGCCGATGCTCGCTCACGGCGACGAACTCGGCCGTACGCAGCTCGGCAACAACAACGTGTACTGCCAGGACAACGAACTGGCGTGGTTCGACTGGGACCTCGACGAGGACGAGCAGTCGCTGCTGGACTTCGCGAGCAAGGTCATCTCGCTACGTCGCGAGCACCCGACCTTCCGCCGGCGCCGGTTCTTCTCCGGCGACGCCGGACACGGCGGTGAGAGCACCCTCGGCGACATCGGCTGGTTCACGCCCGACGGCAACCACATGACCCAGATCGACTGGCGCAACGGCCTGGCACGTGAGGTCGCGGTGTTCCTCAACGGTGCAGCGATCCAGGCGCCGGACCCCCAGGGGCGACGGGTCATCGACGACCACTTCCTGCTGCTGTTCAACGCCGGCGACCAGGAGACGACGTTCACCGTCCCGACCGTGGTCGAGGACGCGGAGTGGAGCGTCGTGCTCGACACCGCCGACGAAGCCATCGATGAGACCGAGGAGCGCGTGGCCACCGGTGGGTACGAACTCACCCTGGCCGGCCGGTCCATCGTGGTGCTCAGCTGCACCCCGGACGAGGAGCAGTGAACCGGACCTGACAACCCGTGAAGGGCTCCCCGATCGCTCGGGGAGCCCTTCACTGCGGAGTTCGGCTTCAGGACGCTTCGAGACGCGCCTTCTGTTCCTCGACGTCGAAGTCGGCGTCCGGCCAGGGCTGGTCGAGTTCACGCAGGTGCTGCAGCAGGATCTGCTGGACAGCCAACCGCGCGTACCACTTGCGGTTCGCGGGCACCACGTACCAGGCAGCGCTGTCGGTGGAGGTCTTGTCCAACGCGGCCTGGTAGGCCTCCTGGTAGGCGTCCCAGAGCTCGCGCTCATCGATGTCGCCCGGGTTGAACTTCCACCACTTGTCGCTGCGATCGAGCCGCTCCATCAGGCGCGCCTTCTGCTCGTCGGCGTCGATGTGCAACATCACCTTGATGATCCGGGTGCCGTTGTCGGTCACCGACTTCTCGAAGGTGTTGATCTGCGAGTACCGCCGCTGCCAGGTAGTGGCCGGAACGAGATTGCGCACCCGTGCGATAAGCACGTCCTCGTAGTGCGACCGGTCGAAGACACCGATCATCCCAGGTTTCGGCAACGCCTTGCGGATCCGCCACAGGAACGGGTGCTTGCGCTCCTCGGCGTTCGGCGCCTTGAAAGAGGTTAGCGAAACTCCCTGCGGGTCAACGCTTCCCACGACGTGACGCATGATCCCGCCCTTGCCCGAGGTGTCCATGCCCTGGATCACCAACAGGACGGACGTGCCGTCGCCGTCACGGCCGTTGGCGTAGAGGCGCTCCTGCAGTTCGCCGAGCTCGGCGACGCTCGCCGCGAGCAGTTCCTCCGCTTCCGCCTTGTCACCCTTGTAGCCGGGAGTGGACGAGGCATCCAGGGAGCTGAGCTCGAATCCTGGTGCGACGCAGAGCTTCTCGGTGATCTTGGCTGCGAGATCGCCGGACTTCTTGAGCTGCTCGTCCGACTTCTTGCCGGACTTCTTCGTCTTCTTCTTGGCCATACGGGATGGTCTCACGATTGGATGACCGACATGAGGAAACTGCTCCCCGACCACGCAGCAATCACGCCCGGTGATCTGCCGGACGCCTACGAATGCGGCGTCGATCGCGGCTGGTTCGTGCGGCTGAACTTCGTTGCGACAGTGGACGGTTCGGTTGTCGGCGGGGATCATCGGTCGGGGTCGATCAACAATGACGTCGACGGGCTCGTCTTCCACATGCTGCGGGCGTGGGCCGATGTCGTCGCGGTCGGCGCAGGCACTGCACGCGCCGAGCAGTACGACGCACCAATCACCGACGAGCGGTGGCGATCGCTGCGTGCAGGGCGCCCGGAACACCCCGCGATGGCCGTGCTGAGCACCGAAGCGGAACTGCCGCCGGGGATGGACACGATGGGTCGTGATGACGTCTTCGCGGTCGACAGCAGCGGCCCGGACGGAGTGCGAACGGCTCTGCACCGTCTGCGCCGACGCGGCTACGACCGCGTGCTGCTCGAAGGCGGCCCGACGATTGCGGGCCTCGCCCTCGGGGACGACCTGATCGACGAGATCTGCCTGACCACCTCGCCGTTGTTGGTGGGCGGCTCGGCCCACCGGATGGTCGACGGAGCACCGCTCGACCTGCGCGCGAGGCTGGTCGGACTGATCGAATCCGAGTCGACGCTGCTGGCTCGTTGGTCAGTGCGCTGAGGCCGGCGCACAGAAGTTACGCACGACCTTCTCCCAGCGCTCACTGTCGACATTCCACTCCCGGCAATGCCGTGCCACCTCGAAGGTCTCCAGACGCACCAGATCGGGTCGTGCGTCGGCCAGGTCCTGCGATGGTTCGAAGGGCACGAAGTCGTCGTCGACCGAGTGGATCAGCAGCGTCGGCTTCGTCAGTTCCTCCGCTCGGGTGACCCAGTCGGCCCGAGTGACGTCGAGTGGCTCGGCCAACCCGATCAGGTTGCGGTGCAACGGTCCTCGCATCAGGTCGAGCCCGATCCGACTGACGACACCGGGCAGCTTGTTGAGCCCCGCGTGGAAGGCCAGCACGTGCCGCCAATTGATCACCGGGGCGTCCAGCACGATCCGGCTGACATGCTCGGCCAGCGGCGATCGATCGACGGTCTGCAGTACGGTGGCGCCACCCATCGACCACCCGAACAACTGGATGTCGGCGGCACCCGCGTCCAGGACGTAGCGCATGGCCGCTTCGACGTCCTGCCACTCGGTGAGGCCGAGGTTGTACAGACCGTCGGCTCCGGACGGGACCCCTGGATCGTTGCGATAGCTGATGATCAATGCGTTGATGCCGCAACGTTGCAGGGTCGGCAGCGCTCGCAGACACTCCGAGCGCAGCGCGCCGCGCCCGTGCACCAGGACGGCCCACCGGGTGGAGTCGGGCACGTCCATCCGCCAGGCCGGCATCTCCCCCACCGGGCTGCGATAGACCACCTCGCGCAGATCGATACCGAGGGAGTCCGCCGGCGGTCCGACGAAGTAGCTGCCGTTGACCCGGGCCGGTCCGGCATCGAGCTCACCGAAGTCGACGCCGAGCAGTTCACGGGTGACCTCCTCGCCCTCCACGGCGAGCACGTCCCCGATGCGGGCGTGGGTGTCGTACCCACCGACGAAGAGTCCGTATCGGCCGGGCGCAACCGTCTCGTCGTTGACGCCGAGGGTGATCGTGAGGTCGTTGAACGTCCTGATCACGCTCTTGTCGGCCGGCGGCTCGGGTGTGAGCACCTTGCGGGCGAAGACGGCGGCAGCCGACGTTACGGCTCCGGCCCCCATGAGGGCTCCGGCGCCGAGCATGGAGGCGGCACGAACGATGTGGCGAGGCTGCACCTGTCCATCGTGACATCCGGGCAGCACAATGGCGGGCATGACCGTGCCGTTCGAGACCCCGATCACGCCGATGCTGGCCAAGGCCACTCCCGCGGTGCCCACGCCCGACGACACCAAGCGGTACTTGTACGAACCCAAGTGGGACGGCTTCCGGTGTGTTCTGGTGAAGGACGGGGACGAGGTCGAATTGGAGTCGCGTGGCTCCAAACCGCTCACCCGTTACTTCCCCGAACTGATCGAAGCGGCTCGTCGGCTGCTGCCGCAGCAGTGTGTCCTGGACGGCGAGATCGTCGTTCGCTCCGGCGCACCGGGTGCGCAGCGCCTGTCGTTCGAAGCGCTCGGACAGCGCATCCACCCGGCCGCCTCGAGGGTGACCAAGCTGTCGGTGGAGACACCCGCCGAGGTGATCTTCTTCGACTGCCTGTGGACCGGCGGCGACTCGTTGATGGAACAACCGTTCGCCGAACGCCGCTCCGCGCTGGCGGAGGCACTCGACGGTCTGCCCATCGACGGCCCCTTCCACCTGACCCGCGTGACCGAGGATCCACAGGTCGCGCAGCAGTGGTTCGAACAGTTCGAGGGAGCCGGTCTGGACGGCGTGATCGCCAAGGATGTCACCAGCCCGTACCAGCCGGGCAAGCGCACGATGCTGAAGATCAAGCACAGCCGCACGTGTGAGGCGGTGCTGCTCGGTTATCGAATTCACAAGAGCGGCAATGGAGTCGGCTCGCTCCTGCTCGGGCTGTACGACGACGACGGCAACCTGCGCAACGTCGGCGGCATTCTTGCATTCACCGCGAAGCGACGGGTGGAGCTGATCGACGAACTCTCCGACCTCGTGGTCACCGACGACGAGGGAGAGACGGTTCGTGGCGAGACCGACCGGTCGCGGTTCAGCAGCAACAAGGACGTGTCGTTCGTACGCCTTCGTCCGGAGCGCGTGGTCGAGGTGAAGTTCGATCAACTCGAGGGCTCTCGTTTCCGGCACGGCGTGACGTTCCTGCGCTGGCGGCCCGATCGCGACCCCGAATCGTGCATGCTGGACCAGGTGGAGCGTGCCCCGGCATACGACCTCGGCGCGGTACTCAGCCGCTGATCATCACCGGACGAAGATCGGCGCCGGACCTCCCCCGAGGATCCGGCGCCGATCTCTTGCCCCCACGAACATCTTGTCGATCGGCAGCCGGGGTGACCATGGGGAGAACTCCCCATGGGCTGCTCGGGCAGGCCCGACACAACCCGCCGGTCGAGTGGTGAGGCAGGGTCACCGACCGAGCGCGATCGAGACCTGGTTCCGGTGAACGTAAACCCGGCCGAATCGATACCCCTTCATCGAAATTCGGGATCCGGCAGGTCGTTGCGTTTCTTGCTCGGTTGGACGCGGCGCGGCTCGCCGGGCATCTTCGGATAATCGGGAGGAAAGTTCAGTTCGCCGAGCCCACGTTCCTGAACGTCTCTGTCCCACAACGCGATCGCGGCAGCGATATCGCCGGGCTCGCCGCGATCGGCCCACGCATCACCTTCGGATTCGACGATGCCGGGAGCGGTGCGCACGGTGAACTCGCGCGGGTCGGCGTCCGCCAGCCGTTCCCAGGTGAGCGGCATGGAGACAGGAGCACCGGGCAAAGGACGTGGCGAGTACGCGCCGGCGATCGTGCGATCCCGGCACGCCTGGTTGAAGTCGACGAAGACTCGCTCGCCTCGTTCTTCCTTCCACCACGCCGTGGTCACCAGATCGGGCAGGCGGCGCTCGAGTTCGCGAGCGATACCGATGACGCCGTGGCGGACGTCGAGGAACTCGTGCGTCGGTTCGATCGAGGCGTACACGTGGACTCCCCGGTTGCCGGAGGTCTTCACTCGCGGTTGGAAGCCGAGTTCGGTGAGCAGGTCGCGCAATGGGAAGGCTGCTTCGACAGCATCCTTGAAACCGCGCCCGGGTTGCGGGTCGAGGTCGATGCGCAGTTCGTCCGGGTTGTCGTTGTCATCGGCGCAGACCGGCCACGGATGGAAGGTGACGGTGTTCATCTGTGCACACCACACCGCGGCAGCCGGCTCGTCGAGCACCAACTGCGGGTGCTTGCGTCCGGAGGGGTAGGTACACATGACCGAGCGCATGTACTCGGGCACTCCGCGGGGTGGGTTCTTGGAGAAGAACTGCTCCCCCTCGATGCCCTCCGGAAACCGTTCCAGCGCGACGGGCCTGTTGCCGTTGGCGTGGATGAACACCTCGCCGACGGCGACCAGATACTGGGCCAGATCGAGCTTGGTGATCCCGTCCTGGGGATAGATCAGTCGGTCCGGACTGGAGATCTTCACCGTCCGGACGCCGGCCGGTCCGTCGACCTCGAGCATCACCGGCTTCGCAGCTGCCATGTATGCACCCTAGGGGCCTGGCACGCCGGCAGCCCGGGTGTTCCGATCCGCGGTTCGCACAGTTGGGCCCGGCGACTTTGCCATCTCATGACCGAACCGTTGCCGGACATTCACCGAAACCGGAGGGGAAGGACGTCGGGACGACCTAGCGTCGGAACTGCCCCGTCCCAAGACCCAGTCAGATTCCCCCGGAGTGCCCCGATGCCTTCTCGTTCGTTGTTCCGCCTCGCCGTGGCAGGCTCTGCCGCCACCCTCGCCGCCGCAGGCGCGGTGTCACTTGCGCCCTCTGCTCAAGCCGTCTCCTCGTCCGTCGTCATCTCGGAGGTGTACGGCGGTGGCGGCAACTCCGGCGCCGTCCACAACAGCGACTTCGTCGAGCTGTACAACCTCAGCGGTACCCCGGTCGACCTGAATGGCTGGAGCGTCCAGTATTGGTCGGCGAACGGCACCACCGCCCAGCGCACCCCGCTGAGCGGCACGGTCGCGCCGGCCACGAGCTTCCTGGTCAAGGAAGCATCCGGAGCGAACACGTCGGCCACTCCCCTGCCCACGCCGGACGTCGTCGGCACCATTCCGATGAGCGCATCGGGTGGACGGGTCGCGATCGTCGACCCGTCCGGCAAGGTCGTCGACCTGCTCGGATGGGGCAGCGCGTCGACCGCAGAGGGCAGCCCGGCTGCCGCCACCTCCAACCCGACGTCCGTCGCACGCACCTCCACGTGCACCGACACCGACAACAATTCGGTCGACTTCGCCGTGGGCTCCCCGAGTCCTCGCAATTCGGCTGCCGGACAACAGGACTGCAGCCCGACGCCGCCCGACGACGGCACTGTCGCAACGGTCGCGCAGATCCAGGGCAGTTCACACACCTCCCCCCTGGCCGGCACGAAGGTCAAGGACGTCGAGGGCGTCGTCACCGCGGTCAAGAGTTCCGGCTTCTGGATCCAGTCGCTCACTCCGGACGGCGACGACTCGACCAGCGAAGGCATCTACGTCTTCACCCGGACGGCACCGACGGTGAAGGCGGGCGACAAGGTTTCTGTTGTCGGTACCGTCGCCGAGTACCGCCCCGGCGGCTCGGGCGGCACCACCAACCTGACCACCACCGAAATCGACGGTCCGACGGTCACCGTCACGGGCACCGCTGCGCTGCCCGCGCCGGTCGTGCTCGGCGTCGACCGCGTCGCTCCGCAGCAAACGATCTTCGCCGGCGACCCCGGCAACATCGAACTGCCCGGCGTCCCGTTCGAACCCGCGCAGAACGCCATCGATTTCAACGAGTCGATGGAAGGAATGCGTCTGGCGCTGAAGGACGCTCGCGCTGTGGGACCGACGAACACGCGCTACGGCGAAACCCCGGTCGTTCCCGGCCAGAACGTCGACGCGGTCAACTCACCCCGCGGCGGCGTCGTGTACAGCTCCTATGCCCACCCCAACGCCATGCGGCTGATCCTCAACGACTCGCTCGTCAAGGGTCAGATCGGTGCGGCGAACGTCGGCGACGTGTTCAGCGGCACCACGACGGGCGTCCTGGACTACTCGTTCGCCAACTACACCCTGGTCGCGACCGACCCCGGCATGCTGACCGACAACGGCCTGCAGCGTGAGGTCACCGCGTCCCCGCGCGGCAACGAGATGGCTGTCGCGACGTTCAACGTCGAGAACCTCGCGCCGTCCGACCCTGCGGAGAAGTACTCACGGCTGGCCGGACAGATCGTCACCAACCTCAAGTCGCCCGACATCCTGGCGCTCGAGGAGATCCAGGACAACAGCGGCTCTCGCAACGACGGCACGGTCGACTCGACCGCGACCAGCGACACGCTGATCGCCGCCATCAAAGCGGCCGGTGGACCGGCGTACGAGGCCAAGTGGGTCAATCCGAACAACCTGACCGACGGTGGCCAGCCGGGAGGCAACATCCGCCAGGTCTTCCTGTTCCGCACCGACCGAGGCGTCTGGTTCGTCGACAAGCCCGGTGCAACCGCGAACACCTCGACGGACGTCGTCGGCACCGGCCGCGGCACCTCACTGACCCAGTCTCCGGGACGCATCGACGTCGGCAACGCCGCGTGGGACAACTCGCGCAAGCCGCTGGTCGGACAGTTCAGCTACAACGACCGCAGTGTGTTCGTCATCGCCAACCACTTCGCATCCAAAGGTGGCGACGACCCACTGTTCGGCCGCTTCCAGCAGCCGGTGCGTGGTTCGGAGGCCCAGCGACACAGCCAGGCACAGGTGGTGCGTGGATTCGTCGACAAGCTGCTCGCCGCCGACCCGAACGCGAACGTCATCGTCCTCGGTGACATCAACGACTTCGAGTTCAGCCGCACCAGCGACATCCTGGTGGGGTCCGGTTCGAGCGCACTGACCGATCTGCCGCGGACGCTGCCGGCGCGCGAGCGGTACACCTATGTGTTCCAGGGCAACAGCCAGGTGCTCGACCACATCCTGCTCAGCCGGAACCTGGTGCGCACGATGGCCAACAAACGCTACTCCTACGACATCGTCCACACGAATGCCGAGTTCCACGACCAGGATTCCGACCACGACCCGCAGGTCGTCCGTCTGCCCGTGCAGGTGACCCGGTAGTTCCCACCAGCAGGTTCCCGCTGCTCGCATCGGACCCAGGCGTCCGGCTGTCTTGACAAGATGGCCGCACGCCCGGCGTTTCCAGCGCTCGGACACGGACCAAGTGCGAGGGGTCGCAGATGACGTCGGACACCGCAACACTGGATGAGTCACCATCACCGAACGAGGATTCCGAGCTCAACCAGAGCATCTCGGGCAAGCTGCTGTACTTCTACGTGCTCGGGGACGTGCTCGGGTCCGGCATCTACGTCCTGATCGGGCTGGTCGCCGCCGCCGTCGGTGGCGCGTTCTGGACCGCGTTCGCCGTCGGCGTCACGGTCGCCACCATCACCGGCCTGGCGTATGCCGAGCTGGTCACCAAGTACCCGCAGGCCGCCGGCGCAGCGTTGTACGTGCACAAAGCGTTCGGCAAGAAGCCCCTCACCTTCTTCATCACGTTCTGCATGCTCTCGGCCAGCTTCGCCGCCGCAGGCTCGCTGGCCAACGGCTTCGCGAAGTACTTCAACGAGATCTGGAAGGAAGCACCCAGCCTCATCGTCGCGCTCGGCTTCATCGTGATGCTCGCGATCATCAACGCCATCGGCATCACCGAATCGGTCGTTGCGAACATGGTCATGACCTTCATCGAGGTGGCCGGCCTGATCATCGTCCTGATCACCGGTGCGATCGTGGTCAGCAAGGGCGATGCGAACTTCAACGTCCTGACCGAGTTCTCCGCCGGTGACAACCCCGCCCTCGGCCTGCTTGCCGGTGTGGCGTTGTCCTTCTTCGCGATGACCGGTTTCGAGAACGCCGCGAATGTCGCCGAGGAGACCCGCGACCCGGTCCGCACCTTCCCCAAGGCGCTCATCGCAGGAATGGCGACCGCCGGCGTGCTCTACGTCGTGATCGCCATCACGGCTGCGATCTCGGTGCCGATCGCGAAGTTGTCGGAGTCCGAAGCCGCGCTGATGGAGGTCGTCCGAACCGACGTGCTGCCCATCTCACTCGAGGTAATGACCACGATGTTCGCGATCATCGCGATGGTCGCCATCACCAACACCTGCCTGGTCTGCCTCGTCACCGAGTCGCGCATCCTCTACGGCATGGCGCGCGAGGACGTCGTCCCCGGATTCTTCGCCAAGGTGAGCGGCCGTCAGGTGCCGTGGATCGCGACGATCTTCTCCCTGTTGGTCATCGGTGGCCTCCTCGTCTCCCCCGCCGACCTGGAGAAGCTGGCCAATGTCACTGTCCTGTTCACGCTGTTGATCTACGCGTTGGTGATCGTCTCGGCGATCAAACTGGACAAGGACGACCGCACCTCGGGCGGGTTCAGAGCACCTCGGGCGTTGCTGTACGTCGGCATCATCGCCAACTTCGTCATCCTCGGATACGTGATCTGGGACGACTCGAGTTCGTTGATCTACTGCGCCGCTCTGCTGGGAATCGGGTTGGTGCTGTTCATCATCGAGCGACTCACCGGAAGCCGGGACCGATCCGGCGACGACCTGAAGGACCTGGAGGCCTGACCGTGCACGTCATCATCGCGACCGACGGATCGAAACAGTCGCTGCGGGCGGCTCGTTATTTCAAGACCTTCGCCGACGAGGAGAAGATCACCGAGATCTCGGTGCTCGCGGTCATTCGCCCCCTCGCCTCGCTGCCGTTCATCGACGAGATCTCGCAGGGTGCCAAGGCGCCGGTCGCCATGGAGAAGCAGTCGTTCCGCGCCGCGGCCGCCGCCGCGGTCGACGTGGTGGCAGCGGAGTTCGCGGATTGGCAGGACACCGTCGTCCGCAAGAAGATCCGCAGCGGCACGCCGTCCACCGAGATCGTCCGCGCTGCTGTCGCCGGCGATGCCGAACTCGTGGTCATGGCGAGCGGCAGTCGCGGTCTCAGCGAGGCGGTCTTGATGGGCAGTACTGCCCAGCGCGTCCAATACGCGGCTCCGTGCCCCGTGCTGGTCGTGCGGCCCACCCCCCGTCGTAAGCGGAAGATCAGCAAGGCGGCGAAGGGGTCCACCGCAGCATCCTGATCGATCGGCACCCGTCGGAATCAGCGGCCGCCGGACGGTGTTGCACGAGCTGAATCGAGACGAAGGAGACGTCATGGCCAAGGTGAGCAAGACCGACCAGGAGTGGCGCGAGCAGCTCAGCCCGGCGGAGTACGCAGTGTTGCGCGAGGGTGGTACCGAACGACCGTTCACGGGCGAGTACACCGACACCGAGACCGAGGGCGTGTACAGCTGTCGCGCGTGCGGTGTGGAACTGTTCCGCAGCACCACCAAGTTCCACAGCAACTGTGGTTGGCCGTCGTTCTACGCCCCGTCGCAGGACGACAACGTGAACCTCATCGAGGACCGCTCGATGGGCATGGTGCGCACCGAAGTGCGTTGCGGCAGTTGCGATTCGCACCTCGGACACGTGTTCGAGGGCGAGGGCTACCCGACACCGACCGACCAGCGGTACTGCATCAACTCGGTCAGCCTGACGCTCGAACCACAGAACTGATCTGCTCTCGAAAGGGAGGCCTTCGCGATGATCGCGAAGGCCTCCTTTCGTGTCCGACCGGACGCTCAGCGCATCCGGTCGGCGAGGTCCTTGAGGTTGGTCGCCGGCCCGGTGAAGAAGGGCACTTCCTCACGCACGTGCAGGCGTGCGTCGACGGCGCGTAGTTCGCGCATGAGGTCGACGATGCGGTGCAGTTCGTCGGCCTCGAAGCACAGCAGCCACTCGTAGTCACCGAGCGCGAACGAAGAAATGGTGTTGGCGCGCACGTCGGCGTAGTCGCGGGCGGCCTCGCCGTGCTCGCGCAGCATGCGACGGCGGTCCTCCTCGGGCAGGACGTACCAGTCGTAGGAGCGCACGAACGGGTACACACACGCGTACTGCCGGGCCGGCTCACCTGACAGGAACGCCGGCACGTGGCCACGGTTGAACTCTGCGGCCCGGTGCAGTCCGACGTTCGACCAGACCGGGTCGAAGCTCTTGCCGAGTTCGGTGGCCAGAAAACCGCGGTAGGCGTCCTGCAGGATCTCCACGCTCGCTCCGTGCCACCAGATCATCAGGTCGGCGTCGGCGCGCAGACCCCCGACGTCGTACAGACCGCGGACCGTGACGCCCTTGTCCTGCAGGCCGGCGACGAACTTCTCGGCCTCCTTCACCGCCTTCTTGAGGTTGGCGGGCTTGGGTCGTACAGCCTTGAACACCGAGTACATCGCGTACTCGATGTTGGCGTTGATCGCCTCGGCTTCTTCTTCGGTGGGCTGGTGGTGCACCTGGTCGGTCATGACCGTCCTTTACGTGATTCCGGTGGGGTTCAACTGAGCGAGAACGTTACGTGCTGCCGTCCGGCCGGAACCGATGCAGGCCGGGATGCCGACGCCGTCGTAGGCAGCTCCGGCGACGGAAACCGCCGGCAGAGCGGCAAGTTCGTCACGGATCCGCGCCACCAGATCGACGTGCCCGACGGCGTACTGCGGCAATCCGCCACCCCATCGCTGCACGTGTGCCGCGACGGGAGCAGGAATGTCGCCGAGCGCGGCGCGTAGTTCGGCGATGCCGTCCGCAGCCAGTTGCGCGTCGGACCGCTGGAGCGTGTGTGCCTCTCGGAAGCGTCCGGCCGAGACGCGGACGAAGACGAGGTCGGTTCGCTCCTGGCCCAGCCACGGCCACTTCAGCGAACTGAAGGTGGACGCCTTGATCCGGCGCTGCTCCACCGGAGGCACCAGGAACCCCGAACGTTCACCGAGGGCCGGCGCGATCTGGACCGGGAAGGCGTAGGTGACGACAGCCATCGAGGAGTACTCGATCGCGCGCAATTCGGTTGCTACCTGCGGCGCGAGCGGGTTGAGCAACTTCGCCGCCGCCGGCGCAGGGGTGGCGAAGACGATTGCCTCGACATGCATCGTGGTGCCGTCGGCCAGGACGAGTCGCCACTGTTCGCCGTCCCGATCGACCCCGGTGACGGTGGTCGACGTGCGCACGATGGCTCCTTCGGCCGCCAGCGCATCAGCAAGCAGCATCGGCAAAGAACCGATCCCGCCGCGTAGGCCGGCGAACACCGGCGGCTGGTCGTCATCGTCCGGCGCCGCCGGATGACGGGTCGCATTCGCCGCGGCTTCCTGCAGGGAGCCACCGCGGTGGACGACGTCGTACAGCGCCGGTACACACGCTCGCAGCGAGAGGTAACGCGCGTCGCCTGCGTACACCCCGCCCAGCAGTGGTTCGACGAGCCGGTCGACGACCGCCGGGCCGAAGGCCTGCTCGACGGCGTCCCCCACCGAAATGTCACCGTCACTGCGCACAGTTACCTCGTCGGCGGCGCGGGCAACCTCATCGGGCTCCAGCAGTCCTGCGAGACCCTGTGCATTCGAGGGCACGCCCATGAGCGTGCCGCGGGGCATCGGGCACAGCTCGCCCCGGCTCCATATGGATGCACCGACCTGTGCCGTCCCGACTATGTCGAGACCGAGTTCGGCTACCAGAGAACGGGTTTCGGGCCGCCGACCGAGCATCGACTCGGCTCCGACGTCGACCTGAGTGCCGGCAACCTTCTCGGTGCGCAGCTTGCCGCCGACCCGGTCGGTGGACTCCAGCACGGTGACTTCGGCTCCGGCGCCGACCAACTCCCACGCGGCACTCAAACCTGCGATTCCGCCTCCGACGACGGCCACTGCAACCACGGCCCAAGCTTGTCACACCGACCCCTCACCTCCTACTCGGGGTAGTACTCACGCAATGGCAGGTTCGCCGACTGCGCCCACCGTGCGAGCGGCGTGCAATCCCGCAGTCGGGGCCGGCGCGGCCTGAATCAGATCGGCGTTCGCCGGATCGGCCGATTCGTCCCATAGCGGCTCCTGCCCGTCGTCGACCGGCCCACCGGGCACGGTGACGGTCGTCCCCGAACCCCGCCTGGCCTGTGCGAACCCGCGCTCGAATTTTCCGGGATGCTTGAGCCATGAGCACGATCGCCCGGCCGACGCCTCGCCGCGAACTGGCCAACCTGTCCCCCATCGCGCAGTTGCATGCCGGCCGCCTGCCTCGGCGACTTGTGCAGTTGTTCGTCGGGTTGTCGATGTACGGGCTGGCGATGGCGATGATGGTGCGCGCCGGCATCGGCCTCGACCCGTGGGACGTCTTTCACTACGGAGTCTTCCTGCACACCGGCTGGACGCTGGGCGTGACGGTGATCGTGGTGAGCATTCCGGTGCTGCTGCTGTGGGCACCGCTGCGCCAATGGCCCGGCCTCGGCACCGTCGCCAACGCCATCTGGATCGGCGTGGCGACCGATCTCTCGCTCGCCGTCGTACCCACCGCCCACGAAATCGGTTGGCAGGCAGGCATGTTCGTGTCGGGCCTCGTCATCAATGCCCTCGGCGGAGCGCTCTACATCGGCAGCCAACTCGGGCCGGGGCCACGCGACGGACTCATGACCGGACTGCACCGCCGCACCGGCCTCAGCCTGCGCCTGGTGCGCACCGGGCTCGAAGTCACCGTGTTGGCGATCGGTTGGCTGCTCGGTGGCATCGTCGGCGTCGGCACCGTGCTCTACGCCGTCCTGATCGGACCGCTGGTGCAGTTCTTCCTGCCCTGGTCGATCGTCACCTTGCCCGGTCAGCGACCGGCGCCCAGCGCGGAGGAGCTCGCCGAACGCGGCGATTGAGCCGGCGTGCGGTTCAGCGAGCCGAGTGTTCGTGCACCAGTTCCACGACTCGGGTGAGTACATCCGGGTCGGTGCTCGGCAGCACTCCGTGGCCGAGGTTGAAGATGTGCCCGGGTGCGACCTTGCCTGATTCCAGGATTTCGATCACCTTGTCGCGCAACGGTTCCCAGGGAGCGAACAGCAGTGCCGGGTCGAGGTTGCCCTGTAGGGCGTAGGTCGGGCCGATCCGTCGTGCAGCCTCGTCCAACGGAATGCGGAAGTCGACGCCGACGACGTCCGCGCCGGCCTCGCCCATCGCCGGGAGCAGCTCTCCGGTGCCGACGCCGAAGTGGATGCGCGGGACGTCGAGCTCACCCAACGCCGACAGCACGGCCGCCGAATGCGGCTGCACGTACGTCAGGTAGTCGACGCGGCTGAGTGCACCGACCCACGAGTCGAACAACTGGATCGCGGAGGCACCGGCTTGCACCTGCACCTTCAGGAAGGTGGAGGAGATGCGGGCGAGCTTGGCGCACAACGCATTCCACGCTTCCGGGTCGCCATACATCATCGCCTTGGTGTGTTCGTGGTTCTTGGACGGACCGCCCTCGACCAGGTAGCTGGCAAGCGTGAACGGCGCACCGGCGAAGCCGATCAGCGGAGTGCCGCCGAGCTCGGCGGTCAGCATGCCGACGGACGTCGCGATGTCGTCGATCTGCGAGGGGTCGAGTTCCGGCAGTGCGTCGACATCGGCTCGCGAACGCACCGGCGACGCAACGACGGGGCCGGTACCCGGAACGATGTCGAGGTCGATCCCGGCTGCGGCGAGCGGCACGACGATGTCGCTGAAGAAGATCGCCGCGTCCACCTTGTGCCGCCGCACCGGCTGGAGCGTGATCTCGGTGACCAGTTCGGGTGTGCGGCACGACTGCAGCATCGGGACGCCCTCGCGCACCTTTCGGTACTCAGGCAGGGAGCGCCCGGCCTGGCGCATGAACCACACCGGGGTGTGGTCGACGGACTGGCCGCGAGCGGCACGGACGAGGGCGCTGTCGCGCGGGTCAGACGATGCAACGGTCACGCCGCCGATCCTCCCACGACCGCAGCGGTGCTCAGCCCACGACCAACGCGATGCCGCCGAGCGTTGCTGCCACCCCCGCGACCTGGACGGGACGTAATCGCTCGTCCAGCAGCACCCGTGCCCAGATGAGCGTGACGACCGGGTAAAGCGACCCGAGAACACTGACCACGCTCACCATTCCCTGCGCAGCGGCGAAGCTGAACAGTGCGTTGGCTGCCAGATCGCCGACTCCGACGAGCATGATCATCGGCACATCACGGCGAGGCACCCGTGCGCCCACCGGGCCACCCGGCCAAAAGCGCCAGGCGAGCAGCAGAGCCGACACGCTCGCGATCCGCATCGCCCACAGTGCGGGGATGACGTCGACCTCGGCGGCGCGATCCATGCAGAACAGCGACAACCCGAACGCGACGGCCGCCACGAACGCGAGCAGCACCGGTGTCCGTCCGGCGCCGCCACCGAGCTCAGGACCGGATGCGAGCACCACGCCGAACAGCATGAGTGCCAACCCGATTCCGACCGCCACGCCGATCCGGTCACCGGTGGCCAGCCCCGCCGCGACCGGCACGACCGCACCCATCGAGGCGATCGGCGAGACGACGCCCATGGTGCCCATCGACAGCGCGGCGTAGAAGCAGACCAGGCCGACCGCGCCGGTCAGGCCGGCCAACGCCCCGTAGAGGTGCCAGGGCCCGTCCGCGATCGCGACGCCCTGCGCGACCCGGACGCCGAGCACGACACACATCGTGAGCAGGCCGCCGATCTGCGCCACGGCGACGACCCGGACGGCGGCGATGCGCTTGGCGAACAGACCGCCCGCGAAGTCCGAGGTGCCCCAGACCAGACTGGAACCGAGAGCCAGGAGAGCGACCATCCGCCCATCCTGCTGTACCCGTCCGGGCTCACGGCGTGCCGTTCCGCGATTCGTAGGCATGTTCGACATACCCTCGACGACGTGGGTTCGAAGAATGCCAGCAGCGACATCGGGTCGCACTTCTCTCGCGTCGTCCGCGAGCTCGAGACCGTGCGCCTTCGGCCCGAGGTCAGCCTGACCGAGGTTCCGGCGCCCGGGCGCATCGCGCCGTACTCCGTCGCCATGACCGCCGAGGTGGCGAACTCCCCCGACGACGACGAACTCGCCTCGGGACGCTTCGTCGTGCTGCACGACCCCAGTTGCCCCGAGCCCTGGGCAGGCGACTGGCGCATCGTCACCTTCGCGCGCGCCGAACTGGAACCGGAACTGGCGTCCGACCCGATGCTCGGAGAGGTCGGCTGGACCTGGCTGATCGACTCCCTGGCCGAGGCCGGCGCCGAGTTCACCGCCGAGGCCGGCACCGTCACCCGCGTCCTGTCACAGGGCTTCGGTGGCCTCGCCGACAACGGCACCACGGTCGAGATGGAGATCCGCGCCTCGTGGACCCCAACCACCGAGGACCTCGCGTCTCACCTGCAGGCCTGGGGTGCGATGTTGTGCACGATCGCCGGTCTGCCCCCGCTGCCCGAGGGCGTCGTGGCGCTGCCGGGGCAGCGTCGATGACCGACGAAGTCGCCGAACCCACCACCTACCCACTGCTGGCCGCCCCCGCTGACGGGGTCCCGGCGGTCGTCGACACCGAACGCGCGCTGACGCAGACTGCGAAGGCGCTCGCCGGCGGTGAAGGTCCGGTCGCGATCGACGCCGAGCGTGCGTCCGGGTTCCGCTACGGAAACCGTGCCTATCTCGTCCAGATCCGCCGGGAAGGATCCGGCACTCACCTGATCGACCCGATCGCCTGCCCCGATCTCAGCCCGGTGCAGGACGCGATCGCCGACGTCGAGTGGGTCCTGCACGCTGCGACGCAGGACCTGCCGTGCCTGGCCGAGGTCGGCCTGAAGCCGAGCCGCCTGTTCGACACCGAACTCGGCTCGCGGCTGGCCGGCATCCCGCGGGTCGGTCTTGCCGCGGTGATCGAGCACTACCTCGGCATGACACTCGCGAAGGAGCACTCGGCGGTCGACTGGTCCGAGCGGCCGTTGCCGCAGCCGTGGCTGTCGTACGCGGCACTCGACGTCGAAGTGCTGGTGCAGGTGCGTGACGCCCTGGCCGCCGACCTGCAGGAGCAGGGCAAGTGGGAGTGGGCTGAGCAGGAGTTTCACGCACTGACCTCCTTCACCGGCCCCCCGGCGCGTCAGGATCCTTGGCGACGGACCTCCGGGATGCACAAGATCAAGAACCGTCGCGCGATCGCCCGGGTGCGCGAGCTGTGGCTCACCCGCGACACCATCGCCCAGCGCCGCGACACGTCGCCCGGACGCGTCCTGCCCGACGCACTCCTGGTCGAGATCGCCAACACAGCCCCCAAGACTCCGGCCGAGTTGCTCGCACTGCCGAGCGCCACCAGTCGGCGTGGACGCCCGCACACCGGCGTAGCCCGTCACCAACGCGATTGGTTGGAGGCGGTCCGCCGAGTCGGTTCGATGGCGGACGCCGACCTGCCGCCGGCGACCGTCCGCAGCGACGCTCCTCCGCCGCCGCGGGTCTGGGCCGACCGCGACCCCGTCGCAGCAGCCCGCCTGACCAAGGTGCGTGACGATCTCGCGGTCTTCGCCGAGGAGCACAACCTGCCGGTCGAGAACATCCTCACCCCCGACCACCTGCGCCGAGTGCTCTGGGATCCCGCGAATCCCCTTGATGCACAGACGATCTCGGCCGAGTTGACCCAACTCGGAGCGCGGCCCTGGCAGATCGAAGTCGTCACCCCGATGGTCGTCGACGCGGTTTCCGCCGACCTGCCTACCAGCGAGTAACAAATCGGGTTTAGAGTCGTCCTGACCTATCGACTCATCCCGGGAGGCACTGTGCCCCGCACGCTTTCCGAGGTCGTCTTCGTCGACGGCGTTCGTACGCCGTTCGGCAAGGCCGGCGAGAAGGGCATCTACGCCCAGACCCGCGCTGACGACCTCGTCATCAAATGCATCCGCGACCTGCTGCGCCGTCAGCCCAACCTGCCGCCCGAGCGCGTCGAGGAGGTCGCGATCGCGGCCACGACGCAGATCGGTGACCAGGGCCTGACCCTCGGCCGCCTGGCCGCCCTGCTGGCCGGCCTGCCCAAGACCACTCCCGGCTACTCCGTCGACCGCATGTGCGCTGGTGCGATGACGGCCGTCACCAACACCGCGTCCAGCATCGCCTTCGGCGCCTACGACATCGCCATCGCCGGCGGCGTCGAGCACATGGGCCGCCACCCGATGGGTGAGGGCGTCGACCCCAACCCGCGCATCGTCGCCGAGAAGCTGGTCGACACCTCTGCACTCGTCATGGGCGAGACCGCCGAGAACCTGCACGACCGCTACCCCAGCATCACCAAGGAGCGCTGCGACAACTTCGCGGTCGCCAGCCAGAACAAGCTGCAGCAGGCGTACGAGGACGGCAAGATCCAACCCGACCTGGTGCCCGTCGCGACGCGCCACGCCGACAAGGGATGGGGCCTGGCCACCGTCGACGAGCCGCCGCGCAAGGACGTCAAGCTCGAGGACCTCACGTCGCTGAAGACCCCGTTCCGTCCGCACGGAAACGTCACCGCCGGCAACGCGGCCGGCCTGAACGACGGTGCGACCGCCTGCCTGCTCGCCTCCGAGCGTGCAGCCACCGAGCTCGGCCTGCCGGTCGGCATGCGCCTGGTCACCTACTCGTTCGTGGGTGTGGAACCGGAGGTCATGGGTATCGGTCCGGTACCGGCCACCGAGAAGGCACTCGACCACGCCGGTCTGAGCATCGACGACATCGGCCTGTTCGAGCTCAACGAGGCGTTCGCCGTGCAGGTGCTCGCCTTCCTCGAACACTTCGGCATCGCCGACGACGACAAGCGTGTCAACCCGTGGGGCGGTGCGATCGCGACCGGTCACCCGCTGGCCTCGTCCGGCGTCCGGCTGATGACGCAACTGTCGCGTCACTTCGAGGAGCACCCCGAGGTGCGTTACGGCCTCACCGCGATGTGCATCGGAATCGGCATGGGTGGGGCGGTCATCTGGGAGAACCCGCACCACGCCGAGTACGCCAGCTCGGTCGACAGCGAGGTCTCCAAGCTCCACTCGAACAACTCCGAAGAGGGTGTTGCCTGATGGCCGAGAACCAGAACCAGCACGCGGACGAGGTCGTCACCCACGTCCGTAGCCAGGACGTCGAGTTGCCCGGTGGTGCAGGCACTTTCGTGCTCCTGACGCTCGACAACGGGTTCGACCACACCAAGCCGAACAGCTTCGGCCCGGCCGGTCTCACCGAGCTCTCGGACGCGCTCGACGAGGCCGCCCGCCGCGCGGACGCCAAGGAGATCGTCGGCCTCGGCATCACCGGCAAGCCGTTCATCTTCGCCGTCGGCGCCGACCTCAAGGGTGTCGGCACGATCACCTCCCGCGACCAGGCGCTGGAGATCGCCCGTCAGGGTCACGAGACGTTCAGCAAGATCAGCGACCTGTCGGTGCCGAGCTTCGCGTTCATCAACGGCGCCTCCATGGGGGGCGGCGTCGAGATCGCGTTGTACGCCGACTACCGCACGATCTCCTCGGACGTGCCCGCGTACGCCACGCCCGAGGTCTTCCTCGGTCTCGTGCCCGGTTGGGGTGGCACCTACCTGCTGCCGAACCTCATCGGTGTCGAGAACGCGCTCAAGCTGATCGTCGAGAACCCGCTCAACCAGAACCGCATGATCAAGGGCAAGGACGCCTTCGCCCTGGGTTGCGCGGACCGCCTGCTCGAGCCGGTCACCTTCCTGGAGGACTCGCTGGCGTTCGCCGAACGTGTCATCTCGGGCGAGGAGAAGGTCGAGCGGGGGTCGGTCGACACCGACGAAACCGCTTGGGACGCAGCCGTTTCGAAGATGCGCAAGACGGCGGACCAGCGCACCGGTCGCGCTGCCATCTCGGCGTACCGCGCGCTCGACCTCGTCGCTGCCGCTCGAACGGCGTCGCGCGAGGAGGCTTTCGAGGCTGAGAACCAGGCTTTGGCCGACCTCATCATGAGCGACCAACTGCGTGCCGGCCTGTACGCGTTCGACCTGGTGCAGCGCCGCGCCAAGCGTCCTGCCGGTGCGCCGGACAAGTCGCTCGCCCGCAAGATCTCCAAGGTGGGCATCGTCGGTGCAGGACTCATGGCCAGTCAGATGGCGATGCTGTTCATCCGTCAGCTGAAGGTGCCGGTCGTGATGACCGATCTCGACCAGGAGCGGGTCGACAAGGGTGTGGAGTACGTCCACGCAGAGATCGACAAGCTCGCTGCGAAGGGACGCATCTCCCCCGATGGCGTGAACCGCTTCAAGGCGCTCGTCACCGGGTCCACCTCCAAGGACGGATTCGCCGACGCAGACTTCGTCATCGAGGCGGTGTTCGAGCAGATGTCGGTCAAGAAGAAGGTCTGGGCCGAGGTCGAGGAGATCGTCACGCCGGAGTGCGTGCTGGCCACCAACACCTCGTCGCTGTCGATCACCGAGATGGCCGAAGACCTCAAGCACCCGGAGCGGGTCGTGGGCTTCCACTTCTTCAACCCGGTGGCCGTCATGCCGCTGCTGGAGATCATCCGCGGCGAGAAGACCGACGACGCTACTCTCGCAACGGCATTCGCTGCAGGAAAGGGCCTGAAGAAGACCTGCATCCTGGTGAAGAACTCGCCGTCGTTCGTCGTCAACCGTCTGCTCGGGCGTTTCATGGGCGACGCGGGTCGCATGGTCGATGAGGGCACGCCGATCGAGACCGTCGAGAAGGCGTTCGCCGGCCTCACCCCGATGCCGCCGTTCATGCTGATCTCGTTGGTCGGTCCCCCGATCGCGCTGCACAACAGCGAGACCCTCGCCAAGGCCTTCCCGGACCGCTTCCGGGCGAGCAAGAACCTGGCCAAGGTCGTGGAGGCGAAGATCCCCTCGTTCTACGGCGCCGACGGGAAGATCGACCCGAAGGTCATGGAGCTGTTCGATGCTCCGTCCGACCCGAAGGAGCTCACCGCCGAGCAGGTGCGCGAGAGCGCGCTGGCCTCGATGGCCGACGAGATCCGCCGAATGCTGGACGAAGGCGTCGTTGCCGAGGTGCAGGACATCGACCTCGCCATGATCACCGGTGCGGGTTTCCCGTTCTGGAACGGCGGCATCTCACCACTGTTGGACCGCACCGGCACCTCCGAGAAGGTCACGGGTTCGCGGTTCCTGGCTCCGGGCGTTGCGAGCGTGCCCACGTCCTGAGCACATCTCGAGCGCGAAGGCGCGACCTGTCCCCGTGACGGGTCGCGCCTTTCGTGTCGAAGGGGTGATCAGCGTTACGCTGAACAAACTGCTCTGTATCCCGTCGATATCTCATATGTGAGATACGCTCGCGAGGTGACTGAGGACTATCTGGTACGCGTCGGCCGCATCATTCGCGACGCGCGGCGCCACAAACAACTGACCCAGCACGAACTTGCAGCATCCTTGAACACCAGTCAGAGCGCCGTCGCGCGCATCGAACAAGGCAAACAGAACTTGAGTCTGGAGACGCTCGCGCGGATCGGACAGGCTCTCGACACCGAGGTGGTAACCGTGGCATCGAACACTCCCCTGAACCTTCGCATCGAAGGCGGGCGTCAGCTCTCAGGTGAGATCGACGTACGCACCAGCAAGAACGCCGCAGTCGCGTGTCTGTGTGCGGCTCTGCTGAACAAGGGGAAGACGACGCTGCGCAACCTTGCGCGCATCGAAGAGGTCAACCGCATCACCGAGGTGCTCGACTCGGTCGGCGTGAAGACCCGCTGGCTGCCGAACAGCTCCGACCTGGAGATCGTCCCGGGCGACACCATCGACCTCGATTCGATGGACGAGGCAGCTGCCCGCCGCACCCGGACGATCCTGATGTTCCTCGGCCCGCTGCTGCACGAGTACGAGAAGTTCAAGCTGCCGAACGCCGGCGGCTGCGACCTCGGTGAGCGCACCGTGGAGCCGCACCTGCACGCGCTGCGCCACTTCGGTCTCGACGTCGTCGCGACGCACGGTTACTACCACGCGACCGTCGACCGCGAGGTGCGCCCCAAGCGTGCCATCGTGCTCACCGAGCGCGGCGACACCGTCACCGAGAACGCACTGTTCGCGGCCGCCCGCCACGAGGGCACGACCATCATTCGCAACGCCAGCCCGAACTACATGGTTCAGGACCTCTGTTTCTTCCTGCGCGAACTCGGTGTCGAGGTCGAGGGCGTCGGCACGACAACCTTGACCGTCACCGGCGTCAAGGAGATCAACAAGGACGTCGAGTACCACCCGTCCGAGGACCCGATCGAGGCGATGTCGCTCATCGCAGCCGCGATCGTCACCAAGTCGCAGATCACCGTCAAGCGCGTGCCGATCGAGTTCATGGAGATGGAACTGGCTCAGCTGGAGGTCATGGGCTTCCAGTACGAGATGAGCCAGGAGTACCTGTCGAAGAACGGTGAGACCCGTTTGGTCGACATCACCACGATCCCGAGCGATCTGGTGGCGCCGAAGGACAAAATCCACCCGATGCCGTTCCCCGGCCTCAATATCGACAACCTGCCGTTCTTCGCCGTCATCGCCGCGACTGCGACCGGCAGCACCACGATCCACGACTGGGTGTACGACAACCGGGCGATCTACCTGATCGACCTCAACCCGCTCGGCGCGAAGGTCAAGCTGATGGACCCCCACCGCGTGCTCATCGAGGGCCCGACCCGTTGGCGCGCGGCCGAGGTCATGTGCCCGCCGGCGCTGCGTCCGGGAGTCGTCATCCTGCTGGGCATGCTCGCCGCACCGGGCACCTCGGTGCTGCGCAACACCTACGTCATCAACCGTGGCTACGAGGAGCTCGCCGAGCGCCTCAACGACCTCGGCGCGAAGATCGAGTCCTTCCGCGACTGAGCAGCGCGCCCATGGCACGTACGGCGTATTTCGATCACCCGGCCCCGATCGCGATGGCGCATCGCGGCTTCTCGGTCGACGGCCACGAGAACACCCTCGCTGCCTTCGAGCAGGCGGTCGATCTGGGGTTCGCCTATGTCGAGACCGATGTGCACGTCACGTCGGACGGCACGCTGGTCGCCTTCCACGACGACACCCTCGACCGGGTCACCGATGCGCAGGGGCTGATCCGCGAACTGCCTTGGAGCACGGTCGAGCTCGCCCGAATCGGCGATCAGCCCGTCCCCCGCCTCGACGACGTGCTGGATGCCTGGCCCGCCCTCCGTCTGAACATTGACTGCAAGCACATCAGCGCCGCTGAGACCCTTGCCGACACGATCGAGAAGCACGCGGCGCACGACCGCGTCCTTGTCGCGTCGTTCGACGATCACACGCGTCACGAGGTGCTCAAGCGACTGTCGAGACCGGTGGCGACCTCGGCCGGCAAGAGTCGGACTCGCACCGCTGTGCTGGCCGCAAAGGCCCGGTTCTCACCGCTGGCGCGCCGAGCACTCGGCCCGGTCGACGCTCTGCAGATCCCCCATCACCATGGTCGGGTGACCGTGGTGACCAGAGCGCTGGTGCAGCGGGCGCACAGCACCGGGGTACAGGTGCATGTCTGGACGATCAACGACCCCGAGGAGATGCACGAGTTGCTCGACCTCGGCGTCGACGGCCTGATCTCCGACCGTGCCGACCTGCTGAAAACCGTTCTGCAGGAACGCGGTCAGTGGGCCTGAGCGGCCAGGTCGATTGTCGACGCTGAGTAGGGCCTCGCATTCGGCCCAACGCAACGGCTACCGCCACCGCGGGCCTCGACAGCGCGAACGTGGTGGACCAAGAGGTGGCCCGAGAGGGGAACCTGGTCACCAGCCGCTCACCCGATGACATCCCGGCGTTCTGTTGCGCCATCGTGTTAGCCTTCCGCCAAGCCGCCCAGCCCACCGGCGCCGGAAACCGCTCGTGAGCAGCCCGGTACGCCACATGGCACAGGCGGGGCTGACTACCGGCTCGACACCCGGCACCACCGAGCACCTCGCACCCACATCATGCCGCTGGACCAAGGACCCCACGGCTACGAGATGTTCAAGAACAAGCAGGACGGCTGCGTCCGGGCCCTCTTCCAACTCGATCGATGACCCACGCAGTAGGCCGGCACCGGCCGGGGACGCGCGGGCCCTTGGAGGATCTCAGCCCACCTCCCACCTCAGGACAACAAGGAAGTGATCGCGGATGCGACAGATAACGCTACCGAGCGGGGAGTCCATCCCTGTGCTGGGCCAGGGCACCTGGGGCTGGGGTGAGGACCCCGGCCGACGCGGCGACGAGGTCGCCGCGCTGCACACCGGCCTCGAGCTGGGTATGACACTGGTCGACACCGCCGAGATGTACGCCGACGGCGGCGCGGAGGAGGTGGTCGGTGAAGCATTGGCGGGTCGCCGCGACGAGGCGTTCGTGGTCAGCAAGGTCCGGCCGTCCCAGGCCTCCCGTTCCGGCACGATCGCGGCCTGCGAACGCAGCCTGAAACGCCTGGGCACCGATCGGATCGACCTCTACCTGCTGCACTGGCAGGGCAGGTACCCGCTGCAGGACACCGTCGCGGCCTTCCAACAGCTCGTCGCGGACGGGAAAATCCGATACTGGGGCGTCAGCAACTTCGACCACCTGGCCCTCGCCGACCTGCGGGACGTGCCGGGCAGCGGCGGGCTGGCCACGGATCAGGTGCTGTACAACCTGTCGCGGCGAGGACCGGAGTACGACCTACTGCCGTGGTGCACCGACCACCAGCTGCCGGTCATGGCGTACTCGCCGATCGAGCAGGGCCGCATCCTTCACGACGCGACGTTGAACGACGTCGCGGCCGGTCACAGCGTCAGCCCCGCGGCGGCGGCCCTCGCCTGGGTGCTGCGCCGCGACTCGCTCTGCACGATCCCCAAGGCGAGCAGCCCGCAACACGTGCGCGACAACGCCACAGCACTGGAGGTGGAGCTGACCCGGGAAGACCTGGACGCTCTGGACCGTGCGTTTCCGCCGCCGAGCGGACCGCGACCACTAGAAATGCTGTGACCCTAGGGTGGCGGCCGTGGAGCGCTGGATGAACCACGCGATCGAGGGATTCGCGGCCACTGGACGACCACTACCCAGCACGGATGCGGCTCGCCTCATCGCCGGCGTGCAGACCGTACGGCTGCGACGACTTCCTTCACCCATTGCATCGGGTGGTCCGACCACTGCCGCTTCTGGGCATCTGTCGCATTCGCCAGCGCTCGGCGCCACCCGATGATGCGACCGACCCGGGCCAGCAGCAGCGCGTCGGGAAGTACCTTCGACAATTCGGCCGACGACGCGACGTCCGACCAGCACGCCAGGTAGGCCCGCACCATGCGAGCGTCGCGCTCTGGGTCAGCGGGCAGATCGAAGTGGTGCGACGGGCCACGCAGCGGAATCAGCAACGAGCACAACGGATTTCCGAGATAGGTGTCACCCCAGTCGAAAATGCGTGAGTCATGCATGCTGGCACTGGCCGCGTTGGCGACAAAGACATTGCCGGCATGCAGGTCGTCGTGCTGGACGGTGGTCGGCAGGCCGACCGCGTCGAGGCGCGCCGCGGCGTCACGTAACGCGGGTGTGGCCTCTGCGGCCAGGCCCTCACTCGTCCACTCATGCACCAGATCGCAGGGACGGAGCGTGGGTACGCCGGCCGCCGCCATCGCATCGACCGCCTTGACGGACGCTCGTTGCGCCCGGGCATATCGGCGAAGCACCGCCGAGAGGTGCCCCGTGATGTTCTGCGCGTCGGCAACGTCGCGCAGGGTCGGCCCCTGATCCGGCACGAGCAACCAACCCCGCTCGGCATCGGCGGACCACAACGTAGGGACGAGGTCAGGCGCGACGTCGGTGAGTGCGTCGAGCACCGGCACCTCGGCTCGTTGCTGCGGTGCGCATGCCTTGAACCACACGCGTCCGTGATCGGTATCGACCACGAGAAGGGTCGACCATGGGCGCAGGCGCGGTTGCCGCGGTGACGTGGGTATGCGCGTGACACCGCGGCGTTCGAGGTTGTCGTCGATCCAGGCCGTCGCATCGCGCAACCAGTCGCGCGAGGACCACAGATCAGTCGTGAAGTACTCGCCCAACGATCAGTGGGACGCGATACGGGCCAGGACGTCGGTCGTGATGACGTCAGGCGTCAGGCCGATCGACTCCAGCACCTGACCGCGCGACGCGTGATCGAGGAACCGATGCGGAATGCCGTAGGTGTGAACCGGCACGTCGACACCCGCGGATCGCAGCGCATGCGAGACGGCGACGCCGACACCGTGAGTAACCAGGTTGTCCTCGATCACGACCACGCGCTCAACCGACCGCGCTTGCTCGACGATCGCTTCGTTCACGGGGATGACCCACCGCGGGTCGATCACCAAAGTCGAATGTCCTTGTGCTTCAAGCTTTTCCGCGACGCTGATCGCGGCCGCGCACATCGAGCCGACCGCCACCACCAATACTTGCGGCGCGGACGCGTCGTGCAGCACGTCGAGACCATTGTTCTGCCGAACAGCAGTGAGAGGTTCCGCGACGTCGCCCTTCGGGAAGCGGATGACCGTCGGCGCATCGTCGACCTCGACCGCCTCGCGCAGCTGCGCCTTGACCTGCTCCCCGTCGCGCGGTGCGGCCAGGCGCAGCCCGGGCACGATCGAGCAGATCGCCATGTCCCACATGCCGTTGTGCGACGGGCCGTCCGAGCCGGTGATGCCGGCGCGGTCGAGCACGAAGGTCACGCCCTGCTTGTGCAGCGCGCAGTCCATGAGCAACTGGTCGAATGCGCGGTTGAGGAAGGTGGCGTAGATCGCCACGACCGGGTGCATGCCGCCGAACGAGAGACCGGCGGCCATCGTGGCGGCGTGCTGCTCGGCGATGCCGACGTCGAAGACCCGCTCGGGGTACTTGGCGGCGAACTGGTCGAGGCCGACCGGGATCAGCATCGCCGCGGTGATGGCGACGATGTCGTCGCGTTGGGCTCCCAGGCGCACCATCTCGTCGCTGAACTCATCGGTCCAGATGCGCCCGGACACCTCGAACGGTAGCCCGGTCTCGGGATTGAACTTGCCGATGCCGTGCCATTGATCGCCCTCGTGTTCGGCCGCCGGCGCGTAGCCGCGGCCCTTCTGGGTGATCACGTGCACCAAGCATGGGCCGCCGTAGGTCTTTGCCTTCTCCAGCGCATGTTCGACAGCCTGCTCGTCGTGGCCGTCGACCGGTCCCACGTACTTCAGACCGAGGTCTTCGAACATGCCACGCTGCGGCGAGAGGACATCCTTGATGCCCTTCTTCATGCCGTGCAACGACTGGTACATCGCGTTGCCGACGACGGGAGTCTGCTGTAGCCGCGCCTTGCCCCAGTCGAGAACCTGCTCGTACTGGCGGGTGGTGCGCAGCGTGGCGAGATGTTCGGCAAGACCGCCGATGGTCGGGGCGTAGGACCGCTCGTTGTCATTGATCACGATGACGAGCGGGAGTTCGCGGTCGACCGCGATGTTGTTGAGCGCTTCCCAGGCCATGCCGCCGGTGAGTGCCCCGTCGCCGATGATCGCGACGGTGTGGCGATCCTCGCCCTTGAGCTTGCGAGCCCTGGCGATGCCGTGCGCCCAGGACAGGGACGTGCTGGCGTGAGAATTCTCGACGATGTCGTGCTCGGACTCCGCGCGACAGGGGTAGCCGGAGATACCTCCCTGCTTCTTGAGGTCGGAGAAGTCGTGCCTCCCGGTGAGCAGTTTGTGGACGTACGACTGGTGACCGGTGTCGAAGACGATCGAATCGCTCGGTGAATCGAACACACGGTGCAGCGCGATCGACAACTCGACGACCCCGAGGTTCGGGCCGAGGTGTCCGCCGGTGCGGGAGACCGAGTCGACCAGGAAATCGCGGATCTCCCGCGCGAGTTCGTCGATTTGCTCGACCGGGACGTTCTTGACGTCGCCCGGTGCGTGAATGCCGGAAAGCAGTCCCACGGGTGTGCACGTTCCTTCCACAGGGGGTCAGTCGAGTCTAGGCGATCCGGGGTTCCAACGACCGGACGCCCGGCCGCCGTTCCTGCGCGCCCTGCGCAGTCTCACGGCAGACCGGCCGGGTGACCGATCGTGTGACCGACCAGTCACCCGAACAGGTGGTCGTGAGATGCGCTCCGATCCGCACTAGTACTACGCTGTGTAGTGGATTCAGATCGGATCCGTCTTCGAAGGAGTTGAAGCACCCATGAGTCAGGTTCGGATCGAGGAGGACCTCCTCGGTAGTCGTGAAGTACCCGGGGACGCCTATTACGGCGTGCACACCCTGCGCGCCATCGAGAACTTCCGGATCAGCGGAGCAACGATCAATGACTGCCCCGACTTCATCCGCGGAATGGTCATGGTCAAGAAGGCCACCGCGCGCGCGAACGCCGAACTCGGCGCCCTGTCCCCCGAGATCGCGGACGCCATCGAGTGGGCGTGCGACCAGGTCATCGACCAGGGACGGTGCATGGACCAGTTCCCGGTGGACGTCTTCCAGGGCGGCGCCGGCACGTCGGTGAACATGAACACCAACGAAGTGCTAGCCAACCTCGCACTCGAGCACCTCGGACACGAACGCGGCCGGTACGACATCGTCAACCCGAACGACCACGTGAACCGGTCGCAGTCGACCAACGACGCCTACCCGAGCGGCTTCCGCATCGGCGTCCTTTTCGCGCTGCAGGGTCTCATCGACGCCGTGGGCACGCTCGCCGACACCTGCGAGGCGAAGGGCGAGGAGTTCGCCGACGTCCTCAAGATGGGGCGCACCCAGTTGCAGGATGCCGTCCCGATGACCCTGGGCGATGAGTTCCGCGCGTTCTGCGCGACCTTACGCGAGGAGATCGACCGGCTCGAGGCGTCCAGGGAATTGTTGGCCGAGGTGAACCTCGGCGCGACAGCCATCGGTACCGGGCTCAACACCCCCAAGGGGTACCCGAAGGTCGTCACCGCCAAGTTGGCCGAAGTCAGCGGGCTGCCCATCACATTGGCGCCCAACCTTATCGAGGCGACCAGCGACTGCGGGGCGTATGTTCAGGTCCACGCCACCGTGAAGCGGACGGCGTCCAAGCTGTCGAAGATCTGCAACGACCTGCGGCTGCTGTCCTCCGGTCCCCGTGCCGGACTCGGCGAGATCAACCTGCCGGAGATGCAGGCGGGCTCCTCGATCATGCCGGCGAAGGTGAACCCGGTCATTCCCGAGGTCGTCAACCAGGTGTGCTTCAAGGTCTTCGGCAACGACGTGACACTCACCTTCGCCGCAGAGGCCGGCCAGCTACAGCTCAACGTGATGGAGCCGGTCATCGGTCAGGTCATGTTCGAGTCGATCTCGCTGATGACCAACGCGTGCACCACTCTGAGCACCAAGTGTGTTTCGGGCATCACCGCCAACCCGGACACCTGCCGTGACTACGTCATGAACTCCATCGGCATCGTCACCTACCTCAACGACCTCATCGGTCACCACAACGGCGACCTGGTCGGCAAGGAGTGCGCCCGGTCGGGACGCAGCGTCCGCGAGGTCGTGCTCGAGATGGGGCTGCTGGATCAGACGGTGCTGGACACCGTCCTGTCGCCGCAGAACCTGATGCATCCCCGCGACATCACCACGCTCGCCGAACAAGACGAACCGAAGGCCGCGCGATGATCTGGGTCGAACTCCTCGTCGTTCTCGCTGCGATCTTCCTCGGCGCCCGCCTCGGCGGCATCGCGATCGGTTTCACCGGTGGCCTCGGTGTGCTCGTCCTGGCCCTGCTGGGCGTCGAACCGGGCGACATGCCGCTCGACGTCATCTCGATCATTGCGGCGGTCATCGCAGCGATCGCGGCGATGCAGGTCGCCGGAGGCATGGACTACCTGGTCAGCCTCGCCGAGAAGGTGCTGCGCCGCAATCCACGCCACCTGATCTTCCTCGCGCCGGTCATCACCTATCTGATGACCTTCATGGCCGGCACCGGACACACCGCGTTCTCCACCATGCCGGTCATCACCGAGGTGGCGAAGGAAAGCAACATCAAGCCGGCCCGGCCGTTGTCGATCGCCGTCGTCGCCTCGCAGATCGCGATCACCGCATCGCCCATCTCGGCCGCAGTGGTGTTCTTCTCCTCCGTGCTTGAGAAGCAGGGTGTCGACTACCTGCAACTGCTCGCGGTCGTGATCCCCTCGACCTTCATCGGCTCGATGTTGGCCGCGCTGTGCATCTACCTGTGGGATCGCATGAGCAAGCACAGCGCGCTCACCGACGATCCCGAGTTCCAGCGCCGGCTGGCGGCCGGAACGGTCGACATGCGCGGACACACCGAGATCGTCCTGAAGCCCCGGGCGAAGCTGTCCGTCGCGATCTTCCTCACTGGACTGGTGGCCGTGATGGCCTACGCCACCGCCATCAGCGACAAGGTCGGACTCATCTCCGACCCGCCGATGACGCGCGACGCGGCCATCATCGCGTTCATGCTCACCATCGCCACCACGATCGTCGCGTTCTGCGCGGTCGACACCTCGCAGATTCTCTCCGCGTCGACCTTCAAGTCGGGCATGAGCGCGTGCATCTGCGTCCTCGGTGTCGCCTGGCTCGGGGCCACCTTCGTCGGTGCCCACGAGGCCGAGATCAAGTCGGCGGCCGGCGACCTGTTGCGCGATCACCCGTGGACGCTCGCCGTCGTGCTGTTCTTCGCCGCATGCCTGCTGTACAGCCAGGCGGCCACCACCAAGGCACTGATGCCGACCGCCCTCGCCCTCGGCGTGTCCCCCGTCGCCGCCATCGCGTCCTTCGCCGCGGTATCGGCACTGTTCGTGCTGCCGACCTACCCGACCCTGTTGGCCGCCGTGGAAATGGACGACACCGGCACAACCCGCATCGGAAAGGCGGTCTTCAACCACCCGTTCCTGCTGCCGGGCGTCCTGGCGATCGCGTTCTCGGTCGCGCTCGGCTTCGTGTTCGGTGGAGTGCTGCTGTGAAGCGCTCGCGCTGAGAATGATGCGTGCCCGCCACCTGGACGTGGCGGGCACGCCTATTCTTTCGCCTTGAATCGACCACCAGCCGCAGGACAACGTGCGGGTACTTCTCGACCCCGCCGGCCATCCATTCTGCCTCTACACCTGAGGCCCCGGCTCGTTGTGCGATCCAACCCGCAGGACGCAAGCACACAGGCTTGCCCGCCCGCCAGGGTGATGACACCGACTACACCATCGTCGGCCGCAACCTGCTCGAGGCCATCGGCGACGAACGGCACGAAGCCCCGGTCCGAAACGGACCGGGGCTTCGTACTGCCTTGCGTTACAGGCGAATCACTTGACCAGGCTGCGAAGGACGTACTGCAGGATGCCGTCGTTGCGGAAGTACTCCGCCTCACCCGGGGTGTCGATGCGGACGACCGCGTCGAACTCGACCGTGTCGCCGCCTTCCTTGGTGGCGGTGACGTGGACCGTCTTGGGGGTCTTGCCCTCGTTGAGCTCGGTGATGCCCGAGATGTCGAAGGTCTCCGTGCCGTCCAGGCCGAGCGAGTCGGTCGACTGACCCTTCGGGAACTGCAACGGCAGCACGCCCATGCCGATGAGGTTGGAGCGGTGGATACGCTCGAACGACTCGGTGATCACGGCCTTGACGCCCAGCAGACGGGTGCCCTTGGCGGCCCAGTCACGCGAGGAGCCCGAGCCGTACTCCTTGCCACCGAGGATCACCAGCGGGGTGCCCTCCTTGGCGTAGTTCTCGGCGGCGTCGTAGATCGCGGCCTGCTCGCCACCGGCGGTGAAGTCGCGGGTGAAGCCACCCTCGACACCGTCCAGCAGCTGGTTCTTCAGGCGGATGTTCGCGAACGTGCCGCGCACCATCACCTCGTGGTTACCGCGACGCGAGCCGTAGGAGTTGAAGTCCTTGCGTTCCACACCGTGCTCGTTCAGGTAGCGACCGGCCGGGCTGTCGGCCTTGATCGCGCCGGCCGGGCTGATGTGGTCGGTGGTGACCGAGTCGCCCAACTTGGCCAGCACGCGAGCACCGGAGATGTCCTCGACGGGAGTGGTCTCCAGCTTCATGCCCTCGAAGTACGGGGGCTTGCGGACGTAGGTCGACTCGCCGTCCCACTCGAAGGTGTCGCCCTCGGGAGTCGGCAGCGACTTCCAGCGCTCGTCGCCGGCGAACACGTCGGCGTAGTCCTTGACGAACAGTTCCTTGCTGATCGCCTGGGCGATGGTCGACTCCACCTCGGCCGGGTCGGGCCAGATGTCCTTGAGGAACACCTCGTTGCCCTCGGCGTCCTTGCCCAGCGCGTCGGTGTCGAAGTCGAAGTCCATCGTGCCGGCGAGCGCGTAAGCGATGACCAGCGGCGGCGAGGCCAGGTAGTTCATCTTCACGTCGGGGTTGATGCGGCCCTCGAAGTTGCGGTTACCCGACAGCACCGAAACGACCGAGAGGTCGTTCTCGTTGATCGACGCCGAGATCTCGTCGGCCAGCGGACCGGAGTTACCGATGCAGGTCGTGCAGCCGTAACCCACCAGGTGGAAGCCGAGCTTCTCCAGGTAGGGCCAGAGTCCGGCGTTCTCGTAGTAGCCGGTGACGACCTGCGAACCGGGGGCCATCGAGGTCTTGACCCACGGCGGCACCGTCAGACCCTTCTCGACGGCCTTCTTCGCCAGCAGGGCGGCGCCCATCATCACCGAGGGGTTCGAGGTGTTGGTGCACGAGGTGATCGACGCGATCACGACCGCGCCGTCCTTCAGCTCAAAGGTGTCGCCCTCCTTGTTGACGGACGCGGAGCGCAGGTCACCATCGACGCCGTAGTTCTTGATGTCGAGCTTGAACTGCTCCTTGGCCTCCGAGACCACGATGCGGTCCTGGGGACGCTTCGGGCCGGCGATCGAGGGAACGACGGTCGACAGGTCGAGTTCGAGGTACTCCGAGTAGCGCGGCTCGTGCGACGGGTCGTGCCACAGACCCTGCTCCTTGGTGTACGCCTCGACGAGCGCGACCTGCTCGTCGCTGCGGCCGGTCAGGCGCAGGTAGTCCAGCGTGACCTCGTCGATCGGGAAGATCGCACAGGTTGAACCAAACTCGGGGCTCATGTTGCCGATGGTGGCGCGGTTGGCCAGCGGCACGGCGCCGACACCGTCGCCGTAGAACTCGACGAACTTGCCCACTACGCCGTGCTGGCGCAGCATCTGGGTGATCGTGAGGACGACGTCGGTCGCGGTCGCACCGGCGGGAATCTCGCCGCTGAGCTTGAAGCCGACGACGCGCGGGATGAGCATCGAAACCGGCTGGCCGAGCATCGCGGCCTCGGCCTCGATGCCACCGACGCCCCAGCCGAGCACGCCCAGGCCGTTGACCATCGTGGTGTGGCTGTCGGTGCCGACGCAGGAGTCGGGGTAGGCGACGCCGTCGCGCACCATCACGGTACGGGCCAGGTGCTCGATGTTGACCTGGTGGACGATGCCGGTGCCCGGGGGCACGACCTTGAAGTCGTCGAACGCGGTCTGACCCCAGCGCAGGAACTGGTAGCGCTCCTTGTTGCGGCCGTACTCGATCTCGACGTTCTTCTCGAACGCGTCGGGGCGGCCGGCGACGTCGATGATCACCGAGTGGTCGATGACCATCTCGGCCGGCGCGAGCGGGTTGATCTTCTTCGCGTCGCCACCGAGCTCGGCGACGGCCTCACGCATGGTGGCGAGGTCTACGACACAGGGCACGCCGGTGAAGTCCTGCATGATCACGCGTGCCGGCGTGAACTGGATCTCGGTGTCGGGCTCGGCGTTCTCGTCCCACTGACCGAGCGCGTTGATGTGCTCCTTGGTGATGTTCGCGCCGTCCTCGGTGCGCAGCAGGTTCTCCAGCAGCACCTTGAGGCTGAACGGGAGGTTGTTGCTGCCCTCGACCGTGTTCAACCGGTAGATCTCGTAGGACTGATCCCCTACCTCGAGGGTGCCCTTGGCCCCAAAACTGTTGGTGCTCACGCCAACTCCTTCATCGCATCGGTCTGGCTGTCACGGGCAACAGCCCGATTATCTTGACGTCAAGATAATCCAATCACACCGGATCGGCGCGGAATCACGAAGGTTCACCTAACTCACGCGCGTGGTGTGCCTGCTCCGATTCAACACCGTTCGACCGCGCGACACGCCCCTGCCGGGCAAGATCCTCGTGAGCGCCCGACCCGGTCTCACCGCGCTTCGAGGATCGCGATCGTCTCGACGTGATGGGTCATGGGAAAGGCATCGAACGCCTCGATCGAGGTCGGCGCGTAACCGACCTCGGACGCGTACGCCAGGTCGCGCGCCAACGCTGCGGGATCGCACGCGACGTACGCGACAGCCCGCGGCGCACGGGCTGCGATGGCTTCGATGACCTCACGCCCCGCGCCCGTGCGTGGCGGGTCGAGCACGACCAGATCGGCCTCGGCCTCCAGGAAGTCCAACTGCTCTCGCACGTCACCGACGATGAAACTCGCGCCGGGGACGTTCGCGTGCGCCTGCTCCACGGCCGGCTCCGAGCCCTCGACACCGAGGACGTTCGGCGCACCGACGACATCTGCGAAGAACGCGGAGAACAGGCCCACACCGCAGTACAGATCGAGCACCTTCTCGCCCTCGACCGGCGCCAACTTCGACAGCACGTGCTCGACGAAGGTCGTGGTGGCCCCCGGGTGGATCTGCCAGAAGCCGCGCGCGCTCACCTCGAACTCGTGTTCGCGTCCGTTCGCCGCGACCACCTCGCCCAGCACCGGAATCTCGTCCCCCGACTCCAGCGGCAACTCGACTGCAATCACTTCGTTCTCAGAGGTCACCGCGACGTCGAGACCCGACAGACCGGGCTTGAAACGCTCCTCGTAGAGACCGACCTGACCGATCAGCGGGTGCGCGATCCGGCAGTTGTCGATCTTGATGATGTCGTGCGAGCGGTGGCCACGCAGGCCGAGACGCCCTCCCCCGCTGATCGTGAACTCGACCCGGGTGCGCCAGCCGGCACCGTCGTCGTCACCCGGCACGGCCTGCACCTGACCGTTCCATTCGATGCCGGCCAGCCGCTGCAACTGTTCGCGCACCACGGCGGTCTTCAGATCGCGCTGATAGGCGGCGGTCGTGTGCTGCCAGTCGCACCCGCCACACTTGCCCGGACCGGCGAACGGACACCCGTCGTCCACTCGCTCGTCCGATGCTTCGAGCACCCGGACGGCATCTGCCCGCAGAAAGCTCGACTTGTCTCCCCCGTCGGTCGCCCGCGCGATCACGCGCTCGCCGGGCAAGGCGTGCCGGACGAACAACACGCGTCCCTCGTGGCGAGCCACGCAGTGACCGCCGTGCGCGACCGGACCGATCTCGACCTCTAACTCCTGACCGACCAGCGATCGGCCTTGGTTGGAACGCGACCGCGGACGGCGCTGGTCGCCACGTCGACGCCGACGTCCCGAACCCGACGGACGGCTCATCGCGCGACCCACGCGGCGGTGCACGGGCAGGACGGGCCGGGGATGCATGGAAGGGACATGTTCGGAGCATAGGCAGCAGGTACGGCACGGGGCGAACCGCCGAGGTTGGGAGTGCACCCACCTGCTCCGGTAGCGTCTGCCGAGTGCACTACGTGATCATGGGCTGCGGCCGTGTGGGCTCCACCTTGGCGATGTCGCTGGAAGCACAGGGACACTCAGTCGCCGTCATCGACCAGAACGAGGCCGCCTTCCGGCGCCTCGGCGCAGCGTTCGAGGGACGACGCATCACCGGCGTCGGATTCGACCGCGACACCCTGCGTGCAGCCGGCATCGACCGGGCGTACGCATTCGCGGCAGTCAGCAGCGGTGACAACTCCAACATCCTGTCCGCCCGGGTGGCCCGTGAGACGTTCGACGTCGAGCACGTGGTCGCCCGTATCTACGACCCGGGCCGCGCGGAGATCTATCAGCGGCTCGGCATCCCCACGGTGGCCACCGTGAAGTGGACCGCCGACCAGGTGATGCGCCGGCTGGTGCCTGCCGGAGCCGTCCCGGTGCACACCGACGCGAGCGGCGCGGTGACACTGGCCGAGATCCCGACCGACCCCAGCTGGGTCGGCACTCCGCTGGTCAAACTGGAGGCGATCACCGGCGCCCGCGTCGCCTACCTGACGCGGCTGGGTGAAGGGATGCTCCCGGTCAAGAACACCGTCCTGCAGGACGGCGACCTGTTGCAGATGCTGGTGCGCACCGACCGTCTCGCCGCCCTCGAGCAGTTGCTCGCGGGTCAGCGTCCGACCGAAGTCTGAGCGAGGGAATTTCGATGCGAGTCGTCATCGTCGGAGCAGGTTCGGTCGGCCGTTCGATCGGTCGTGAATTGCTCGTCAACAAGCACCAGGTGCTGTTCATCGACAAGTACGCGGACGAGGCGAAGAGCCAGTCCGTGCCCGAAGCGTCCTGGTTGCTGGCCGACGCGTGCGAGACCAGCACACTGCACGAGGCCGGCCTCGAGGACTGCGATGTCGTGGTCTGCGCGACCGGCGACGACAAGGTCAACCTCGTCGTCTCGTTGCTCGCGAAGACCGAGTTCGGCGTCGGGCGCACGGTCGCCCGCATCAGCAACCCGAAGAACGAGTGGATGTTCGACGAGAGCTGGGGTGTCGACGTCGCGGTGTCGACCCCGCGCCTGATGACCGCCCTGGTCGAGGAGGCTGTCTCCGTCGGTGACCTGGTCCGGCTGTTCCAGTTCCAGCAGGGTCGCGCTGCGATGGTCGAGATCACCGTTCCCGCCGACGGACCCGTCGTGGGCAGCACCATCGCCGAGTTGGAGCTGCCGAAGGACACCGTGCTGGTCGCGATCATTCGCGACGAGACGCCGATCGCGCCGAAGCCGCACGACGTCGTCGAAGGGTTCGACGAACTGCTGTTCCTCACCACCCCCGCGTCCGAGCCGTTGCTCGGCACCGCGCTCACCGGTCAGGACGCGTCCGAGATCCGCCTGGTGACCCCAGACGTCCTTTGACCTTGGAGATGGGCGGCAGTGGTCAGCGGTCGCTGCAGGGGATGATTTCGTAGCGCGGGTTGAACATCACCGGCAGGCTGCGCTTGAACGACACCCGACCGTGCGCGGTCAGCATCACGCCCGGTTCGATTCCGGCGATGCTGCGCCGACCGAGCCAGCTGAGCATCAGCACGCCCGAACCGTCGTCGACGGCAGCGAGCAGGGTCCAACCGTCCTCACCCAACTGCTGAGCAGAGACCTCGGTGATCGTGCCCGTGCAGGTCGCCGATGAACGGTCGACGAGCTCGGCGACACGAATGCTGCCCGAGGCAAGGGCGTTCTGCTGCAACGCTTCTCGGTCGTGTTCGACGCTCGAACCCGAGATTTTTCGGGCCCAGCGACGCAGGCGGGAATCCATCAACGGATCTCGGTGATCTCCGGACCGCGGTCGAACGGGTTCGGGAGTTGCTCGCCCGCCTCGTCGTACTCGCGCACCGGCTCGGTGTTCTCCGGCAGTCGAAGCGGCAGGAGTTCGCGGGGAGCGCGCGGCTCACCGCCACGGGTCACGACCACGCCGCGGATGAACTCCAGCATCTGCTCGGCGGCCTCGTCCTCCATCGCGGCCTTGCCGGACAGGACGGCGCGCAGGAACCAGCGTGGGCCGTCGACGCCGACGAAGGTCGCGGCGGAGTGCGTGGTGCGACCGTCAGGGCCGGTGGCCGGCATCCGGACGTGCAGTTCGTACCCCAGTGCGCCGACCATCTCCTGCGCTGTACCGCCGGTGCTCAGCAGGTTGTCGTGGATCTCGCCACGGATTCCGTCCCACACACCGCTGGACTTCGGTGCAGCGAAAACCTGCATCTGACACGCAGATTCGCCGACGATCGCAGTCAGGCCGGTGATCTCCTGTCCCGATTCGTCGACGTCCAGGCGAAGTTCCATCTCGGCGATCGGGACGATGGCGATCGAACCGAAGTCGACGCGGCCCTCGAGGTCGTCGACCTCCGTGCGGTCGAACGGCCCCTTGCTGCGGTCGACCTCACGCGAGTTCAGGCGCGGGGTGCGGGCAAGCTCGTCGGCATTCTCGTCGGCGGCAACAGCCGGGTCGGTGCGTGCGTCGTCGGCGCTGTCGTCAGAGGTCGCGGTCACCGGTTCGCCGACTGCGGCGTCCGTCTCGACGTCACGCACCTCTTCGGTGTCGACCTCGGTCGCGGCTGGCTTCTCGACCTCGGCCGCCTTGTCCTTGCGACGGAAAATACCCACGGTTCTCAGTCCTTGCTCGTGCTGTCGGAAGTCGTGCTGTCGGACGGTCGGTCCGAAGGGCGATCTGTCGGTGTCGTGGACGAACCGAAGCCACCACTGGCTCCGTGTCCGCTCACACCTCTCACGCTATCGGGAAGGGCATCCACGGGTTCCCACTCGACCCGGGCACATGCCTGCACCACGAGTTGGGCGATGCGGTCACCCCGCTGCACCTGGAAGGTGTCGCGCGGGTCCAGATTCAGCAGGTTCACCAGCACCTCGCCGCGGTAGCCGGCGTCGATGGTGCCAGGAGCATTGACGATGGTGATCCCGTGCTTCGCGGCCAGCCCCGACCGCGGGTGAACCAGGCCGACGAAGCCGTCGGGTATGGCGAGCGCGATACCGGTGCGCACCAACGAGCGCTCACCGGGTCGCAGTGAAACCGCTTGCGCCGCATACAGATCCATGCCCGCGTCGCCGGGTTTGGCGTACGCGGGCAGTGGCAGCTCCGGGTCGAGCTGCTGGATCATCAGCGGCAGTCGGTCAGGCACAGCGCTCAGGCGCAGTCCTTGCAGATCGGCAGGCCGTCACGCTCGCCGGCGTGCTGACTGCGGTGGTTGACCAGGAAGCAGCGTGAGCAGGTGAACTCGTCGGCCTGACGCGGGACGACGCGGATCTCCATCTCCTCACCGGAGAGGTCCGCACCCGGCAGCTCGAAGCCTTCTGCCTGCTCGGTCTCGTCGACGTCGACCTGACCGCTGGTGTCGTTGCGACGCGACTTGAGTTCCTCGAGGCTGTCCTCGGAGAGGTCGTCGTCGGTCTTTCGTGGAGCGTCGTAATCGGTGGCCATCGAGGTCCTTCTTCGTCGTCAGTTCGGTGCGTCGGCCGGGCGGTACCTCCGGCTTCAGTCGCGGTAACGCTCCCGACCCGTTTTTTGTGCCCGTCGCGCGGGAATTTTGCACCATCGCGGCCGAAGAGTGCGCACCGGGTCCGCGGTTTCACCCACGTGGGTGGTCATCCGTCAGCAAGCACCCGGAGCGCCACCTGCTCGACCAACCCCGCCGGGCCTGCGATCACCATGTGCTTGTCGGGCTCCTGGTGTGCCCCGCGGACCACTCCGCCCGCTTCCCGGACCAGCAACTGACCGGCCGCACGGTCCCACGGATTGAGGCCGGACTCGAAGTACACGTCCAGACGTCCGGCCGCAATGGAGCACAGATCGAGCGCCGCGCTCCCGATCCGGCGCACGTCGCGCACGTCACCGATGAGCTCGGCGAGCACAGCGCCCTGTCGCTCCCGCTTGGCCGCTTCGTACCCGAAGCCCGTACCGAGTAGCGCCATCCCCAGATCCTTCGTGCCGCTCACCGAAAGCGGCTGCTGACGCAACCCGATGCTCAGGTGCGCTCCCCCGCCACGATGGCCATGGAAGAGTTCGTCGGTCACCGGGTTGTAGACCGCGCCCGCGACGGGGACGAGTTCCTCCGGCCGGGAGATGTCGCCGGTACAGGCTGCGATCGACACCGCGTACGCCGGAATTTCGTACAGGTAGTTGACCGTCCCGTCGATCGGGTCGACCACCCAGGTGATCCCACTCGAGCCCGCGTCGCTGGTGCCTTCTTCACCGAGCACACCGTCGTCCGGACGACGGTGTGCGAGCTCGTCGCGGATCAGACGTTCGCTGCGCCGGTCCATCTCGGTGACGACGTCGGTCAGGCTGGTCTTCGTCTGCGCGACACCGAGCCCGGCGGGGCGCTCCTGGACGATCAACCGGCCGGCGAGCACCGCCACGTCGCGGGCAACCTGTTCCAGCGCTGCGGCGTCGTGCGATGCCATCAGTCGGAGCCGCAGGCAGCCGGCAGCGCGGTACGCAGGTTCGGGCAGCAGCCCGGGCGACAGATCGGCGGCATCGCCTCACCCGGCCACGCCGGCATGGTCACCTGTTCACCGCGGGCCTGAGCGGCGCGCTCCTCGACAAGGTCGACCAGCCCGCTGACGAACTCCAGGTCGATACCGACGGTCGGGACGCGCGTCATGCGCAGCCCGACTTCCTGTGCGGTTTCGGCGGCCTCGGTGTCGAGATCGAACTTCACCTCCATGTGGTCGGAGATGAAGCCGATCGGTGCCACGACGACGTCCGTGACGCCGTCCTCGGCGAGCGAACGCAGGTGATCGTTGATGTCGGGCTCGAGCCAGGGCTGGCTGGGCGGGCCGGACCGCGAGCAGTAGACCAGTGCGCCGTCGAGGTCACGGTCGAGCGTCGCGCCGATCTCGTCGAGTGCGACGTGCGCCAGTTCGTCGTGCTGGTGCTCGTACAGGTTTCCCTCGCCATCGCCCGGGCCGGAGGTGTCGTCCATCGCCTCGGGGATGGAGTGGGTCACGAACACGACCCGCAGTTTGGAGTCGTCAGGCTGGTCGGCCGCACGGACGGCGTCGGTGATCAGCCGGATGTTGGTGCGGGCGAAACTGGGATGCGTGGCGTACTGGCGCACCTTGTCGACGTGGAGTTCCTTGCCTTCCTCTGCGAGTTCGGCCAGCGAGGCAGCGATGTTCTCGCGGTACTGCCGACACGAGCTGTAGGAGGAGTAGGCGCTCGTGGTGAGCGCGACGACATTGCGCATGCCGCCGTCGTAGGCCTCCCGCAGCACATCGGTCAGGAACGGTTCGCTGTTGCGGTTGCCCCACAGCACGGGGGTGCTGATGCCCCGCCGGCGCAGTTCGTCGTGCAACGCCGACTGCAGGGCCCGGCACTGGTCGTTGATCGGGCTGCGACCGCCGAACTCCATGTAGTGGTGGGCCACTTCTTCCAGTCGCTCGTCGGGGATGCCACGTCCACCGGTCACCCGGCGCAGGAAGGGCATGACCTCCTCCGGTGACTCCGGACCACCGAACGACAGCAGGACGATCGCGTCGTACGGCGGCAGAGCGGTGTCCCCACCCTCGCCCGACGGCTGGGGCTCAGGGGTGGTCTGCCCGATGTCCGTGGTGGGATCCGTGGTGGGATCCGTGGTGGCATCCGACGCTGCCTCGGGGTTCATGGGTGCGGAGCCGGAGTCCGCAGGGTCACGGGGGTCGGCGGTGGGAGAACTCATGAGTCCATTGTCACCCTCGTCCCCGGGGCGGGGCGCGGCACCCGTCGATGTCTCGTGTGTGCCTCGCGCCCGGCGTGCCGTCCGGTCCGATCACACTCACCGTGGCAAGGTGAACCACGGTTTGTCGAAGCCCGGGAAGGCATACATACACATGCGCGACTTGCGATTCGTCGGTGTCGATGACGAAGGCACGCGACTGCTCCTCGTCGACGAGGACGGTGAACAGCACCAGGTCGAGATCGACGATGCCCTGCGCAGCGCCGTCCGCGCGGTGCGCTCCCGGCTGAACGACGACGGCGTCGACCCGAACGTGCGTCCCCGCGACATCCAGGCGTTGTTGCGCTCCGGTCTGACGATCGACGAGGTCGCCGAGCGCACCGGGTGGTCCACCGACAAGGTCGGCCGATTCGAACCGCCGATCCGCGCCGAGCGCGACCACGTGGCGCTCACCGCACAGAAGCTGCCGTTGCACGTCCGCGTCGGCGGACGTGAGCAGGGCACCACGGTCGGCGAACGTGTCAGCAGCCGTCTTTCGCACCGTGGCGTGGCCGCATCCGACATGAACTGGGACGCCTACCGCGGCGACCGCGGGTGGACGATCGAGTGCCGCTTCCCCGCCGGCGGACGTGCCCGCGTCGCGACCTGGCGCTACGACGCGCAGACCCAGAGCCTGCACCCGACCGACGACGAAGCACGCTGGCTGAGCGAGGACGACCAGCCGACCGCGACGATGCCGTTCGGCAAGAACCCCGCCAACTCGGTCGTCTACGACGTCGTTGCCGAAGGTGGTCTCGATCAGCAGTCGCCCGCGCCCCACCGTCCCGCGCGTGTCTCCGCACCGAAGATCCCGCACGCTGCGCCGGACGAGGCGCAGGAGACGGACAGCTCACCGGAGCCGTCGGACTCCGCTGACACCGACGCCGATGCGGCCACGCCGGTCGCGAAGAAGGACGACCGTCCGGTCGACCTGGTATCGGTGATGCGCGAGCGGTCGAAGAACCGTCGCAAGGCGAACGCGCGCCGCAAGGGCGAGAGCCACCCGTCCGGCAATCACCCGGCGGGCAAGCAGTCCGCCGCAGCCGGCGACGACACGGACGGGGGCGCCGAGGAGCCGGATCAGCCCACGGTCGACGAACTGGGCCACGACCCCGTCACCGGCACGGTCGACCTGTTCGGTCTCGGCGAGGTCGAGCCGTTGCGACATGAGGTGGTCGCCCAGGATCCTGAGGACGTCGCCGTCGACGAGGCTGGGGATGATGCCTCTGAAGACGCCTCGGATCACCCGGACATCGAACCGGGTCCGAGCTTCGGCGACGACGTGTCCGACGACGTGTCCGACGCCGATTCAGACGTCGACGAGGTTGCCTCGAAGCAGGTCGTCTCTTCGCCGGCCGAGCCGTCCGACGGCCGGGGCGACGACGAACCCGAGCAGGTCGTGCCGTCTCGTCCGAGTCAGGCCCGCAAGGGTCGCCCGTCGGTGCCCAGTTGGGACGACATCATGTTCGGTAAGCGCGGGCCGAAGGAGTAGGCCGCGCTCGAACCCGCCTGCGCCTCAGCGTCGTTCGCGCGGTGGCGGGTTCATCGCCTGCTTGCGACTGATGCCCATCGTCGGGCTGTCGTGTACCCGGTCGTACGGGCCGGTCGAACCGGAACGAACCGTGCGCCCGGTGTGCCACCACAGCACCAGGCCCGCCCACACCACCAGCAAAGCCGCGGACAGGTACATGCCGAGTGTCGCGTCGGTGGGGATGACGACGGCGACGATGCCACCGATGACCCACGAGAGCTGAAGCAGCGTCTCCGAGCGCCCGAAGACGCTGGTGCGCATGTGTTCGGGTACGCGGTCCTGGATCAATGAGTCGAGCGCGAGCTTGCCCAACTGCTGTCCGACACCGGCGACGAGCGCCACCAGGACGGCCGTCCACAGGCGGAAGTTCAGCGCCGCGAACACCACCACGGCAGCGTCGACGATCAACATCACCAGGACGATGATCCGCGGTGAAGCAACCTTCATCAGGTTGCCCATCACCGTGCCGAGAGCATTGCCGAGTCCCGCTGCGCCGAGCACGAGGGCCAGCAACTGGGTCTGCTTGTTCTCCCAGCCCGGGAACGGTTCGGCGCGCATCAGGAAGGCCATGAACAGCGTCAGGAAGCCGGACAGCCAGCGGAGGCCGGCGTTCGCCCGCAGCGCGGAGATGACGTCGCCGGAGATCGGGAACTTCGTTTTGCGCCGGAACATCGGCGCGGGCTTCTCGCCGATGGTCGAGTCGACCCGGGGTGGCAGCAGGATCGCCAAAATCGTGCCGATCGTGAACAGGACGAAGGCAACTCGCAGTGCCCACTCCGACCCGCCGAACTTCGCCGCACCACCGGCAAGTGCACCGGCCATGACGGCGCCGACGACTCCGGCCAGCGACAGCCGGCTGTTGGCCTTCACCAGCGTCATCGAATCGGGCAGCAGGCGTGGGGTCGCCGCGGATCGGCTGACCAGATACGCCTTGGACGAGACCAGCACGCACATCGCGACCGGGAACAGCAGGGTGGATTCAGCGGCAACCGCTCCTGCGAGCACCCAACAGAAGAAGGCGCGGATCGCGAGCGTGCCGCCGATCGCCCACCGGCGACCGTGGCGCAGGCGGTCGAGCACGGGACCGATCAGGGGCGCGACGATCGCGAACGGAAGCATCGTGAGGAGCAGGAACAGCAGCGTCTGGGTCTTGGCCTGCTCCCCGGGTGCGGCGAAGAAGACGGTGCCGGCCAGACCGATGGCGACCGCGGCGTCGCCGGCCGAACTGAACGCGTGCACCTCGATGAGGCGGCCGAGACCGGACTCACCGGCGCCGTGCGAGTTGCTCGCCCGACGGGCAGCCTTCAGGGTGCTTCGTCCGGCACCGGCGGTCATCCGCGCGACAGCGCCGGCCGAGCGTGCTACTCCTCGACCGACTACACGGGTGCGCGAGGACGGCATCGCGGTGCCACCTGACAGTCCATCTCGGCGGTCGGCGTACCTGTCGTCGAACCGGCGTCGGTCACGGCGATCGTCGTCATCACGTCCGTACTGGGATTCGTGGCCACGATCGTCGTAACGACGGGACTCCCGCCGCCGGTCGTCCGGGTGCTCCGTGCGCGGGCGCGGCAACGGGGCGGTGGGCCGGTGTTCGTCCCGCTCGCTCATCGCCTCGTCCCCTGCCCGGCGTCCATGTCGATCATGCTTCCATCCGCCGGTGTCACTGCCCGGGTGAAGTATCGCCCATCGGCGCCGAAGGCAGGGGGCACAATCCGAGATCGAAGGGAAGAATGTCCGCGGAACCGCTCTGCAGGCGGGCGGCGGCCGAGGTCATCCGGCGCATGTAATGCCGTCGACACAGCACCTCGTACTCGACCGCGTGCGCGGTTTCACCGGCGACGTCGCCGACGACGACCTGTTCGCCCTCGATGACCATGTGTCCGTCGACGACGCGGGCGTTGTGAGTGGCACCGCGACCGCACCAGCACAGCGCCTCGACCTGCGGCACCTGCAACCTGTCGGCGAGTTCGATCAGTCGCTTCGAACCCGGGAAGAGCTGGGTGCGGAAGTCGGCCATGATGCCGAACGCGTACACGTCGATGTCGCATTCGTCGACGACCCGCGCGAGCTGCTCGATCTGCTCCGGCTCGTAGAACTGGGCCTCGTCGCAGATGACGTAATGGATCTCGCGACCGTGGGCGGTCTGCGCGATGACCAGTTCCCAGAAGTCCAGCTCGTCGGTCACCTCGACCGCCTCACGCGACAGGCCGAGACGGGAGGAGATGACGGCCGCGCCGGCGCGGTCGTTCTTGGTGAAGATGAGTCCTTCGCGCCCGCGCGCTCGGTGGTTGTGCTCCATCTGCAGGGCGAGTGTGGACTTGCCGCAGTCCATGGTGCCGGAGAAGAAGACGAGTTCAGCCACGAGGTACGACTCTAGATGGCCGGATCAGTCGGCGGGACGGTGCAGCACCGGAACGGCCATCTCCGCGGCGGTGAGCGAGCCGTGCTGACCGGTCAGCTCACCCACCTTGGTGGTCATCACGCGTGAATCCCAGTAGCCGTACGGGCCGTCCATGGCCACGAGCACGTCGCCGAGACGGGGCGCGATGTGCGGTTGCACCGGGCCGAACAGTCCTCGCGAGACGGCATCGGCCATCGGCAACACCCAGCCCTGTTCGCCCAGCCGCGCGGTCCAGGCGGCCAGGACGTCGTCGGTCGCGCCGGGCTCACAGTAGAGCTGCAGGGATCGCATCTCACCCCCGGTGTGCCGGACGCCGGCGGCGAGCTCGGGGTCGAAGGCGATGTCGGTCTTGTTGGATTCGGGGATGTCGATCATGCCGTGGTCGGCGGTGATCGTGAGGCTGACGCCGCGCGGAAGACGCGTGGACAACCGTTGCAGTTCGGCGTCCACCGCTTCGAGTTCATCGACCCATTCCCATGAGCCGCAACCGAATTCGTGACCAGTGCGGTCGAGGTTTCCCCAGTAGATGTAGGTGAGGCTGCGGGGCTGCCGAGCCACGCGGGCCAGCACGATGTCGACGCGTTGGGCGAGCGTGGCGGCCGTGGCGAAACCGGCACCGCGTAGCGCAGCCGTCGTCAGGCCGGAGCCGTCGAAGTAGTCGTTGGCGACCATCGTCGTCTCGATCCCGGCAGCGGCAACGCGCTCGAAGACGGTCGGTTCACGCTGCCAGCGGCGCGGATCGGGTCCGTTCTCCCAGGAGAGTTCGTTGAACAGGAGGTCGGTGGCCGGATCGACCACCTGGTAGCCGAGCAGGCCGTGCGAGCCGGGGGGAAGTCCGGTGCCGAACGTGCCCATGCTGGTCGCGGTCGTCGAAGGGAAGCCCGCGGTCGCACTCGCCGCGTCGATCATCAGCGTCCGCATGAACGGTGCGTGACCGGAACGGGCCCGAAGAAGTTCGGCGCCCAGACCGTCGACGAGCACGACCACCGCGCCACGAGCCTGCGGCAGGGCGCCGCGAAAACCTTTGACGCCGAGCGAAGCTGCTGCCGACGGCAACACCCCGGCGAGGTCGGTGGCCCCGTAGCTCGGCGCTGCGGGCAGCGGGCGTATCACCGGCTTCAGCGACCGGTGACCGCGGACAGCGCTGCAGCGAAGTCGAGTGCGTTCTGTAGGTTGCGTTCGCCGTCGGCGTCGGCGCTGACCCGGACGCTGATGTCGTCGGCCGTGACCGTGCCCTCGTAGCCGTGGTCGGCGACGCAGTCGGGGTCGGCGCAGGCTGCGGGCAGCAGGTCGACGCGGCTGACCGTGCCCCAACCGATGGTGACCGTCACCTCACGTCCGAGTGACCCTTCGGCGTACTTCTCCGGCGAGTTGATGACGTGGGTGAGCATCACTCCGCGGATCGCCGACAGCGGCACCGTCTCGGTGGTCGCGGTGGCGACGTTGCGGGCGACGATCGTGGGTGCGTCCAGGGACGGGGTGTGGTCGTCGGCGTGGGCGATGACCAGGCGTCCGCCGCTGATCACCAGCACGGTGATGTGCCGACGCACGGTGTCGGTGTCGATCGTGGTCTCCGCGTGTACCAGGTGGGCGTCGACGGCCTGAGTGCCCAGGGCCGCCTTCAACACGTCGGCGACCAAGGCCGGGTAGTAGCCCGCCTGCTCGATGTCATGCAACAACGCGTCGGGCAAGGTGGCGGCGGTCAGGTGCGAAGCGGACATGAGGGCCATCTTCCCATGTCCTCACCGGGGCAGCTGCGTGATGGCGGCGATGTGGATCGCCCAAGCCGCTGTCAGCGGCCTGCGGTCACCACCCGCTCATCGCGCGGCGACCACTGTCGCTGCGGCCGACCGGCGGCGCGACGACGATCGACGCGCCCAGCACCTCCGCGCCCCACCGGTGGGTGTTGACCGGGTTGAGGTTGAGTTCGTAGATCTGCGGGTTGGTGTTGGCGAGCACCGAGACCCGGGCGATGACGTCGCGCAGCGCGTCGCGGTCGATCGGCGCCCGGTGCCCGAAACCGTCGAGGATCGGGGCGGCCCGGACGGAGTCGATCAGGTCGTCGATGTCGTTGCTGCTGAACGGCGGGATGCGGTAGCCGAAGTCGTTCATCACCTCGGTCGGCACACCCGCCAGGCTGAACCGCACGACGGGACCGAACAACGCGTCCTCCTCCGACATCACCACGCACGGGATGCCGGGTTCGGCCATCCTCTGCACCACGAACGTGTTGGCACCGATCGGGGCGAGCCGGTCATCGAGCGCGCGGTAGGCCTCGGCGACCGCGTCGGCGGAGCCGAGATCTGCTCGCACCGACGACACCGGCTGGATCCGCACGATCGGCGAGGTCGACTTCAGCACCACCGGGTAGCCGATCTCGTCGGCGGCTGCGACCGCCTCCTGCACCGAGGTCACGGCCGTCGAGGGCCAGACGGTGATGCCGTACGCCGCTAGCAACTCCCGTGTCTCCAGGGCGGTGAGCTCGCGGCCGTCGGGCTCGGATTCCAGCACCGCGGCGATGATTGCTGCGGCCTTGTCCTGGTCGATGCCCTCGGGGAGCACGAGGTCGTCGCTCTGCCGGTCGAGCCACTGCCCGTACCGCGTGGCGGCGGCCAGCGCACGGATCGCGTCCTCGGGCATGGAGTACGACGGGACGACCTCGCGTCGGCCGTCCTCGCGGGGCTGCCCGGCCAGCACCTCGGATACCCCGCGGATACCGAGGAACGTTGTCACACAAGGCTTCTCGTAGCGTCCGGCAACCTCGCCGAGTGCCTCGGCGATGTCGAGACCAGCCGACTGGCGGGGCGGGAGGAACGCGGTGACGACCGAGTCGACGTTCGGGTCCTCGAAGGCCGCCCGGACGGCGTCGGCGAACTCCTGTGCCGTTGCCTCGGGATCGAGGCTGACCGGTCCGTGGGTCACCTGCAGGCGCCAGGACACACACGCGTCGGCGGCCAGTGCACCCAGCGCTGAAGAGTTGCCGACGACCGCGACCCGCTCCCCCTTCGGTATCTCCTGGTGCACGACGAGCTGAGCGATGTCGAACATCTGGTGCACGTTCTCGACGCGGATCACGCCGGCCTGACGCAGCATCGCCCGGAAGGCCTCCGGCCGGATCCGGGTCGGACGCACCCGATGCCCGGGCGGCACGCCGTACTCCGAGACACCCGACTTCACCACGATCACCGGCTTGGCCTTCGACAAGCGCCGTGCGATGCGGTTGAACTTGCGCGGGTTACCCATCGACTCCAGGTACATGCCGACCGCACGCGTCTGCTCGTCGTCCAGCCAGAACTGCATCAGGTCGTTGCCGGAGACGTCGGCGCGGTTACCGGCCGACACGAAGGTGCTGATGCCCAGGCCACGACGCGCAGCGGACTCCAACCCGGCGATCGCGAGCGCACCGCTCTGGGAGAACAGGCCGAGGTCACCTGCAGCCGGCAGCTCCGGTGCCAGCGACGCGTTCAGTTGCACATCGACGGCGGTGTTGATGAGACCGAAGGAGTTCGGGCCGACCACACGCATCCCGTGGTTGCGGGCGGTTCGCAGCAACTCCTGCTGCAACTGCTCTCCGGCCTCACCCGCCTCGGCGAATCCGGACGACACGACCAGCACGCCGCGGACGCCGTGCTGGGCGCACTCGCGGACCACGCCCGGGACTTCGGACGCCGGGACCGCGATCACCGCGAGGTCGATGTCGCCCGGGACGTCGGCGAGGCAGGTGTACAGGTCGCCCTCGACCTCGGCGTGCGCGGTGCGGTTCACCGCGTACAGGTCACCGGCGAAACCACCGGTGCGCAGGTGTTCGTACAAGTCACGGCCGGTGGACTCACGGTTGCGGGACACCCCGATCACGACGACGCTGCGCGGGTTCAGCAGTGCGCGGATGCTTGCGGCTTCGGCTCGTTGCTCCCGTGCGATCCGGACGGCTTCACTGGCGTCCGTGGGCTCGATCGGGAACGCGAGCGAGATGACGCCGTCGTCGAAGTGGTGTTTGACGCCGAACCCGGCATCGATGAAGACGCCCATCATTTTGCGGTTCTGCGGCAGGACGTCGGCGGTGAACTCCTCGACCCCGGCCTCACGGGCGATGGCCGCCATGTGTTCCAGCAGCACCGACCCGATACCGCGCCCCTGGAAATGATCCGAGACGTTGAAGGCGACCTCGGCCGATGTCCCGGTGGGCCCGCCGAGCCGGTCGTACCGGCCGATCCCGATCAGTTCCTCGTTGCCCTCCAGCACCAGCGCGACCCGTTCCACGTGGTCGACATTGGCGAAACGCTTGGCGTCCTTGTCGGACAACTCCTTCATCGGTGCGAAGAAGCGCAGGTAGATCGACTCCGGCGACTGCTTGCGGTGAAAGTCCTGCAGGGCCGCGACGTCGTCGGGGCGGATCGGCCTGATCTGCGCGACGGAGCCGTCTCGCAGGACGACGTCCGCCTCCCATCCAGCCGGATAGGGCGCCGGATTCTCGCTCATGCGGCCCAGCATGTCATGTTCACGACTTCGGGACGACGACCTTCCAGGACTTCCCGAAGTCGGAACTCACCCAGAAACCCGGGGTCGTGCGCGGAACCGCGTAGAACTCCGCCCCGCCCGGGCTACCGGTCCAGTCGAAGCCGTTCACCGGCGGCGGCTGCGGGAATCGGGGCACGGTCCAACTGCGTCCGCCGTCGGCGGAGATCTGCAGGACCCTGCGCGCGTCGTCCCCGGAACTCGTGCCACCACCACGTGGGCCGCCGACGGTCACCACCAGGTGCTGCGGGTCGGCGGCACCGAGGCTCAGCTGTCCGATCTGGGGAAGGCGCAGCGTCCCGACGGAGTGCTCGACCCAACTCTGCGCCTGATCGTTGCTGCTCACCACACGGAAGGCTCCGCGGTCCTGTGACAGCCGGCACAGCGCGAACATGTGCGCGTCGGTGCTGGCGGTGATCGTCACCGCTTCGAGGGGGCTTGATCCGCAGACCTCGGGGGCTTTCATGGGCTCCAGCCGTTCGGCAGCCAGCATCCACGGCTGCTGCGTCGGGCGGCCGTCGTTGCTGGTCTGCACGATGACCAGCGCGTCCTTGACCACGACGGAGGCGTCGTCGATCGGTCCGGAGAGCGCCGCCGAGTCGACAGTCGTGAACGAGCTGGGGTTGGCGCGGCTGCTGAAGGAGACGTAGACCGGGCCCGAACACGTGCCCTGGACGCAGCCGTCCGCGGTGAGCAGGTAGACCTGCCCCTCCCAGATCTCCAGATCGAGCACGGTCTGTCCGGGGTGGTTGACCTTGTCGAAGCTGGCGCCGCGATCGGAGGTGACCCACAGGTCGCCGCCGTAGACGTAGCCCACCTGGGAGTCGACGAAGCGGACGTCGCTGAGCGCACCGTCCGGCTGGATGTTCGGCACATCGGCGCCGGACGCACTCGAGGTGTCGGTGCCGTTGAAGATGTGGACGGCCTGCCAGGACTCACCGTCGGCGCCGGAGCGCAACAGTGTCGGGCAGATGTCCGAACCACACTCGGTCGACCCGAGGTTGTACAGGGTGCCGCTGCCGGCATTGCTGACCGACCAGGTGCGGAACGTGGCCGGCACGCCCTGCGGCAGCTGGGCAGCTCCCATGTCGTCACCGGCGTCGGCAGTGCCCCGCTCAGACCCGTCCTCGCTGGCGGCCACGGTCTGCCCCGGACGGATGTTGCCGGCTCCGAAGGGTTCCTGCTTCCAGGTCCATACGCCGGCCAGCACGAGCATCGCGGCGACTCCGGCGGCGATGACGCCTCCCCAGGCCTTGCCGGCGGTGCGCATCGGGCTGCGACGGGCGGTCTGCACCACCTGTTGCCAGTGCACGTCGTTCGGCGTAGCGGGCTCGATCGCGTCGCGGTGCTTGGCGAAGAAGTCATCGACCAGGTCCGGTTCGTTCACGGGATCCTGGGATGGGTCGTCGCCATGACGTCGTCCGAAAGGCGAATCGTTCATCGCTGTCCCTCCAGACGTTCCATCAACAGTTTGCGCGCATCGAACAGATCCCGCTTGATCGTGCCCTCGGACTTGCCGAGGCTCTGCGCCACCTGGGCGACGGAAAGGTCAGCCTAATATTGCAGCAACACCGGGCGACCCGGATCGGGGTCAACGTCACTGCTGTCATGAACAGCAGGACGCCGACCGCTACTCACCGGTTGGCCCGCGCGACGACGTCTTCGTCGCTAGTGTCGAAAACATGCCGACCACAGAGCCTGGTAGCACTCCCACGAATCTCTTCGGCCGTCTGCGGGACGCGTTGCTGGACGCCCGGGAAGACCCGGCTGCGGCCGCGAACGCCTGGCAGACTCCCGCATTCGAATCGTTCAACTGGGCGACGGACTGGTTCGACGCAATCGCTGCGCGACACCCCGACCGTCCTGCGCTGATCGTGAAGTCGGCCGACGAACGCCTCGAACGCAGCTACGCCGATCTGTCGGCCCGCTCCGAGCAGGTCGCCGGCTGGTTGTCGGACGCCGGCGTGCAGCAGGGCGACCGCGTCCTGCTCATGCTCGGCAACCAGGTGGAGTTGTGGGAATGCATGCTCGCCTGCATCCGTCTCGGCGCGGTGACGATCCCCGCGACGATGCTGCTGACCTCCGCGGACCTGCGCGATCGGGTCGAGCGCGGCGAGGTCAAGCACGTGATCGCCGCCTCGGCGGTCACCGGTGCATTCACATCCGTCGAGGGCGACTTCACGCGCATCGCCGTCGGTGACCCGGCGTCCGGTTGGCTGTCGTACTCCGACTCCGAGGCCTCGACGACGCCCGCTCCCGCGGTGACCACGGCACCGGACGACGCGATGCTGCTGTACTTCACCTCCGGCACCACGTCCCGTCCCAAGTTGGTGCTGCACACGCAGACCTCCTACCCGCTCGGCCACCTGTCGACGATGTACTGGATCGGGCTGCAGCCCGGCGATGTCCACCTCAACATCAGCTCTCCGGGTTGGGCCAAGCACGCGTGGAGCAACGTCTTCGCACCGTGGAACGCAGGCGCGACCGTGCTGGTCGTCAACCAGCCGCGGTTCGATGCCCGCGAACTGCTGGAGTGGGTGGCACAGGAGAAGGCGACGACGTTCTGCGCCCCACCCACCGTGTACCGGATGCTGATCCAGGCCGACCTCGCCGCCTACCGTGACAAGTTGTCGCTGCGCGAGATGGTCGGGGCCGGCGAACCGCTCAATCCCGAGGTCATCCAGCAGGTGGAGAAGGCCCTCGGGCTCACCATCCGCGACGGCTTCGGCCAGACCGAGACCACGGCCCAGGTCGGCAACACTCCCGGGCAGCCCCTCAAACCCGGCTCCATGGGCCGCCCGTTGCCGGGCTACGACGTGGTGCTGGTGGATCCCGCCACCGGTGAGGAGCGCAACGGTCCGGGCGACGAGGGTGAGATCTGCCTGCGCCTGTCCGGACCGCTCGGCCGGCCGGCCGGACTGATGATCGGTTATTACGGCGACGAGGCGAAGACCGCGCAGGTGATGCGCGACGGCATGTATCACACGGGTGACGTCGCGGCCCGGGACGAGGACGGCTACGTCACCTACGTCGGACGCGCGGACGACGTGTTCAAGGCGTCCGACTACCGCATCTCCCCCTTCGAACTCGAGTCGGTGCTGATCGAGCACCCGCTCGTCGCGGAAGCGGCGATCGTGCCCTCGCCCGACCCGACCCGACTCGCCGTCCCGAAGGCGTATGTCGTTCTCACGGAGGGAAATTCACCGTCCGCCGAGATCGCCAGAGACATTCTCGTGTTCACCCGAGAGCATCTCGCTCCGTACAAGCGGATCCGGCGCATCGAGTTCTTCGACCTGCCCAAGACGATCTCGGGCAAGATCCGTCGGGTCGAGTTGCGGCAACGGGAAGCCAGTTCGCACGGGACGGTGGCGACTCCACCTCGCGTGCCTCCGAGCTCGAGTTCTGGGAAGCCGACTTCCCGGATCTGAGGTCATGATGGAACTGCAGAAGGCGATCCGTCGCCGCCGGATGATCCGCGATTTCGACCCCGACCGGCCGGTCCCGCGCGACGTCGTCGACACGGCGGTGACTCTCGGATTGCGGGCACCGAGTGCAGGCTTCAGCCAGGGCTGGGACTTCGTCGTGTTGACCGATCCCGCTGACCGGCAACGGTTCTGGGAGGTCACCACAAACGCCGACGAGGAACTCGACCGTTGGCTGGAGAAGGTGAGTTCGGCTCCGGTGCTGATTCTGTGCTGCGGCGACAAGGACACCTACCTTCGCCGCTACGCCCAGCCGGACAAGCCGTGGCAGGACATGGACGAATCGCACTGGCCCGTGCCCTACTGGGACGTCGACACCGGGATGGCCGCCCTCATCATGCTGCTCGTCGCTGTCGACGAAGGCCTGGGCGGTCTCTTCTTCGGAGTGCCGGTCGAGCGGTGCGATGTCGTCCGGGAGACGTTCGGCATCCCCGGAGACCGGTCGCTGGTCGGTGTGGTCGCGATGGGGTACGCGCGCACCCAGCGTCCGAGTGGCAGCACCCTGGCGCGCCGTCGTCGTCCGACGGGCGAGGTGGTGCACGACGGTCGTTTCGGCTCGCCCTGGTCCACCGATCGAAATGTGCTGACAAAGAACCCATCTCAAGGGGTTCCTTCCGGAAGGATGAAGACATGAAGAAACTCATCAACGACCCGGCTGATGTCGTCGTCGACGCGTTGCGTGGATTCGAGGCGGCTCACTCCGACCGGGTCCGCGTCGACCTCGACCTGAAGACCATCTACCGCAAGGACGCCCCGAAGCAGGGCAAGGTCGCGCTCATCTCCGGCGGCGGCTCGGGTCACGAGCCGATGCACGGTGGGTTCGTCGGACCGGGCATGTTGGACGCGGCCTGCTGCGGCGAGGTGTTCACCTCCCCGGTGCCTGACCAGATGATGGCGGCGACCACCGCCGTCGACGGTGGCGCGGGCGTCCTGCACATCGTGAAGAACTACACCGGTGACGTCATGAACTTCGAGATGGCAGCCGAGATGGCCGAGGCCGACTCGGGCATCCGCGTTGCCTCGATCGTGACCGATGACGATGTGGCAGTTCAGGATTCGCTGTACACGGCCGGGCGCCGCGGCGTCGGCGTGACCGTGCTGCTGGAGAAGATCGCCGGTGCTGCCGCCGAGGAGGGACGTGACCTCGACGCCGTCCTCGAGGTCGCGAAGAAGGTGAACGGGAACGGTCGTTCGATGGGCATGGCGCTCACCTCGTGCACCGTCCCGGCGGCCGGTGAACCCACCTTCGAACTCGGCGAGGACGAGATGGAGGTCGGCATCGGCATCCACGGCGAGCCGGGCCGGGAGAAGCGGCCTCTGGCGTCGGCACGCGAGATCGCCGAGCAACTCCTCGAACCGATCCTGAAGGACCACGACTTCAAGGGCGCTCCGGCAATCGTGATGATGAACGGCATGGGTGGCACGCCGCTGCTAGAGCTGTACCTGATGTACGGGGAAGTGGCGAAGATTCTCGAGGCCCAGGGCGTTTCGATCGCTCGCAACCTGGTGGGCAACTACATCACCTCGCTGGAGATGGCCGGCTGTTCGGTGACGCTGCTGCGCGCGGACGACGAGCTGGTGAGCCTGTGGGATGCACCGGTCAACACTCCCGGCCTTCGGTGGGGGTGCTGAGCATGACGTTGAACCTCGAAACGGCAGCTGCCTGGATGTCCGACTACGCGAGTGTCATCGACGAGAACGCGGCGATGCTCACCGACCTCGACCGTCAGACCGGTGACGCCGATCACGGCAGCAACATGCAACGCGGAATGAAAGCCGTTGCCGCACTTGACCCCTCGGAGTTCGACGATGCGGCGGCGTACCTCAAGAAGGCGGGCATGACACTCGTCTCCACCGTCGGTGGCGCGTCCGGCCCGCTGTACGGCACCTTCCTGCTCCGCTTCGCCGGCGCGGTGGGCGACGGTGGCAAGGACGCGCTGACCGCAGCCTTCCGGGCCGGACTCGACGGCGTCGTACAACGTGGCAAGGCCGAGGTGGGCGACAAGACGATGGTCGATGCCCTCTCCCCCGCAGTCGACGCGTTCGACGCAGCCGGCTCGCTCGATGAAGCGCTGAACGCGGCGGCCGAAGCGGCCGCGAAGGGTCGCGACGAAGCCACCCCGCTGGTCGCCCGGAAGGGTCGCGCGTCCTACCTCGGAGAACGCTCGAAGGATCACCAGGATCCAGGAGCCACCAGCCTCACCTTGCTGCTGGAGTCGGCCGCCCGCACTCTCGTAGGTGATTGCGCGTGATCGGTATCGTCGTCGTCTCGCACAGTCGAGCTCTTGCGGATGCCGCGGTCGAGTTGTCGTCCGAACTGTTCGGCGCCGGCACCCCGCCCACGATCGTGGTGGCGTCCGGCACCGCAGACGGCGGATTCGGCACGGATGCCACCGCAGTCAGCGCGGCGATCGAGGCGGCCGACTCCGGTGACGGCGTGCTCGTCCTGATGGATCTGGGCAGCTCGGTGATGAGTGCCGAGATGGCGCTGGAGTTCCTCGACCCCGACCTCGCCTCACGGGTACGCCTGTGCGGCGGACCGCTGGTCGAAGGGCTCGTGATCGCCGGCGTCACCGCGTCCACCGGAGCCTCGCTCGACAAGTGCGACAGCGAGGCGCGGCGCGCGCTCGAAGCGAAGGGCAAGCACCTCACCAGCTGATGAAGGTGCATCTCGTCCTGCACACCACCCTGCCGATACCTGGTCGTACACCGAGCAGAACTGTCCTGCGACATGTCGGCCTCGTCATCGGACAAGGCAGGCGTCCCGGATCTGCTGCAGGTCGGTGACGCCGGCCAAGCCCATCACGTGCTTCAGCTCGGCGGCGTACTCGAGCAGCAACGACTCGACGCCGGGACGGCCCTGCGACGCGAGCGCCCAGAGGGCAGGGCGACCGACGAAGACCGCTGACGCCCCGAGGCCCAAAGCGGTGAGGATGTCGAAGCCGTCACGCACTCCGCCATCGACGACCACCGGCACCGAATCACCCACCGCCTCGACGATTTCGGGAAGAACACTCGCGGGCGTCACGGCACGGTCGAGCTGGCGTCCGCCGTGCGCACTCACCCAGACGGCGTCCGCGCCGTGATCGACGAACAAGCGTGCGTCGTCCTCGCGGAGCACACCTTTCACGACGACCGGCAGGCCGCTGATCTGCTTCAACCACTCGATCGTCTCGACCCCGATCGCCGGGTCCTGGTCGATGTGCGACCACGGGGCGCGGGCCTGTTGGGGAGTGAGGTGATCGCCCATGTTCACCAGCGCGAGTTCGTCGGTCATCTCCATCGGACGCCCGGAGTCGGGGATGTTGCGGTGTCCGACGTACGGGGTGTCGACGGTCAACACCAAGGCGGTGGCACCGGTTGCGACCGCGCGCCGCACCATCCCTTCGGTGACCTCGCGCGTGAGCGTCATGTAGACCTGGAACCACCACGGCCCCCGCACGGCCGCACCGACGTCCTCGATCCGACAGGTGGAGCGACTGGAGAGCACGAACGGACTGCCCACCGCGCCGGCGGCTCCGGCCGTCGCGATCTCACCCTCGGCGTGCGTGAGTTTGTGGAAGGCGGTCGGTGCCACCCCGACGGGGTTCGACCAGGTGCCGAACAGGTCGAGGCCGAGATCGACGGTCGACACATCGCGCAGCGTCCGTGGACGCAGACGGTAGGCGGCCCACGAGGATTCGGCCTCGGCCACCGAGATTCCCATCCCGCACCCGCGCTGGACGTACTGCCAGAACGGTGGGTCGAGACGGTGCGCAGCGGTCTCCCGGAAAGCTTCGATCATCGGGTGCATACCTGCCACCCTAGGACCGCGTTAGCGTGGGTTTCATGACCAACCGCCCCGTCCGCATCGGCGTCCAGATCCAGCCCCAGCACGGCTCGTACGACAAGATCCGGGACGCGGTACGCCGCGCCGAGCACCTCGGCGTCGACGTGATCTTCAACTGGGACCACTTCTTCCCGCTCAACGGCGACCCCGACGGCATGCACTTCGAGTGCTGGACGATGCTCGCCGCCTGGGCGGAGCAGACCACCCGGGTCGAGATCGGCGCCTTGGTCACCTGCAACAGCTACCGCAACCCGAACCTGCTGGCCGACATGGCCCGCACCGTCGACCACATCAGCGACGGACGTCTGATCCTCGGCATCGGCTCGGGTTGGTTCGAGCGCGACTACGACGAGTACGGCTACGAATTCGGCACTGCCGGAGGCCGATTGGACGAGCTGGCGACCGCGCTGCCGAAGATCGAGCACCGCTACGAGCAGTTGAACCCCGCACCGACGCGCAAGATCCCCACGCTCATCGGCGGAGGCGGCGAGAAGAAGACTCTCAAGCTCGTCGCTCAGTACGCCGATACGTGGCACTCCTTCGCCGATCCCGCGGTGCTGAAGCACAAGCTGTCGGTGCTGCAGGGGCATTGCGAGCGGGAAGGTCGCCCCATCGAGGAGATCGAGATCTCCGTCGGGGTGGGCGGTAAGGGGCGCGAGGGACGCTCCCCGGACGCTCCGCAGGTCGAGGGACAACCGCTGTACGACCTGGGTGCGCGTCTGTTCACGATGGGCACCGGCGGGCCTGACTACGACCTCGCTCCGGTCGAGCCATGGCTGCGTTGGCGCGACGAGATCAACGGCAACTGATCCGAAAGTCCGCGAAACTCGCGGGTCAACTCGCTGCGATTGCGGACGTTCAGCGGTCGCGGGTGGACAGCACGCAGAACTCGTTGCCCTCCGGATCAGCCAGCACCGTCCAGGTGACCGCGCCTTTGTCGGCGTCCGATTGACCGACCTCGACCCCGGTGGCCCCGCGTTCGAGCAACGCTTTGATCTCGGCTTCGCGATCCTGGGATGAGTGCGGAGCGAGGTCGATGTGCAGCCGGTTCTTGACGGTCTTGTCCTCGGGCACCGGCACGAAGACCAGACCCTGCCCCTCGGCCAGCCAGTCGTCCAGCGACTTCACCGGATCGATACTGGTGCCCGGCGGAACAACGACGACCTCGTCGTCGGCCTCGTACACGATCACCCAGCCGAGGGTCTCGGCCCACCACCTGCTCAGTCGTGCGGGGTCGTGGCTGTCGACGACGATCGTGTACCAGCGAAGTGCCATACCGACGATTGTGCTCCTGGGTCGACTCGGAAACGGCGAAACGCCTGCGCGGGATGAGTACTGCAATCTAATCTCGTGAGGTGCCCCGCCTTTCACTCCGTGCGCTGACTCCTGCCCTGCTCGTGCCGCTTCTGGCGAGCTGCAACCCGGCCCCGGACACGACCCAGACTTCCGTCGCGCAGCACACATCGGCCGTTTCGACGGCATCCGTGAACGCCGGATCCACTGCAGCGCAAGAGAATTCAGCGGTACCGGAAGCAGCGAGCGACGAGCCGACCAACGGCACCTCTACCTCGGCAGCGGCGGCAGCCGCACCGTCCACAGGTGGTGAGACGACGGCCACGACACCCGGTAGCACCGCTTCTGCTCGGCCAGCCGGCAGCCTGGTGCAGGTGGCCGGCATCACCGACGGGGACACGATCAAGGTGTGGATCAACGGGGTCCGGCAGCCGGTGCGCCTGCTCGGCGTCGACACACCCGAGAGTCGTAAACCGAACACCGCCGTGGCCTGCTTCGCCAAGGAAGCCACCAGCAGGATGCAGAGCCTGGTCCAGTCCAAGCAGGTTCACCTGGTCGCCGACCCGACCCAGGTCGACCGTGATCGGTACCACCGGCTGGTGCGATATGTCGTGCTGCCCGACGGAACGGACGTGTCTCAGGCGATGATCGCCGGCGGGTTCGGTCGCGAGTACACCTACGCGGCGGCGTACGGCAAGCAGGATACGTTCCGCACCGCGCAGACCCAGGCTAAGTCGGCCAAGCTCGGCCTGTGGGGTGCCTGCAGCTATGACGCGGCCTTCAACCCGGCCTCCGCCGTCCCGTCCGCGACCGCACCGGCTCCCTTCGTCCCGCCGAGCACGTCCACCCAGCCGCCGGCACCCCGCCCGACCGCACGCCCGACCGCACGCCCGACAACGCCTCCGCCCGCGGCCGAGCCGGCCGGCTGCTCGATCAAGGGCAACATCAACAGCGAGGGTGAGAAGATCTACCACCTTCCCGGTCAATCGGCGTACGACAAGACCAAGATCACGACGTCCAAGGGCGAACGCTGGTTCTGCTCCGAGCAGGAAGCCCGGGACGCAGGCTGGCGCCGGGCCAAGCGCTGAGTTCCGATTCCCTTCTTTCGTCCCGGAATTGCGCGGCGAACGCGTGTCGGAACGGGCGTGACGGTGCCTGCTGAACAACACTTGCAGATGGCCTGTCGCCGTCGGCGGTGACAGGACACTCAGCTTGTCCGGCATCACCGAGGGAGACCCATGGCCCGCCGTCGTAACGACGACCAACCGCTCGAACCCGACTTCGTCGAGAACATCGTCGACATCACGGTCGAGGACGAGATGCAGACGGCGTTCCTGGAGTACGCGTACTCGGTCATCTACTCCCGTGCTCTGCCGGACGCCCGCGACGGTCTGAAGCCGGTGCAGCGCCGGATCCTGTTCTCGATGGACGAGTTGGGTCTGCGTCCGGATCGCAACCACGTCAAGTGTTCGCGCGTCGTGGGCGAGGTCATGGGTAAGTACCACCCGCACGGCGACACCGCGATCTACGACGCGCTGGTGCGTATGGCCCAGCCGTGGACGATGCGCCTTCCCCTGGTCGATGGCCACGGCAACTTCGGCTCGCTCGACCAGGGCCCCGCTGCGTCGCGGTACACCGAGGCCCGGCCGGCACCCGCCGCGCTGCTGATGACCGCGTCGCTGGACGAGAACACCGTCGACTTCGTACCCAACTACGACGAATCCGAGCAGCAGCCCGCCGTGCTGCCGGCGGCGTTCCCGAACCTGCTGGTCAACGGCGCCAGCGGTATCGCGGTCGGTATGGCCACCAACATGCCCCCGCACAACCTGGTCGAGGTCATCGGCGCCGCGCGGCACCTGATCACCAACCCCGACTGCTCGCTGGACGACCTGATGAAGTTCGTTCCGGGCCCGGACCTGCCGATGGGCGGCCAGATCGTCGGGCTCGAAGGCATCCGGGACGCCTACCTCACCGGACGCGGTTCGTTCCGTACTCGTGCGACGGTGCGGGTCGAGAATGTCACGCCGCGTAAGAAGGGTCTGGTCGTCACCGAACTGCCCTATCTGGTCGGTCCGGAGAAGGTCATCGAGAAGATCAAGGATCTACACCAGGGCAAGAAGATCCAGGGCATCTCCGACGTCAAGGATCTGTCCGACCGCAACAAGGGCCTCGAACTCGTCATCGAGATCAAGAACGGCTTCAACCCCGACGCAGTGCTGGAGCAGTTGTACAAGTTGACCCCGATGGAGGAGTCGTTCGGCATCAACAACGTCGCGCTCGTCGACGGTCAGCCGCGCGCCCTCGGCCTGAAGGAACTGCTGAAGGTTTACGTCGACTTCCGCATCGACGTGGTGCGCCGCCGCACCGAGTTCCGGCTGGCGAAGAAGAAGGACCGTCTGCACCTGGTCGAGGGTCTGCTCATCGCGATCCTCGACATCGACGAGGTCATCCAGGTGATCCGCACCAGCGACGACTCCGCTGCCGCCCGCGCCCGGTTGATGCAGGTGTTCGATCTGTCCGAAGCGCAGGCCAACTACATCCTCGACCTCCAACTGCGCCGACTGACGAAGTTCTCCCGCATCGAGTTGGAGCAGGAGGCCGACGAACTGCGCAAGGCCATCGAGGAACTCGAGGCGATCCTCGGCGATGAGAAGGTGCTCAACAAGCTCGTCTCGACCGAACTCGCCGACGTCGCCAAGGCTCACGGCACTCCTCGACGGACTGTGTTGCTTGAGTCCTCCGGAGCTCCGAAGCAGACGGCCACGCCGCTCGAGGTCACTGATGACCCGTGCTGGGTATTGCTCTCCTCCAGCGGACTGCTGGCTCGCACGACGACAGCGGATCCGTTGTCCGACAGCGGTTCTCGTAGAAAGCATGACGCGATCGTCGGCGCAGTACGCACGACGGTCCGCGGCGACTTCGGCGTGGTGACCTCCTCCGGACGGGTCACCCGGCTGACCGCCCTCGACCTGCCGACCCTGGTCGCCACCAATGAGGCGCCGGCGTTGTCGGGCGGAGCCCCGCTCGCGGCGTTCGTCGATCTGCCCGCCGGGGAGAAGGTGCTCACGTTGATGAGCCTGGACGCTTCGGCTCCGCCGCTCGCGATCGGTACGGCGAACGGTGTGGTCAAGCGGGTCACCACCGAGTACCCGAACCGTGATTCGTTCGAGGTGATCACGCTCAAGGACGGCGATGAGGTGGTCGGTGCAGCTCAACCCGCTTCCGACACAGCCGAACTCACATTCGTGACGTCGGCGGCCATGCTCCTGCACTTCCCCGCGTCCGGCGTGCGGCCGCAGGGTCGCACCGGTGGTGGCGTGGCAGGCATCAAGCTCGGCGCCGGCGCAAAGGCGATCTGGTTCGGCGCCGTCGAATCGGCCGACGCGGTGCTGGTCACGGTTGCCGACTCCTCCGGTGCGCTGCCGGGCACCGGAGGCGGGTCGATCAAGGTCACCGAATTCGCCGCCTACCCCGGCAAGGGTCGGGCCACCGGCGGCGTCCGCTGCCACCGTTTCCTGCGCGGTGAGGACGAGCTCGTCTTCGCCTGGGCCGGACGCGCACCACGCGCCGCGACCGGCGCAGGTGTCGCGGTCGACCTGCCGGACGCCGACACCCGCCGCGACGGCAGTGGCGTGCCCCTCACCGGCAACCTCGCTGCGATCGCCGGCTCGGTCGCAGACACCGCAACCGAACCGTCCGACGACTGACCGTCGACGATCGGTCCGGCAGACTGGCCCGCATGAGTGACGTGACGCAGTGTTCGCGGCAGTGGGACGAAGCCGGGCTCCCGGCGCCGGGTTCGGCATCGGTGGCGCAGTTCTGGGTCGCGCTGGAACAGAACGGACCGTGGGGTCATGACGCCATCGCGACAGCTCATTTGCCGGAAGGTATCGGCCCTGCGCTCGAACGCGCGATCTCGGACGCCGGAGGTCGGCTGTTGCTCATCCGCCGACCGGGTCGACACGTCGACACCCACGACACTTCACTCTCACGATTCTGTTTCGTCGCAGGCGGATCGGCCGATGACCCGTGGCTGTTGGAAGGATCGCTGGGTGATCCGGCTGACCTGCTCCGTATCGATTGGCGCCTGCACATCGCCGAAGGTCCGGATGCTGTGAGCCAGGTGGTGCCGCTGCTGGAGGAGACACGCGACGTCGCCCTCCTGGTCTGCGCCAACAGTAAACGCGACCAGTGTTGTGCGGTACGGGGCCGACCGGTGGCGGCACACGCGTCCGAACAACACCCCGGACGCGTGTGGGAGTGCTCGCACACGGGCGGACACCGGTTCGCACCCACTGCGGTCATGCTTCCCTCCGGTCAGACCTACGCCCGACTGACCGGGCAGACGGCGCTCGACGCATACGACGCGGAACGCCGGCGCGAGGTGGCGGCCTCGCTGAATTCGTTGTCGCACAACCGGGGGCGCAGCGTGCTCGCACCACCCGCGCAGGCCGCCGAAGCCGCCGTCCGCGCCGAGAGCGGTGAACTCGCCCTGGACGCATTCACCGTCGAGGAGGAGGACGTCGACCGAATGCGGGTGCAGCACCGGAACGGGCGCACCTGGCGTGTGCAAGTCACCTCGTGCGCCGGGCCAGACCTCAAGGACTCGTGCCTGAAGCAGCCGAAACCGTCGAACTACTGGACCGTGGAGTTGCTCGACTAGAGCGCCAGATACATCACATGCAGACCGACGAGACCGCACCCTTGATGCCGAGCTGGCCCAGATCCTGCCCGGCGCGTCGGTCCGGGGCGCCGCCAATGCCACCCGCCGCGCAGCGCTCAGCCTCTACCCGGACGGCGCGACCAAACGCTCGGTCTAGGCAGCAGACCCTGTCCAGGTGGATGTTCTGGCTCAGCTGATCAACCAGTGCGCAACTCCCGCGCATCCGCAGGCCCAGAGCACACTGACGAAGGTGCCGATGATGAATCGCTCGGCCACCGCCGAGTTGTCGCCGTTCTTCAGTTCCGGGTATCGACCCAGGCCCTTGACAGCCAGCACGATCGGGATCGCTTCGGGCCAACCGAGAAGAAGTCCCGAGTAGATCGCCAGCCGCTCCAGACCCCCGATCCACGCGCCCCCGCGCAGGCTCGACCCTGCGGCTTCGACGGAGTGTTCGTCGGCGTCCGCCGCCGGCGGCGTCGAGTGGCTGCCGCGGTCGACGACCCGGAAGCAGAGCATGGTGAGCAGCCCGCCGACCAGGACGGCCACGAAGCCGATCACCGTGACGATGAGCGCCGATCCCCGATCCATGGTGTGCACGCTAGCCGGGACCACCGACAGTCTCGGCGCGAGCCCGGTCGAGCAGTCGCTCGACCAGCCGCGCCCCCGCCTGCGTCTCGGCGAACCCACTCGATCGCAGCCGCTGGCTCACCGCCGAAGCGGTGATACCCAGGCTCTTGGCAACCTGCTGCTGTGGTCGACCGTCGGCGGCGACGGTGCACGCTTCCCAGCCGGCCGGCGTCCGGCGACGCCACACACTCAGCAACAGCCACAGCACTGCTTCGGCTTCAGCGCATGCGGGAGGGCCCACGACGCGTAGATCCTGCGGCGCGCTGCGCGCGGTGTTGAGCGCATCGCGGGCGGCGAGGAAGGCCGGACCGTTCGCGGCACGGACGTCACGCGGAACAGGACGATCGACATCGCCGATACCGATGCCTATACGCCAGCCACCGAGCCGCGTGAGGGTCTCGATGACAGACACCACCGCAGCCGAATCGGTGACCAAGCCCTGAATCTCGTCACCGGCTGTACGCGCGAATCGGCGCGAGCTTCGTCCGAGCCGCAGTTGCGCGAGGGCGTCCAGCGCCGCCGGGACGTTGTCGCCTCCCTTGCGACTACCGATCTGGTCGGCCGTGACGACGACCGAACCCTTCACCGCGTCCGATTCAGGCATATGCCTAAAGTACTACGGATGAAGGCTATTGCCTACATTCAGCTCGACTCCTCAGCCGCCTTCGCCTTGGCCGCGGCTTTGGTCTGCTTCTTGAAGTCGCGCACCTTCTGCAGCGACTCACCGTCGACGACGTCCGCCACCGACCGGAAGCTCCCTTCCTCTGCGTAGGGTCCGATCACCTCACGCCAGCCGTCCGACCGGACGTCGAGCCGCTTGGCCAGCAGGGCGGCGAAGATGCGGGCCTTCTGGTCGCCGTAGCCCGGCAGAGCCTTCAATCGTTTGAGCAGTTCCTTGGTGTCGCCGGCAGTCGACCAGATCTTCGACGCGTCGCCGTCGTACTCGGCGACGACGACCTGAGCCAGCTGCTGCACGCGACCGGCCATCGAACGGCCGTACCGATGGATCGCCGGAGGGGTGGAGGCAAGGTCGGCGAACTGCTCGGGCTCCTGTGCGGCAATCACTCTCGGGTCGATCGTGCCTAGGCGGGACGCGATCTTGGCCGGACCACGGAAGGCGTGCTCCATCGGATACTGCTGATCCAGCAGCATTCCGACCAACAGCGCGAACGGATCACTGGAGAGCAACTCGTCGGCTTCGACATCCTGGGCGATCTGCAGCTTCACCATGCGGCGCAGTCTAGGCCGCCCCCCGGGGCGAATCGGCCGGAGCACCTGCCACCTCGATTCCGAGGATATGCAATGTCGGTCCGGGCACCGTCGGGGTGCGGTGGACCTGGCCGCAGGACCCCGACTGAGTCACATTCCGTCGGGCAGCATCGGCACGTCGAACCCGTCCGAGCTGCCGACCAACACACCGCGCCGCACCGAACCCGACCCGAACTTCTCGCGCACCTCGTCCAACGCAGTGTCGAGGACACCGGATTGGTGGGCGTCGAAGGGCAACATCAACTGCGTGGTGCCGCTTGCGTCGAGAGCACCGATCGTCAAGCCCAGCAACGTGATTCCGCGGTCAGCGATCAGCGGGCGTAGCCCGAGCAACAGTTCACGGGAGATCCGCAGCACGGTCTCGGTGGCCATCGTGGGTCGAGGCAGCGTGCGTGATCTGGCGACCCGCTCATAGTCGCCGAACCGAACCCGGACGGTGATTGTCGCCCCTGGTCGGCCACCGTCACGGACTCGACCCATGACCCGGTCGACGATGCCGACGAGGATCTGGTCGAGTTCGGCATCACTACGCCGCCCGGGGCCGAACGCCCGCTGCGAGCCGATCGATCGGCGACGCCGACCCCGCTCGACCGGACGCGGATCCTGGAAATGCGCCAGTGCGAACAGGTGTCGCCCCGAGGCCTTGCCGACTGTCTCGGACAATGACCGATGCTCGAGCTCGGCGAGCTGCCCGATCGTGCGAATTCCCTTGGCGTGCAACTTCTCCGACGTCTTCTTACCGACTCCCCACAGCCGTTCGATCGGGAGCGGGTACAGGAAATCCTCCTCGCCGTCGTGTGGAACGACCAGCAAGCCGTCGGGCTTGCTGACCGCGCTCGCGATCTTTGCGAGGTACTTCGTGCGAGCTACCCCGACCGAGATCGGCAACCCCACCTCGTCCCGCACCCGCTGCCGCAGCAGCGCAGCGACCTGGGACGGTGAACCGACCAGACGGGCGAGTCCGCCGACGTCCAGGAACGCTTCGTCGACCGAAATTCCTTCGACGTTCGGCGTGAGGTCGTGGAAGATCTCGAAAACCGCCCGACTGGCTTCCATGTAGACCTTCGGCCGCATCGGCACGACCAGCAGATCAGGACACAGTTGGCGGGCGATGCGCTCGCCCATCGGTGTCGAGACGCCGTACGCCTTGGCTTCATAGGAGGCCGCCATGATGATCCCACCGCCGACCGCGACGGGACGCCCACGCAGCCGAGGGTCGTCGCGCTGCTCGACGGAGGCGTAGAACGAGTCGAGATCGGCGTGCAGCATCGGTCCCTCGACCACTCCCTCACCGGACACGAACATATGTTCGCATCAGCCGCCGACAACGGCCACCCTGCGCAGCGACCCGACCACCTCTTCCGGGTCGTACGGTGGGGGGATGAGCGACGAATCGAAGGAATGGAACAGCGACTTCGGCAGCACCGAACTCGACCCGCAGGAGCGCCGGGACGCCGAGACCTATCTCGACGACCCGAACGACAGCGACGATGAACCCTGGACGCCGCCGGAGCGACAGCCGCGGGCTGGGGAGTTCCTCGACGACGACGAGGAAGAGACGATCGACCAGCGCATCGGGCAGGAAATCCCCGAGGAAGGCACCGCCTACGGCGCGCCGGAGGAAGAGGCGGAGGCGTTACGCGACGACGCCATGGCCGGCGGTGACGACCCGGACGCAATCCCGGCCGACCAGGACTTCATCGGTGACCCCGACGAGGTCGACGACTCGGCGTACCAGCGGCGCGACGACACCGAACCCGCGGAGGAAGCGGCGCTGCACGTCGTGGACGACGATGAGCAGTCCCCCGACGAAGAGGATGTCGACATCGAGGACGAGGACGTCGAGTTCGAGGACTGACCGCGCAGCAGCCCTGACCCGGCGGGCCCGATCTCAGGCGTCGATGCGCTCGAGATCGAGGCCCGCTGCGTTGTCGACGATGAAGTCCTTGCGGGGCGCGACCTCCGAGCCCATCAGCAGATCGAACATCCGCTCGGCGGCCTCGGCGTCGGCGAGTGTGACCCGGCGCAGTGTGCGATGGCGCGGCTCCATCGTCGTCTCGGCCAGCTGGTCGGCGTCCATCTCGCCCAACCCCTTGTAGCGCTGCGGCTGCTTGATGTGACGGCCCTTCTTCTGCAGGTCGGCCATCGTCTTGCGCATCTGCGCCTCGGAGTAGGTGTAGATCACCTCTCCCTTGCTACGGCCCTGCGCACTGGTCTCTATGCGGTGCAGCGGAGGCACGGCGGCGTACACCTTGCCGGCCTCGACCAACGGACGCATGTACCGGAAGAACAACGTCAACAGCAGGGTGCGGATGTGCGCACCGTCGACGTCCGCGTCGGTCATCAGGATGACCTTGCCGTAACGCACCATCTCCGGGTCGAAGGAACGACCTGAACCGCCACCGACGACCTGGATGATCGAGGCGCACTCGGCGTTCTTGAGCATGTCGCCCACGGACGCCTTCTGCACGTTGAGGATCTTGCCGCGGATCGGCAGCAACGCCTGATACTCGGAGTTACGGGCCGCCATGCCGGTGCCGAGCGCGGAGTCTCCCTCGACGATGAACAGCTCGGTGCGTTCGGAGTCGGTGGAGCGACAGTCCTTCAATTTCGATGGCAGAGAAGAGGATTCGAGCGCTGTCTTGCGGCGCTGGGTTTCCTTGTGAAGACGCGCGCTGATGCGCGTCTTCATCTCCGACACGACCTTCTCCAGCAGCTGGGTCGACTGGGTCTTCAAGTCACGCTTGCCCGAGGTGAGGTTGGCGGTGAGTTCCTGTTCGACGACCTTGCTGACGATGGCCCGCACCGCCGAGGTGCCCAGCACCTCCTTGGTCTGCCCCTCGAACTGCGGCTCCGCCAGCCGGACGGTGACGACGGCGGTGAGTCCCGCCAGGATGTCGTCCTTGTCGACCTTGTCGTTGCCGACCTTGAGCCGGCGTGAGTTGACCTCCAACTGCTTGCGGAAGACCTTGAGCAGCGACTGCTCGAACCCGCTGACGTGGGTGCCGCCCTTGGGCGTCGCGATGATGTTGACGAACGACTTCACCTTCGTGTCGTAGCCCGTGCCCCACCTCAGCGCGATGTCGACGACGCAGTTGCGCTCGACCTCGGTCGGCATCATGTGGCCCTTGTCGTCCAGCACCGGCACCGTCTCGGTGAACGTGCTCTCACCCTGCAAGCGCCACACGTCGGTGACCGCAGGGTCGGCGGCGAGGTACTCGGTGAACTCACTGATGCCACCGTCGTGCAGGAACAACTCTTCGTGGGGACCATCGGCACCGGGAGTCTCGGGCAGACCGCGTTCGTCGCGGATGGCGATCGCCAGACCGGGAATCAGGAACGAGGTCTGGCGTGCACGATCCAGCAGACCGTCGTAGTCGAACCGTGCGTTCTTGAGGAAGATCTGGTCGTCGGCCCAGTAACGGATGCGGCAACCGGTGACCCCACGCTTGGCCTTGCCCACGACCGCGAGTTCGCTGCCCACCTCGAACGGAGTGAACGGCGCGTCCGGGCCGTCGCCGGCGAACGTGCCGGGTTCGCCGCGGCGGAAGCTCATCCCGTACGTCTTTCCCGCCCGGTCGACCTCGACGTCGAGTCGCGCCGAGAGCGCGTTGACGACCGATGCGCCGACGCCGTGCAGGCCACCGGAGGCGGTGTAGGAGCCCCCACCGAACTTGCCACCCGCGTGCAGCTTGGTGAACACGACCTCGACACCCGAGAGTCCGGTGCGCGGTTCGATGTCGACCGGGATGCCTCGGCCGTGGTCGCTGACCTGCACCGACCCATCGGCGAACAACGTGACCTCGATGCGATCGCCGTGACCGCCGAGCGCCTCGTCGACGGCGTTGTCGATGATCTCCCACAGGCAGTGCATGAGACCGCGCCCATCGGTCGAGCCGATGTACATGCCCGGACGCTTGCGCACCGCTTCGAGACCTTCGAGCACCTGCAGGTGCCGAGCGTTGTATTCGGAGGCGGACGATGTACTGCGAGGAACCACGGGGGTCGAACTCCTTCGTGCGGGACGGCGCTCGCAGCGTAACCGCGCCCACCGACATCGCCCGGGAGGCTGGCCGACGGAGGCTGGTGACAGTTCTGGTCACAGATCGGATATGGCACACGCCACACCGGTGAAGAACCCCTCCGGGAACACACGGAGGTGCTTGGATGTTGTCTCATCGGAACGGCGCACACCGTTGCAACCGGGAGGGGGCATCGACCGTCGTGACGAACGACCTCCTCGAGGGGAAACTGACGGCGTCTCGGCGCCCGACGAAAGGATGGACCCAATGGCCACTGCACTCGCACCTACGCTGACCGCCGCTGACCGCTGTGACCGATGCGGCGCTCAGGCATTTATCCGGGCCCGTCTTGCCGGCGACATGGAGCTGCTGTTCTGCGCTCACCACGGACGCAGCCACTTGGACAAGCTTCAGGACGTCGCCGAAGAAGTCATCGACGAGACCGACCGCCTGCACGCTGCTCAGGACTGACAGCGCGACAGACACCCCACCGGCCTGCCGGTGAGACCGAATCGCCCGCACCGTTCTCGGTGCGGGCGATTGGCTTGTCCGGGCGATAGGTTCATCGCGTGGAACCCGTGACTCTTCTGGCCGGCGCACTCATCCTCGTCGGCATCCTCGGCCTCATCGTGCCGGTCTTGCCCGGCCTGCTCGTGGTCGAGGCCGGTGTCCTGCTGTGGGCCTGGGACAACGGATCGACGACCGCCTGGGTGATCTTGGGGATCAGTGTTGTGATCGCGCTGACCGGCTGGTTCCTGCAGTACCAGATCCCGAACAGGTCGCTGCGCCAGGCAGGCGTCCCCGGGCGGTCCCGCTTCGCGGGCATCGTGCTTGCCGCGATCGGCTTCTTCGTGATCCCCTATGTGGGGCTTTTCCTCGGTTTCATCGCCGGCGTGTACCTCGCCGAGCAGGTACGCCTGCGCAATCCTTCGGCAGCGTGGACCTCGACCAAGATGGCCTTGAAAGCGGTGCTGTCCAGCATCGGAATCGAACTCGCGGCAGCCGTCACCGTGTCATTGCTGTGGGTGGGCGGGCTACTTCTCACTCGCTGAGAAGCCGACCGACGAGTCACCACTGCTCGCGACGACGCTTCTCCCAGCGCGCCTCGAGCCGCTGCATGAATGAACCGGAGGATCGCTGCTTGCCCGGGCGACTCACGCCGCGACCTCGCCCACCACGCGGACGGTGCCCGCGGGGTTCAGCCGGACGAACGGTGCCGTCGTCCTGCACGGTGCCTAGGTTCGCGGCCGAACCAGAGCCGTTGAAGGCCCATGCCGCGACAGCCACCATCACCACGAAGCCCACGACGCCGAGCCAGATGAGGTTGTTCATCACCCCGACGACGGCGACCGCGAGGCCCATCATCATCCCGAACGCGGCGATCATCAGGCGTCCGCGTCGCGGGCTGGTGACCGCACGCATCTGGGAGGCGAACTTCGGGTCCTCTTCGGACAACGCGCGTTCCATCTGCTCGAGCATGCGTTGCTCGTGCTCCGACAGCGGCACGGTCGACCTCCCAGCAGAAATGTTCCGGATGCACGTCGAGCATCGACGTGTACTTCTGAGGATAAGTCGCCGGCGGGCCGCATGGTAGGCCGGGCAGCAGAACTCGTCACTTTGAATTTCCGGCCGTGACTCACCGCGCCATCGACGGAGCCACCGCGGCGTCGAGCCCGGCGCCCAGAACGGACGCCATCGGCAGACCCAGACAGCGAAGCACGAGCCCGAGGAAGGTCTCACCGGCGCGAATCAGATCGTCGGCTTCGCGCACGGTGGGCCGCTGTGCTCCCCGATCGAAGATCTGCCCCCGGCGCCCGGTGTCGGTGAAGTAGGTCGCCCACTCGGCGAGCTCGGGAGCGACGGTCGGGACGACCTCCCACACCGACCGAGGACCCGACCTGGCGTTGCGCCGGCTCCGCGCGGCCAGCAACGCAGCCGCTGCGCGCAAGGCGGCCAGCTGTGCGCAGCGGTACCGCTCGATGACGTCCTGTTGATGACAGGCCTCGAGCAGGCAACCGCGGGAGCGATCGATGAGATCGAGGACCCCGGTGGCGAGCGGGGTCGGGCTGGTGACGGTGGACATGGCGCCTCCTGCGAAGGGGTGGACCGAACGAGGTGTTCGAACTCATGTTCGAACGCTCATACAGTAGGTTCCCCCACCGACAACCCGTCGCGCAAGCGTTCAGCCGACCAGGTTGCGGTGCACTTCCAGCGTCGCGGTCGACCGGTTCATCGTGATGAAGTGAAGACCGGGCGCACCTTCGGCCAGCAAGCGCTGCGCGTGCTCCGTGCAGATCTGGATGCCGACCTCCCGGACGGCCGACTTGTCGTTCTTCACCGCCTCGATGCGCTCGACGACCTCCGCGGCCAACGGCTGACCGTTGAGTTCGGTCATCCGTTGCAGCTGGCCGTAGGCAGTCACCGGCATCAGTCCGGGAACGATCGGAATCGATCGCCCGGATGCGGCGACCAGGTCGCGTAGACGCAGGTAGGCGTCGACGTCGGTGACCATCTGGGTGATCGCGAAGGACGCACCCGCCTGCGCCTTGCGGATCAGAACCTGAGCGTCGTCCTCGAGCGACCCCGACTCCGGGTGCTTGTCGGGAAATGCGGCCACTCCGACGGTGAACTCGCCGAGCTCTCGAATCAGACCGACCAGTTGGTCGGCGTGGTCGAGACCCTCCGGGTGGGGGGTCCACGGCGTGCCCAGTCCACCGGCGGGGTCGCCGCGCAGGGCGAGGATGTTGCGGATGCCCGCACCCGCGTACTGGCCGACGATCTGACGCAGCTCGGTCGTCGAGGAACCGACACAGGTCAGGTGCGCCATCGTGGTGAGTGTCGTCTCGTGCTCGATCCGGCTGGTGACGCGTACCGTCCGGTCACGGGTCGAGCCCCCTGCGCCGTAGGTGACGGAGACGAACGAGGGTCGGATCCGCTCGACTCGCCGGATGGAATCCCACAGGATCGCTTCACTCGCGTCGTCCTTCGGCGGGAAGAACTCGAAACTGAACGCCGTGTCGGGCGCGTGGAGCAGGTCTGGAATGCTTGGGTGCGGACGAGCGCTCGCATCGGGCATGTGGGCGACCTTAGCGGTTACCCGGCCCTCGACCCGACAGTGACCGACTCGTGAGTAACCCCTGATCAAGCCCGCCGAGAGGACCCCGCGTGAATCAGCCCCTTCCCCTCGAGGAGTTGCGCGCCCAGGTTCAGACCGTCCTTGATCGCGCACACGCCCACCACACCGCCGAGCTCGCACCGATCGGCCCGGAGATGGACGCTCTGATCGCGCCGATCAACGCGCTGCTGCGTGGCGGGAAGCGACTACGTGCCGCGTTCTGCTACTGGGGTTACCGTGCCGCCGGCGGACGACACGACGACGCGATCGTGCAGGTGGCGACCGCCATGGAGGTCTTCCAGGCAGCGGCGTTGCTGCACGACGATGTGATGGATCGCAGCGACACCCGTCGCGGCATGCCCACCGCACATCGCACGCTCGCGGCGTTGCACCGGGAGCACGGCTGGGACGGAGAATCGGACCGATTCGGCGAAGCCGCCGCGATTCTCGCCGGCGATCTGTGCCTGAACTGGACCGACGAGTTGTACAGCACCAGTGGGCTGCCGGCCGACGAACTGGCTCGAGGTCGCGTCGTGTTCGACCGGATGCGGACTCAGCTCATGGGCGGCCAGTACCTCGACGTCCTGGAATCGGTGCGCCCGTGGGAGTCGGCCTCGACGCAGGACCGCATCGAACGGGCCCGACTCGTGATCCGTTACAAGAGTGCCAAGTACACCGTCGAACAGCCTCTGCTCATCGGCGCGACCGCGTTCGGCGTCGACGCCGACACCGAGTCGGCGCTGTCCGAGTACGGCCTCGCACTCGGCGAAGCGTTCCAACTGCGCGATGACCTGCTCGGTGTCTACGGCGACCCGGAAGCCACCGGCAAGCCCGCCGGTGACGACCTGCGCGAGGGCAAGCGCACCGTGTTGATCGCCCTGGCGCTCGACAACAGTTCCGCCGGGGAGGTCAGCTTGTTCAACGAATCCTTCGGACACGACGATCTCGACGACGACGGAATCGGTCGACTGCGGGACTGGATCACCACGTCCGGCGCGGTCGAGCGGGTCGAGCAGATGATCACCGACCTGAGCCGTGAAGCCGGCTCGGCACTCGACCGGGCCGACCTCGATCCGGAGGGCGAGCAGATGTTGCGCGAATTGATCGGCATCGCCGTCGCGCGCGCAGCCTGACCGTTCAGCCCGGGAGGGCGTGCCTCACCAGGCCAGTTCGCTGGCCCGTTTGCGCACTTCTGCCTTGCGGCCGAGCTGCAACATAGTGATGGGTGAACCGACCACCGGCAGGGTCTCGTCCGGGGTGAACAACCAGCGCAGCGCCTCGTCGGCGGTGAGATGCGCATCGCGCAGCACCGTGATCGTGCCCATCAGCGCCGGCAGCAGTTCGCCGTCCTTGACGAAGGCGGCCGGTACCGCCAGCGCCTCGTTGGAGCCGATGCGTGCAGCGAGCAACTCGCCGTCATCGATCATCCGGCGGACGGTGCGGTGCGGCAGGCCGAGAGCATCGGCGACTTCGGGCACGGACAGCCAGGAGCCGACCAGGGTTTCCACGTCGTTCACGGCACCAGCTTGGCATGTCGTGCGTCGGATCGATGCGGCGCCGGGTCTCGTCGTGACGGGCAGAGCCATACACGCAGCCCAACCTCCCCGGCGCTGATGCGGAAGGAACTTAGAATTTGCGGGTGAGTCCAGCCAGTGAAGCCTCGATCGTGGGACGAGTGATCGACGGTCGATACCGCGTCACCCGGCACCTCGCCGACGGCGGGATGGGCTCGGTCTTCGTGGCGATCGACGAGCGCCTCGAGCGTGACGTCGCGTTGAAGGTGATGCGTGCGGACCTCGCGCGCGACGACGCGTTCGTCGCGCGGTTCCGACGCGAGGCGCGCTCGGCGGCCCGGCTGGGGCACCCCAACGTCGTCGCCGTGACCGACCAGGGCTCGGACGGGCAGTACGCGTTCCTGGCGATGGAGTTGGTGCTGGGTGACACGCTGCGCCAGCTGATCCGGCGGCGCGGACCGCTACCGGTCGACGAGGCCCTCGGCCTGATGGACCCGATCCTCGACGGCCTCGCCGCCGCGCACCGTGCCGGCCTGGTACATCGTGACGTGAAGCCGGAGAACGTCCTGATCAGCCAGACCGGCCAGGTGAAGGTCACCGACTTCGGACTGGCACGTGGGGTCACCACGAGCACACTCACGGGCGACAGCGACATCCTGCTCGGCACCGCCTCCTACCTATCCCCCGAGCAGGTGGAGCACGGCACGGCCGACGCGCGTTCGGACGTCTACTCCGCCGGTCTGTTGCTCTTCGAGATCCTCACCGGCGAGAAGGCGTTCCCGGGCGACTCGCCGATCCATGTCGCGTACCAGCACGTGCACGGCACGATGCCGCGCGCGTCGGACGCCGTCTCCGGTATCCCGGACACTGTGGACGACCTCATCGCCCAGGCCACCGCCAAGGATCCGGACGATCGCCCGGCCACTGCCGCCGACCTGCTGGTCGCGCTGCGGACGGTGCGACGCGGGCTCGAGTCCGGACACACCGATCACACCGATCACGGCGACCGGCGCACCCGTGCGCTCCCCTCGGACACCGAGACCACCGAGACCACCGAGACCACCGATGCACAGGTCGACCACGAGCCGGTGGACGCCGGCAGGTCGCACACCACTGCCATCCACAGCAAGACCAACCCGCTCGACACCCGCGGCTATCAGGCGGGTGAGAACTCCCGGCGTCCTCGACGCGGTCTCTCGCTGGTCGTCCTGTTCCTATTGGCGTTGCTGCTGCTCGGCGCAGCCGCCGCTTGGGCCTTCACGTCCGGCCCGTTGGGGTCGACAAAGGTGCCGACGGTGAACGGGTTGGCCCAGGGCTCGGCGGTCGAACGGATCAGCAAGGCTGATCTCAAGGCACGCGTCCGACAGACCTTCAGCGAGAGCGTCGCCCAAGGCAAGGTCATCAGGGCCGAACCGGGCGCCGGGTCTGAGCAGCGCAAGAACTCCACCGTCACCCTCACCGTTTCCAAGGGGCCCGAGCGGTTCAGTGCCCCGAAACTTGCGGGGTCGAAGCAGGCTGCAGCGCGGGCGGCGATCACGAAGGCGCAGTTGGGCGTGGGCACCGTGACGCAGGCCTTCCACGAGAGCGTCCCGACCGGCTCGGTCATTTCGTCTACCCCGGCACCTGGCACCGCGCTCAAGAAGGGTGCCAAGGTCAATTTCGTCGTGAGCAAGGGCAAGCAGCCGGTGCCGGTCCCGAACGTTGCCGGTCAACCTCGAGCTGAGGCTGAAGGTTCGTTGACCAGTCTCGGGTTGAAGGTGGCCTACGGCACGGAGGAGTTCTCGGAAACGGTCGCCAAGGGTTCGGTCATCCGCAGCACTCCCGCGAGCGGCGCGAACCTGTACAAGGGCGACTCGGTCGAACTGATCGTCTCCAAGGGGCCGGAGATGGTCCAGGTCCCCAGAGTCATCGACATGAAGAGCGGCGCCGCCAAGACTCTCCTGGAGTCACAGGGATTCACCGTCGAACTCGACCGGTTCTTCGGCGGGCTCTTCGACACCGTCCGGGATCAAAGCCTGCGCCCCGGCACCTCGGTGAAGAAGGGCAGCACGATCACCCTGTCGATCGTCTGACGCGTCAGCCGCAACAGAAAGGGACCGGTTCACCTGTGAACCGGTCCCTTTCTGTTGCTGATCGTCAGCGGCTGCGCTGCGCGAGCATCTCGGCGACCAGGAAGGACAACTCCAGGCTCTGTTGGTGGTTGAGTCGCGGGTCGCACGCGGTCTCGTACCGCTTCTCCAGGTCGGCGTCCAGAATCTGTTCCGAACCGCCGAGGCACTCGGTCACGTCGTTGCCGGTGAGCTCGACGTGCACGCCACCGGGGATCGTGCCGAGCGCGGCGTGCACCTCGAAGAAGCCGCGCACCTCATCGACGATCTGGTCGAACTCACGCGTCTTGTAGCCACTGGGCGACTCGAAGGTGTTGCCGTGCATCGGGTCGCAGACCCAGACGACCTGGGCACCCGACTCGGTCACCCGCCGAACCAGGTTCGGCAACTTCTCGCGGACGACACCGGCGCCCATCCGGGTGATGAACGTCAGGCGGCCGGGAGTGCGCTGCGGGTCGAGACGGTCGATCATCCGCAGCACGTCGTCGGGGTCGGCGTTCGGGCCGAGCTTGACGCCGATCGGGTTGTGGATGCGGGACACGAAGTCGATGTGTGCGCCGTCGAGGTCGCGGGTGCGCTCGCCCACCCAGACGAAGTGGCCCGAGACCGCGTACGGGTTGCCGGTCCGCGAGTCGATCCGCGTCAACGGCTGTTCGTAATCGAGCAGCAACGCCTCGTGGCTGGCGAAGAACTCCACGGTGCGGGCGTTCATCGCATCGAAGTCGGCGCCGCACGCCTTCATGAACTTCATCGCACGGTCGATGTCGCGGGCCGTCGACTCGTAGCGGGCGTACGCCGAGTTGGCGATGAACCCGCGGTTCCACTCGTGCACGTGACGCAGGTCGGCGAAACCGCCGGTGGTGAAGGCTCGCACCAGGTTCAGCGTCGAGGCACTGGTGTGGTAGGCGCGCAGCAGTCGCTGGGGGTCGGGGGTGCGGGATTCCTCGGTGAACGCGAAGTCGTTGACCATGTCGCCGCGGTACGCCGGGAGGGTGACGTCGCCCCGGGTCTCGGTGTCCTTGCTGCGCGGCTTGGCGTACTGGCCGGCGATGCGACCGAGCTTCACGACCGGGGTGCTCGCGCCATAGGTGAGGACTGCGGCCATCTGCAGGATCGTCTTGATGCGGTCGCGGATGTTCGCTGCGGTCGCCGCGGAGAACATCTCGGCGCAGTCGCCTCCCTGCAACACGAAGGCCTCACCTTTCGCGGCCGCGGCAAGGCGATCGCGCAGCACGTCGCACTCCCCCGCAAACACCAGCGGCGGCAGCGAAGCCAGCTCGGAGCGCACATACTCGACGGCATGACGGTCGGGCCAGGTGGGCTGCTGCATGGCAGGCAGCTGCGGCCACTCGGGCATCTCGTTCAGGGCGTCGGGGTTCAGTGCGGTGGTACTCACCCGGCAAGCGTACGCGCCGCTCACCACGTCCGAATCAGGTGCCCGATGCGCGGGACGTCAGCTCTGCGAAGGGGTGTGAGCGGCGTCACCGTCGGCGTCGTGGACAGTGCCAGCAACCGTGTCGGCGTCGGTCTCGAGGTCGATCGCGAGACCGCCCTCGGATGCCTCCGGCGAGGTCTCGTCCTTCGCGCCGGCGTCCTCGCCGGAACGTCGGGACACCTTGTTGCCGATGGCCTGGGCGGCACCGCTGCCGACGGCGACGGCCGCGCCGCCGATCTCCTTGGCCTTGGCCGCGATCCGGTCCTTGACCGTGGACGCGTACACGTCGACGTACTCCTGGCCGGACAACAGCATCAGCTCGTACATCACCTCATCGGTGATGCTGCGCAGCACGAACCGGTCGTCCTGCATGCCTTCGTAGCGCGAGAAGTCCATCGGCTTGCCGATGCGGATGCCGATCCTCATGATCTTCGGGATCTTCTTACCGGTCGGCTGCGCTTTGTCCGTGTCGATCATCGCGACCGGGATGACCGGGCACTTGGCCTCCAGAGCGAGCCGAGCGACGCCGGTCTTGCCCTTGTAGAGACGCCCATCGGGGCTGCGGGTCCCCTCGGGGTAGATGCCGAACAGTTCGCCCCGGCGTAGCACGTTGAGGCCGGACTGCAACGCCCCGCTCGACGCGGATCCGCCGGCGCGGTCGATCGGAATCTGCCCGACCCCACGGAAGAAGGCGGCCGTGAGGCGGCCCTTGATACCGGTGCCGGTGAAGTAGTCGGCCTTGGCGACGAAGGTCATCCGGCGCGGCACGACCAGCGGGAGGAAGAAGGAGTCGGAGAACGACAGGTGGTTGCTGGCGAAGATCGCCGGCCCCTTATCGGGGATGTTCTTCTCACCGTCGACCCAGGGTCGGAACAGCAGATTGAGAATAGGACCGATCAGGACCCGCTTCAAGAACCAGTACAGCACCGCGCCTCCAAGAATTGCTTCGGCCTGAACCATAACGCCCACCGCCACCACCTCGCAGGCATGCGTAAAGATGGACGTCATGCAGATCCGCGAGGGTGCCACCCCGATCGTCCACGACGGCTCCCGCACCGGCGTCCTGGTCTGCCACGGATTCACCGGCTCGCCGGCCGCGGTGCGCCCGTTGGTCGAGCATCTGGTCGACGAGGGGTTCAGCGTTCGCGCTCCCCGACTCCCCGGGCACGGCACCACGTGGCAGGACCTCGACGGCACGACCTGGACCGACTGGTACGCCGAACTCGAGGGCGCGTACGCCGAACTCACGGAACGATGCGACACCGTGGTCGCGTGTGGCCTCTCGATGGGCGCAACGCTGAGCACCCTTCTGGTGCAACGGAACCCGGAGATCGCCGGACTCGTGGTGATCAACCCGGTCATGCGCACCAAGAACCTGAAGTTCCGCCTCATCCCGGTTGCCCGACGGCTGCGCTCGACGGTCTCCGGAATCGGCGGCGACATCAAGAAGGACGGCGTCTCGCACGACGCCTACGAGCGGATGCCGCTGCGTCCGCTGCACACCCAGGCGCAGCTGTGGCACCGCGTGACCCGCGACCTGCCGCAGATCACGCAGCCGGTGTTGGTGCTGCGTTCTCGGGTAGATCACATCGTGCCTCCGGCGAGTGCGCAGCTGTTTCTCTCCCGGATCTCGAGCACCGACGTCACCGATGTCGTGCTCGAGAACAGCTACCACGTCGCAACCCTCGACAACGACGCTCCGCGCATTCATGAAGCGGTCACCGACTTCACCCGACGAGTTGCAGGAAACGCATGAGCGACGAGCGCCCCGACGAGCACCAGCACTCCGACGAGGAGGTCGACCGGCGGTTCGAGGAGATGATGACCGACTGGGACGGCCCAGCCGCCGAACCGATCGATCTCGAAGATCCGGAGCCGTCCGCACCCGCGGCGTTCACCGTCCCGACGCAGTGGCGCGCCGGCACCGGCCCCGGTTTCGTCGAGGAGCACGAGGAGGACTTCCAGCCTCCCGCTCCCCCGCCACTGCCCAAGGACGAAGGTTTCTGGGCGACGATCGCCTGCCTGGTCGGCGGGCCGCTCTGGCTGCTCTACCTGTTCTTCTTCGACCGCTACGCCGCCGGACTCTGGTGGGTCGCGGCGGTGCTCATCACGATCGCCGGAATCGTGCTGATGGTGGTTCGTCAACCCGCCAATCGCGACGAGGACGACCCCTTCGACGACGGCGCCAGGCTGTAGTCCTTACAGGGCGAGCGAACTCAGATCGAAGTCGACATAGAGCGGCAGGTGGTCTGTCGCGCGGGCGAGCTTCGCCGGATCGAGGGAGAACACCGGGCGGCTGTGCGGCAGGGACGCAGAGGCGAAGATCGCGTCGATCCGCTTGACCGGAGCTTTCGAGGGGAAAGTGAACTCGTCCAGTGTCGCCTCGTGCAGCGTCTCGCCGAACATCTTCCAGACGTCGTGCCCGGGGGTCTCGTTGAGATCGCCGCCGATGATCGCCGGGATGACGTCAGGTTGCAGCACGCTCATCACAGCCGCCGCCTGCGGTTTGCGCTCGTCCGAACGCAGCGACATGTGCAGGCTCGCGACGTGCAGCGGCGAGTGTCCGGGCAGGCTGATCGTCGCCAGCGCATACCCGCGCGGCTCGTCGCCCTTGCGGACCTCCAGGTTGCGGTGGACGCTGTCGTGCACGTGCACCCGCAGGCTGGTCAGCAACGTGGTGCTCATCCAGCCGCGCTTGCCGTTCGCCCAGGTCATTTCGACGTCGGCCGCGAACCGCGCGATCCGGTGCCCGGAGAGCGGATGCCGGGGAGCCTCCTGCACCAGCAGCACATCCGGCTCCATCAGCCGGATGATCTCCTTCAACGCGTCCGTGTCGTCCTTGAAGGCGCGGACGTTGTACGACACCACCCGCAGGGTGTGCGCTGCCCTCATGCCTCCAGTACCTCCGTGCGTGCCAGGTCGGCGGCGCCGACCAGACCGGCTTCATTGCTGAGTTCGGCTTTCACGATGCGCGCCTCGGGCCGGTAGCCACGGCCGGACAGGTGCCTGCGGAAGGATGCGCGGGCCGGGTCGAGCAGCATCGGACCGGCCGCGCTGACGCCTCCGCCGATCACGAAGGCTCCCGGGTCGAACGCGTTGGCCAGATTCGCCAGACCCACTCCCAGCCAGGTACCGATCTCGGCCAGGAGTTCCTGGGCAGTCGGGTCGCCGCCTTGCGCGGCCTCGGTGATCATCGGGCCGGTCAGTCTCGAGGCGTCGCCATCGACCATGGCGGCCATGTCGGCAGCCATCGGCGAGTTCGCTGCGATCATCGAACGGGCTTCTCGCACAAGCGCATTCCCGCTCGCGTACTGCTCCCAGCAGCCACGGTTACCGCATTCACACCGGTGTCCGTCGGGGACGACCTGCATGTGGCCGAACTCCCCCGCGATGCCGAACCGGCCACGCTGCATCTGACCGTCGGTGAGAATCGCTCCGCCGATGCCGGTGCCCAGGTTGACCATCACGACATGGGACACCTCGCGCACCGCTCCGAAGCGCCACTCGGCCCAGCAGGACGCGTTCGCGTCGTTGTCGACGAAGACCGGCAAGTCGATCCGTTGCCGCAACGCCTCACGCAGCGGCTCGTGCCGCCAGGACAGGTGCGGTGCGAACACGACCGTGGCCCGGTCCGAGGAGACGAAGCCCGCGGCGCCGATGCCGATCGCGACCGGGCGGCGCTCGGTGTGTCGCAGGAGTTCCTGGACCGCGTCGACGATGACGTCCTCGACGACGTGGGGCGCGGTCGAACGATGCGGGGTGTCCCGGCGAGTCCGGGCGATGACGGTGCCGTCGGAGTCGACGATGCCGCCGGCGACCTTCGTGCCCCCGATGTCGATCCCGATCGCGAGTTCGTCGCTCCGGCCGGGTTTCACGTTCGCGCTCACGCCTTCGCCGGCCGCACCAGGGCCGCTGCGCCGACCATGCCGGCGTCATTGCCGAGCTGGGCGATCTCGAAGGTGGCCGTCGGCCGGTGACCGCGGCCGGTCAACTGGCGGCCGAATGCCTCACGGATGGGTCCGAGAAGCAGGTCGCCGGCATCGGCCACACCGCCACCGATGACAAACCGAGCCGGGTCGAGCACCGAGGTCAACGAGGCGGCGCCTTCACCGATCCAGCGGCCGATGTCGGCCAGCAGCTCGACGGCGGCCCGATCCCCTGCTTGTGCCGCCTCGGTGACGTGTTTGCCCTCGAGTTGTCCGGCGTCCCCCCCGCACTTGTCGGCGAGGCCGCCGGCGTACGGCGAGCCACCGGCGACCAGTGCGCGGGCTTCACGCACGAGGGCGCGACCGCTGCCGTAGCTCTCCAGGCATCCGCGGTTGCCGCACCCGCAGCGAATACCGTCGGGCACCACGCGCATGTGACCGATCTCGGCGGCGATGCCGTAGGAGCCCCGGAAGAGCTCACCGTCGATGATCACGCCACCACCGACTCCGGTACCGATCGTGATCATCACCATGTCGTCGACGTCGTGACCGGCTCCGTGGACGAACTCGCCGTAGGCAGCGGCGTTCGCGTCGTTCTCGATCGTCACTTCGACGTCGACCGACTTCTCCAGTCGTTCCTTGAGCGGTTCGTCGCGCCAAGCGAGGTTGGGTGAGAACAGGACCGTGGTCCCGGACTTGTCGATGTATCCCGCACACGCCACGCCGGCCCGCTCCACGTCCTCGCCCTCGGCGAGATCGCTGATGACGTCGGCGACTGTCGCTGCGATCTCGTCCACGTTCTCCGCCGGGGAGTCGCGGCGGTCGCGCTTGAGGATCGTGCCGTCGGGGGCGATGAGTCCCCCGGCGATCTTCGTGCCGCCGATGTCGATACCGATGGTCGCTCGCGTCGAATTCACGCTGGTCATTCTGCCGAGTCACCGCCGCCGGTTCGGGGACGCGCGGCGTCCGGATCTGTGCCGGCGTCTGTCGTGACCGGAACCTTGTGCGTCCGCGGTGGCTGCTGGGCCTCGGCGGCCGACTTCTGCTCCGGCATGCCGCGCCGTTGCCGTGCCGCTTCCTGCAGGCTCCCGGCGAGCATCCCGATGACATCGGCGATGCGCTCCATCGCGTCCGGGCCGAGGCTCTCGACGAACGAACCGATGCGGCAGACCGGACATACCGCACAGACCTTGGGTGCGTGTGTCGAACTGCAGTCACAGCCACCCGTGGTCGACTTCTCGGCTGACTCCTGCCCTGGTGCTTCCTGCGTGTCCGGAGCACCGGACGACTGAGCCGACGCCTGTGCCTGTGTGTCGGCCCACGCGCCGAGCGATTCCATCAGCTTGATCGCCTCGTCGGCGACCGAGCCGGTCTCGGACGCACGTGGTTCGGACTGCTGGTTCACGAAGTTCCCTCGGGCTGCGTCGGTTCGAATGTCACCCCAAGGATGCCTTGCCGAACCGTGGCACCTGTCGCGACATGGCGCGCAAGCAGTGAGGGAAGCACGAAGGTGCGGCGCGACTCCTGCACCGCAACGGCCAACCGGGTACCTGACTGTTCGAGTTCGACCTCTGTCGGATCGACGAACGGCAAGGGCAACTCCCAGGTGACAGCACCATCTCGCGCGTCCCCCCGGACGCTCGATTCCCGGGGCGGGTCTGCCAGCTTCTCGGCCCAGTTCCGGGGCAGGTCGGACCACATCGGAATTACCGGAGGGCCATCGCACAGCACGACGTCGTCCCCCGCGGTCACGACCGCCCCCAGACGGCACTGGGCAAGAGCGAGGGCGCAGGCGTGGTGCCGCACTTTCGCAGTCGGGCTCCCGTTCCTCGCACACAGAACGGACGCCGTCGCCCGGGACATCACCAGTTCGGACAACCGAACCGCGTCTTCCGCCACCGCCGCCAGTCGACTCGCGCCTGCTTTGTCGATGGCCGATGAACCCATCGCCAGAGCGATCACCGGACGCGTGGCGCGCAACCAGCCGCTGTGCAGGGGGCCCGCCTCGGACAGCAGCCACGGCAGCCGGTGAGCCTGCAGGACGAGTCCGGACAGCTGCGCCCCGGCGTCCACCACCACCCGGTCGAAGCGCTCGAGTAGGCGCGGGAGCTGCCACAGCGCCGGGCCGCCCGTGGCAGACAGCAGCGCCAGCGCCTGGTCCACCACGAACGGATCGAGCCCCCAGGACCGGGCCGCCGACGACAACATCTCCGGAAGGTCCACCTCCGGTCGGACCATCACGGCGTCGCGGTGTGTCGTCAGCGTGTGGGCACCGAATCTCGGGTCGAGTGAAACCACACCGACGCTGAGCCCGCGCGCGGCCCAGTCGTCGGCGAGCGCAGCGGCCCAGGTCGATGAACCGGAGCCTCCGGGGCCGCCGACCAGCAGCAGCCTGGGGCTCACCCCTCGGCGCGCTTCTTCAAGCCGGCGAGGGCCGTGTCGATGATCGTGCGCTCGGCCTTGTTGCGCAGCGCACCGATGAGCGGCATCTTCAAGGCGACCGCCAGCTTGTAGGTGACGGACGTCGTGTCGCCCGACCCGGTGATGCTGTAGGTGCCGTCGAGACCTTTGAGCAGGTCGGACCGCACCAGGTGCCAGCTGACCGATCCGGTGCCGTCCTCCGTGACGTCCCAGTCGTACTCCAGCACGTAGGTGTCGCGGATCGGTGCAGCGTCGAGGGTGAACTCGACCTGTTCCGGCCACCCGAGTTCGTCCTCGGAGAGCACCTTCGCGCTCTTCACCTGGGTCGCCCACTCGGGGTAGGCGTCGAAGTCGGCGATGATGTCGAGAACCGTCGCCGCGTCGGCGGCGATGTCGATCGTGGACTGGGTGCTGTCGGCCATGCGGCCACCCTATCGACGGCCGGATGCAAGTTTCGCCAGATGCTCGGCGAACGATGCACCGAGCGCTCGCTGGGTGGCGGCGAAGGTGGCGTCGAACAGGTCGTCGAAGGGTCGCCCTCCGGCGACCGCGGAAACGACGAAACGGCGGTAGCCCACCGGATCGGTGCGCGTGAGCAGGAAGTCGCTGTAGGCGCAGGCGTGCTGGTAGGCGCGCTGGAGGTCGGCGGCGTCCGAGTCCAGCTGGGCGTCCGACGGTGGCCCGTTTGGCCGGTCACCCGCTCGAACACGACGCACGAAGGTCGGTGCGTACTGCGCGAACGACAGACCGGATGCGTGCCAGGCCGTGAGCTCGGCCGCGCCCTCGGCAACCCATCGAGCAGCCGCGGAGCGAACCCCGAGCCGGACATGAGTGAACTCGTGAGAAAGGACGAAAACCCTGGCTGCTGAGGGAGATTCGAGGAGGGATGGCGAGATGAGGACGGTGCCGTCCTCGGTGGTGGTCGCAGTGACGGATCGTGCGTTGCGGTCCCCACCGGCAGCAACGAACGCGTCGTGGTCTGCGAAGGCGCGGAGGTGCGCGCCTGCCGACGGCCAGGGCGATTGATCACCCCACAAGGACGTGACGATGCTCGCCGCCTTCTCGGCGTCGCGGCTCACTGCTGCTCGCAGTTGCGTCGGCAGTCCTTGGGCGTCGAGCACGATGCGGGCGCGGTTCGTCGAACGGGCGGAGGTCGCCGACGTCTCGAACGACTCGGATTCGACAGATCGACCGCATGACGTCAGCACGGCGACACCGACCAGGCCGGCGAACCCCGTGAGGGCACCGCGACGGTCGACTTCAGCCATGGACACATCGTCGCCGATGGCGAGATCGGTGGAGCGCCAGGTCAGCCGACCGAACGCAGGCCCGTCTCATCCACCTCCACCTCGACGCTCGCGAGGTCCGCGACGTCGACGAGTCCGAGTGAGACGAACATGTCCAGCGCTGCTCGCTCGCCGCGGTCGAGTGCGGGCTGTCGCGGGGCGGGCGGGGTGAGTGCGTACAGATGGGTGACCATGCAGTCGCCACACATCCGGTCTCGGACCGGGCAGGTACGGCAGTCGATGTGCAGTTCGTCGTGCATGTGGTCCTCCTTCGTGTTCGGTCGGATCGCTTGGTCTCCGACTCGGTTTGCACTACGCCGAAGACGCTAGGGGTGAGCACCGACAACCTGCTCGGGCCCAACCTCGGACGAGCCACGGACACGCCTCGAGCACGGCCCTCCCGACGCTGTCCACCGGCTGCGCCGCGCGTCCTACGGGTCGTTGTCGGTGGCGGCACCTAGCGTTCGGAACATGTCCACCAGACCGGTCGCAGTCCAGGCGACACTCGACGATCTCGGCACACCGCTGTCCGATGTCACCTTCGTCGTGCTCGACCTGGAGACAACCGGCGGGGCACCCGCCGGCAGGAACATCACCGAGATAGGTGCGGTGAAGGTGCGCGGCGGCATCGTGCTGGGTGAGTTCCAGACGCTGGTGCGCCCGGGCGAGCCGATCCCGCCGTTCGTGTCCGTACTGACCGGCATCAGCAATGCGATGGTCGCCGGCGCGCCCCGCATCGACGCCGTGCTCGGCCCCTTTCTGGACTTCCTCGGTGACTGCGTCGTCGTCGCCCACAATGCGCCGTACGACGTCGGTTTCCTCAAGGCCGCCTGTCGTGACACCGGCGCGGTGTGGCCGCGGCCGGCCGTGGTCGACACCGCGCACCTGGCTCGCCAACTCGTCACCGCCGACGAGGCGCCCAATCGCAAACTCGGCACGCTCGCCCATCTGTTCGGCGCCGCGACCACTCCCGATCACCGAGCGCTGCACGACGCGCGGGCAACCGTCGACGTCCTGCATGCGCTGATCGGACGGGTCGGCAATCTCGGCGTGCACACGCTCGAAGAACTCCAGACCTACAGCAAACGGGTCAGCCCGCAGCAGCGGCGCAAGCGGGTGATCGCAGACGATCTGCCGTCCGCTCCGGGTGTCTATGTGTTCAAGGACGCGAACGGTCAGGCCCTGTACGTCGGCACCTCCGTCGACATCAAGAAGCGCGTACGCAGTTACTTCACCGAGAGCGAGAAGCGCCGACGGATGCGCGAGATGGTCGGTCTGGCCGAGTCGGTCACTCCCGTCGTGTGTCAGACCGCACTCGAGGCGCAGGTGCGTGAGCTTCGGCTGATCGCGCAGCACAAGCCGCGGTTCAACCGCCGTTCGCGCTATCCGGAGCGGGCGGTGTGGGTGAAGCTGACCCAGGAACCCTTCCCGCGGCTGTCCGTCGTCTCCACGGTCCGCGCCGATGCCCGCTCTTACGTCGGCCCGTTCAACTCCAGGACCGCCGCCGAACAGGCCGTCACCGCGGTCCACGACGTCATCCCGCTGCGCCAGTGCACCAAACGGTTGTCGGCTCGGGGCGGGTTCACCGCTTGCGCGCTCTTCGATCTCGGCAAGTGCGGGGCGCCGTGCATCGGCGAGCAGTCCACCGACGAGTACGCCGACATCGCTGCCGACGCCGAACGGCTGCTGACCACCGACGCACGCCCGGTCGTCGACGTACTCACCGAACGGATGGAACGCCTCAGCGATCAGAGCCGGTACGAGGATGCGGCTGACGTGCGCGACCGGATGCTTTCGTTCGTCCGGGGCGCGGCACGCGCCCAGCGACTCGATCCGCTCGCCCGCACCCCAGAGGTCGTCGCAGCACGCCCCGGTGCGGTCGGAGGATGGGAGGTGGTCTGCGTGCGCTACGGCCGATTCGCCGGCACCACCCTCAGCCCACGCGGCGCAGATCCGATGCCCTACATCGCAGCACTGCGCGAAACAGCCGAGGTGGTCGCCGCGCCGGTGGCACCGGCTCCGGCCGCGCTCACCGAAGAAACCGAGAAGGTGCTGCACTGGCTCGAGCAGCCGGGAGTTCGGATCGTGCACACCGACGGAGTGTGGGTGTGCCCGATCAACGGGGCCGCCGGCACCAGAACCCGATTGGAGAAGCAGATGTCCTTGGCGCAGGGCACCCGCGCCGACGCCGGCGATAGGGTGGCCGGGTGATCTCAGCCATCGTTCTCATCACCGCCGACGTCCACCGCATCCCCGAGGTCGCCCAGGAGATCTCCGAGATCAAGGGCATCGCAGAGGTCTACTCGGTCACCGGCGATGTCGACCTCATCGCGGTCGCGAAGGTCGCACGCCACGAGGACTTCGCCGACGTGATCGCCGATCGCCTCAACAAGGTCGAGGGGGTACTCGACTCACGCACCCACATCGCGTTCCGCACGTACTCCTCGGACGACCTCGGAGCTGCCTTCGCACTCGGCCTCGACGAGTAGTAGCCGCAGCACCGACGTCTGGTGACGTCTGGTGACGCCTGGGGTCAGGCGTTCTGCGTGGAGTTGATCCAACGTTCCAAGGCGGCTTTGGCCGCGCCGCTGTCGATCGACCTCTCGGCGGCGCCGATGCCCCGCGAGAGGGCACCGTCCAGGTCGGAATCGGCGCCGAAGCGTCCACCGCTTCCCGACTCCACCACCGCAAGGGCGATGCCTGCATTCAGCAACACGGCGTCCCGCACCGGTCCGGTCGAGCCGTCCATGACCTCGCGCACCACCTGCGCGTTGTGCATGCCGTCGCCCCCGCGCAGCGCCTCCAGCGGTGCCCGCTGCAGGCCGTGATTCTCCGGATCGATCGAGTGCTCGCTGATCTCACCGTCGTGAATCCACCACACCGTGGACGTCGTCGACAACGTCAGTTCGTCCAGGCCGTCGTCGCCGCGGAACACTGCGGCGTTCTGCCCACGTTCGGCGAAGACTCCGGCGACCAGCGGGGCGACCCGCGGGTCGGCGACGCCGACCGCCCGGTACTTCGGGTCGGCCGGATTGGTCATCGGTCCGAGCACGTTGAACGCGGTCGTGATGCCCATTTCCCTTCGGGTCGCCGCGGCGTGACGCATGCTCGGGTGGAAGGTCTGGGCGAAGCAGAAGGTGATCCCGGCCTCGTCCGCGACCTTCTTGACCTGAGCCGGAGTCAGGTCGAGACGGACGCCGAGCGCCTCCATGACGTCGGCCGCGCCGGACGACGACGACGCAGCGCGGTTGCCGTGCTTGACGATCCTGGCGCCTGCGCCGGCGCAGACGATCGACGACATGGTCGAGATGTTCACCGTGTGTGCCCGGTCGCCACCGGTACCGACGATGTCGAGGGTGTCGCCCTCGACGCTGATCGGCTGCGCGTGCGCCACCATGACGTCGGCCAACCCCCGAAGTTCGACGACGGTCTCACCCTTGGCGCGCAACGCGACCAGGAAGCCCGCGAGCTGGGAGGGCGATGCATTGCCGGACATGATCTCGTTCATCGCCCAGGACGTCTGATCGAGCGAGAGATCGTCGCCGTCCAGCAGCGAGTTGAGGATGATCGGCCAGGTCAGCGGTGCCGTCACCGGCTCAGCCCTGTCGAGCGACGGAGGCAATCGCGTTCGCGAGGACGAGCGGATCGATGGGGTGCGGCACGGCTGCTTCCGCCTGCGACCAGGACGCGAGCCAACCGTCCGCGGCTCGACCGGTCAGCACCAGCACCTTCGGGCAGTTCACGATCTCGTTCTTCAGCTGGCGGGTGAGCCCGAGGCCACCGACCGGAGCGGCTTCACCGTCGAGAATGAGCAGGTCGTACGTCTCGCTCTCGACCGCCTCGATCACGGCCGGGGCGGTGGCGCACTCGCGCCACGCGACGATCTCCACGTCGCGAGCCGGACGGCGACCGACACCGACGCGCACTGCGTCGCGGGTCGCGCTGTCGTCGCTGTAGAGCAGGACGGTCAACTGACGCGGGCCGGAGGACTGCTCCGACCGGGCGGCTTCGGCCGCGGGAACCGGCACGTTCGAACTCATGTCGTTGATGCTACCGACCTCACGGTCGGTGCTCGTTCGCGCCCGACCACAACGAACCGCAGATCACAACCCCATCACGGCCGCATTCGCTTGTGCCGCACCAAATCCCCGCAACGGCGCGGGCACTCAACCCGCCTGATGCTCGTTGAGTCACGGGAAGTTCACGAAACCGGGGGGTCGATGGCGCACGTCGGACCCAATGGGGACATAATGGCGCCGTGGCGACAGCAACTACTGCTCACTCGAGCTCCCCCGGTACCAGCCCCGCGGTGACCCGGCCGAACATGACCGCCGTCGGAACGATGGTGTGGCTCTCCAGCGAGCTGATGTTCTTCGCCGGTCTGTTCGCGATGTACTTCACGATTCGCGCCGTTGCGCCGGATCTATGGGCCGATCGCACTGAAGCCCTGAACGTCCCCTTCGCGACGGTCAACACCCTGATCCTGGTGATCTCCTCGGTCTGGTGTCAGCTCGGCGTCTTCAAGGCCGAGGCCGGCCAGCCCGCTCGCACCGGCTCCCTGCTCCAGGTCGGCAAGTGGGGCATGCGCGAGTGGTACGCCCTCACCTACGTCTTCGGCGCGATCTTCGTGTCCGGTCAGGTGTATGAGTACTCCGAGATGTTCAGCCACGGCATCTCGATGGACTCCGACGCTTACGGCTCGATGTTCTACATGACCACCGGCTTCCACGGCGTCCACGTCGCGGCCGGTCTGGTCGCCTTCCTGCTGATCATCGGCCGCACCTTCACCACGCGCCGCTACACCCACCACCAGGCCACCGGCGCCATCGTGACCTCCTACTACTGGCACTTCGTCGACGTGGTGTGGATCGCGCTGTTCGCGACCATCTACCTGCTCCAGTGACGACTCCCCCGACCGCTCCGACCGCTCGACGACAGGACAAAGCCTCGTGAGTTCCCTCGCCGCCCGCCGCCGGCATCCCGCCGCACTCCTGGTCGTGCTTCTGCTCGGCCTGGTGCTCACCGGTGGCCTGTACGCACTGTTCGCCCCCAAGAACGCCGACGCCTCCAACGCGAGCGTCGCGTCCGCCGACCAGGTGTCCGAGGGCAAGCAGCTGTTCCTGTCCAACTGCGCCAGCTGCCACGGCATCTCCGCCGCCGGTGGCCCCAACGGCCCGTCGCTGGTCGGTGTCGGAGCCGCAGCCGTCGACTTCCAGGTGGCCACGGGCCGCATGCCGATGCAGCAGCCCGGTGTCCAGGCCGGACGAGCCACCCCGCAGTTCGACCAGAAGCAAACCAACGCGTTGGCCGCCTACGTCGCCTCCCTCGGTGACGGCCCGGCCGTTCCGAGCAAGGAGTACACCTCCGGTGGCGGCAACATCGCCAAGGGTGGCGAGCTGTTCCGCGTCAACTGCGCCATGTGCCACAACTTCGCCGGTTCCGGTGGTGCTCTGACCCGCGGTAAGTACGCGCCGCCGCTGATGAACGTCAGCGAGAAGCACATCTACGAGGCGATGCTCACCGGCCCGCAGTCGATGCCGGTCTTCAACGACACGAACCTGTCGCCGAAGGACAAGCAGGACGTCATCGCGTACCTGAAGTACATCGAGACCGAGGCATCGCCGGGCGGCCACAGCCTGGGCAACCTGGGCCCGGTCGCCGACGGCCTGTTCGCCTGGACCATCTTCATCGGCATCCTCATCGGCTTCGCCGTCTGGCTGGGCAAGAAGGCGGCGTGATGACAGACCCCACTCCGCAGGAGGATCCCGCAGTGACGAACCAAGTCGCACGGCACTCGAACGACGCGCACGGCAGCCACGGCACCGCGGTCGCGTCGCACGGGGCCGCCGACACCCCGGAAAATTTCGAGAACCCGGGACTCCCCCCGCACATCCACCGTCACGGTGACCACGACGAGAAGGCCGCGAAGCGGTCCGAACTCCAGGTCGTCACGATGTTCGGTCTGTCGATGTTGTTCACGCTGCTGTTCATCGTGAGCTACTTCGCGATCGGCCAGGACGCCACCGTCACGCTGCCGCTGAGCGGCAAGGTGGGCGCGAGTCACACCGCACTCGGCGTGACGCTCGGTCTGTCGATCCTGTTCATCGGCCTGGGCGCCATCCACTGGGCCAAGACGCTGATGTCGGACGAGGAAGTCGTCGAGGAGCGCCACCCGCTGCGCTCGGACGACGAGACCCGTGCCAGCGTCGTGAAGACCCTCGCCGACGCCGCCGAGTCCACCCACCTGACGCGTCGTCCGCTGTTGAAGATGACCATGGGCGGTGCACTCGGCCTGTTCGCACTCCCCCTCGGCCTGCAGCTGCTGGGCTCGATGGGTCCGATGCCGCGCAACGACCTCGAGGTCACCCTTTGGGGCAAGAAGCTCAACGGCAAGAACCGTCGCCTGATGCGCGACCCCGCCGGCACCGCGATCCGTCTGTCCGATGTCACTCTCGGTTCGGTGTTCCACGTGCTGCCCGAAGGCGTGAACGAGACCGAGCACCCGCTGAACGAAAAGGCCAAGTCCTCGGTCATCCTGGTCAGCCTCGACGAGAACAAGATCAAGTCGCAGAAACAGCGTGACTGGGGCATCGGGGGCGTCGTCGCCTACTCCAAGATCTGCACCCACGTCGGCTGCCCGGTCGGCCTGTACGAGCAGCAGACGCACCACCTGCTGTGCCCGTGTCACCAGTCGACCTTCGACATGACCGAGGACTGCAAGGTCATCTTCGGCCCGGCCAAGCGTCCGCTGCCACAGTTGAAGATCTCGGTCGATGACGAGGGTTACCTGGTCGCCGACGGCGACTTCGCCGACGCTGTCGGCCCGAGCTTCTGGGAGCTTGCATGAGTACCGCTGCACACCGTCCTGCGGACGCCCTGCGCACCGACGATCGCACCGACGCCCCGAAGAAGAGCGGCGGCCCGGCCGGCGCGATCGGCAACTGGGTCGACGAGCGCACCGGCGCTGCGGGGGCTGCCAAGTTCTTGATGAAGAAGGTCTTCCCGGACCACTGGTCGTTCATGCTCGGCGAGATCGCGATGTACTCGATGATCGTCGTGCTGATCACCGGCACCTTCCTGACCTTCTGGTTCGTGCCGAGCATGGGCCACACGGTCTACGACGGCTCCTACGTGCCGATGCAGGGCGTGCCGATGTCGGAGGCCTTCGCGTCCACCATCGACATCTCCATGGACGTGCGCGGTGGTCTGCTGATCCGTCAGATGCACCACTGGGGCGCGCTGATCTTCCTCGTGTCCATCATGCTGCACATGTTCCGTGTGTTCTTCACCGGAGCCTTCCGCAAGCCGCGTGAGATCAACTGGGTCATCGGTCTGCTGCTGTTCATGCTCGCGATGGTCGAGGGCTTCGCCGGCTACTCGCTGCCGGACGACCTGCTGTCCGGTACGGGTGTCCGCGCCGCCCAGGGCTTCATCCTCAGCGTCCCGGTCATCGGCACCTACATCGCCTACGGCCTGTTCGGTGGCGGCTTCCCGGGTGAGGCGATCATCCCCCGCCTGTACACCGTCCACGTGCTGCTGCTGCCGGCGCTTCTGATCGGCCTGTTCACCGCGCACATCCTGCTGGTGATGGTGCACAAGCACACCCAGTACCCCGGGCCGGGTCGCACCGAGAAGAACGTCGTCGGCTTCCCGCTGATGCCGGTCTACACGGCCAAGGCCGGTGGCTTCTTCTTCATCGTGTTCGGTGTCATCGCCCTGGTGTCCGCACTGGTGACCATGAACCCGATCTGGTTGTACGGCCCGTACGAGCCGACGCAGGTGACTGCCGGCTCGCAGCCCGACTGGTACATGGGCTTCGCCGACGGCGCGTTGCGACTGCTACCGGGCTGGCTCGAATTCAACCTGCTGGGCCACACCTACAGCTTCAACGTGATGATCGGCGCCGTGCTGCTCATCCCACTGATGTGGACCGCGATGGGTATCTACCCGTTCCTGGAGCGCTGGGTCACCGGTGACACCAAGGAGCATCACCTGCTCGACCGCCCGCGCAACAACCCGACGCGCACCGGCATCGGCATGGCGTTCATCACGTTCTACTTCATCCTGCTGTTCGCAGCCGGTAACGACCTGATGGCGATCAAGCTGCATCTGTCGATCAACGACATCACCTGGTTCTTCCGCATCATGGTGTTCCTCGGCCCGATCATCGCTTTCTGGGTGACCAAGCGGATCTGCCTGAGTCTGCAGCGTCGCGACCGCGATCTCGTCCTGCACGGACGCGAGACCGGGCGTATCGTCCGCACGGCCGACGGTCGCTTCTTCGAGGCCCACGAGCCGATCGACGAGTACAAGCGTTGGCCGCTGGTGTCGTACAAGTCCTACCGCCCGGTCGAGGCCGGTCCGGACGTCGACGCGAACGGTGTGCGCCGCAAGGGCACCAAGGGCGAGAAGCTGCGCGCCAAGCTGTCGAACTTCTACTTCAGTGACCGCATCGAGCCGGTGACCCCGGCCGAGCTCGCAGCCGAGCACCACACGCACGGCCGCGAAGCCGAACTGGAGCAGGCTGCGATCGCCGCCACCAAGAAGCCGTCCTTCGGGCACTTCTCCGGTGTCGGTACCGCGCAGGAACTCGGCGAGCACAGCGCGTACAACCGTCGCGACACCGACGACCGCGAGACCAGCGACACCCACTGATCTCGCACCCTGTCACCGAACCACACCGACGAACCGGCTGATCACCTATGAAGAATGCGGACAATCCCGCTCTCCTGCAAGGTCATTGGCCGGTTCGTTGTGTCTGGGGTGGCTCGGGCGCGCGGCACATGGCCCTCGAGGCGAAGGCACCGTTGCTCGCCGTCGTGGTGGACGTGTGCAGTTTCAGCACCTGCGTCTCGCTGGCAACCGATCGAGGCGCGGTCGTCTACCCGTACCGATGGCGCGACTCCGGTGCCGCCCGTCTGGCCGAGAAGACCGGAGCGGTGCTGGCCAGTCAACGGCATGAGCGCGGGGTCGGAGATCCGCCCGGACAATTGTCGCTGTCCCCCGCCTCGATCCTGGCCGCAGAACCCTTCAAGGCCCTGGTGCTTCCCTCCCCCAACGGCTCGACGATCAGCGCTGCCCTGGCGGAGACCGGGGCCGAGGTCGTCGTGGGCTGCCTGCGCAATGCGCGTGCAGTCTGCGAGCATGCCGCCACGCACCTGGAGAACGGCGGCGAAGTGCTGGTCGTGCCGGCCGGCGAACGCTGGCCCGACGGCACGATGCGCGTCGCCAGCGAAGATCTCTGGGGCGCCGGCGCCATCCTGTGCGGGCTGCCCGCCGAAGCTCGCTCCCCCGAAGCTGAGGTCGCCGTGGAGGCGTACCGCGCGGTGAAACGTACATTGGCCGGCCGGTTGAAGACCATCAGCAGTGGCATCGAGCTCATCTCCAGGGGTTATGGCGACGACGTCAACCTCATCGGTCAGCTGAACGCCAGTAACGGCGTCCCCAAGCTTGTCGACGGCGCCTTCCAGGCGACGCGTCAGCCACGCCAGTTGACGTGACCGTCCCGCTGTCCCGCGCGGACTTCGAGGACGCCGTCGCCGATGCCCTCGACGAGATCCCGCAGGACCTCTTCGACCGCCTGGACAACGTCGTCATCCTGATCGAGGACGAGCCGACGGACGAACAACGTGGTGAACACGCCGAGCTGCTGGGCCTGTACGTCGGTATCCCGCTGCCCCAGCGCATGGACAGCTACATGTACGGCTCCTTGCCCGACCGCATCTTCCTGTTCCAGGGCCCGCTCACCCGGCACAGCCGTGACCGGGCCGACCTCATCGAACAGATCCGCGTCACCACGCTGCACGAGATCGGCCACTACTTCGGCATCGACGACGACCGTCTGCACGAACTCGGCTGGGGCTGAGCATCACCGCACGCGAGAGCCCCGGCCGAGTGGGCCGGGGCTCGTCGTGTTGTCTTGTGCGTGCGTCAGACGGAGTCCTCACCGCGGAAGAACTCGAAGGTCCAACCGATCGCACCGATGACCAGGACCGGCATCGAGATGATGACGATCCACCAACCGACGGCGGCACCGAACATCACCAGCGCGCACCCGAAAGCCAGGATCAGCGGCCACCACGAGTGCGGCGCGAAGAAGCCGAAGTCACCTTCGACGTCCGAGATCTCGCCGTCGGGGTCGTCGTCCGGACGCGGGTCGCTCTTCTTGCCGGAAAGGGAGAAGAAGAAGCCGCACATGAAACACAGACCGGCGGTCAGCAGCAGGCCGGCAACCCCGACCGGCTCGATACCTCGAGCGTCCCGCATGGTGAAGAAGGTGTAAATCGCGAACACCAGCAGGATGAAAATGCCGATCCCGTAGAAGAGCCTTGCTTCGGTCTTCATCGCACGTCACCTTCCCGTCCGGCGGAGATGTCAGCCAGAACCTTCTTCGATGCCGAGACGGACGGCGGTGCCGCCTCGGGGTGGTTGAGGTCGAACGCCGGACGCTCCGAGCGGATCCGCGGGATGCGGTCGAAGTTGTGACGTGGCGGCGGGCAGGAGGTCGCCCACTCCAGCGAGGCGCCGTAGCCCCACGGGTCGTCGGTCTCCACCATCGGAGCGGTGCGCCAGGTCTTCCACACGTTGTAGAAGAACGGCAGCATCGAGACGCCCAGGATCATCGAACCGACGGTCGAAACCTGGTTCATGAACTGGAAGCCGTCCTCCGGCAGGTAGTCGGCGTACCGGCGCGGCATGCCGTCGACACCCAGCCAGTGCTGGATGAGGAAGGTCATGTGGAAGCCGATGAACAGCAACCAGAAGTGGATCTTGCCGAGGGTCTCGTCCAGCATCCGACCGGTGAACTTGGGCCACCAGAAGTAGAAGCCGGCGAACATCGCGAACACGACGGTGCCGAAGATCACGTAGTGGAAGTGCGCGACCACGAAGTAGGAGTCGGTCAGCGAGAAGTCCAGGGCCGGGCTGGCCAGGATGACACCGGTTAGACCGCCGAACAAGAAGGTCACCAGGAAGCCGAGCGCCCACAACATCGGAGTCTCGAAGGTGATCGATCCGCCCCACATGGTGCCGATCCAGTTGAAGAACTTCACACCGGTCGGGACGGCGATGAGCATCGTCATCACCGCGAAGAACGGCAACAGCACCTGCCCGGTCGCGTACATGTGGTGGGCCCAGACGCTCACCGACAGAGCGGCGATGGCGACGGTGGCCATGACCAGACCCTTGTAGCCGAAGATCGGCTTACGGCTGAACACCGGCAGGATCTCGGAGATGATACCGAAGAACGGCAGGGCGATGATGTAGACCTCTGGATGCCCGAAGAACCAGAACATGTGTTGCCAGAGCATCGCTCCACCCGTTTCAGGGTCGAAGACATGTGCACCGAACACCCGGTCCATGCCGAGGCCGAACATTGCGGCGGCCAGCACCGGGAACACGATCAGCGCCAGGATCGAGGTGATCAGCACCGTCCAGGTGAACATCGGCATGCGGAACATCGTCATACCGGGCGCACGCATGCACACGATCGTGGTGATGAAGTTGACCGAACCGAGGATCGTGCCGAAACCACCGAGGCCGAGGCCGAAAACCCAGAGGTTTCCGCCGAGACCGGGGCTGAAGGTGGAGTTGCTCAGCGGGGCGTACGCGAACCAACCGAAGGCGGCCGCACCCTGCGGGGTCAGGAAGCCGAACGCGGCGATGAGTCCACCGAACAGGTACAGCCAGTAGGCGAACATGTTCAGGCGCGGGAACGCGACGTCCGGAGAACCGATCTGCAGCGGCACCAGCGCGTTGGCGAAGCCGGCGAACAGCGGCGTCGCGAACAACAGCAGCATGATCGTGCCGTGCATGGTGAACAACTGGTTGAACTGCTCGGGGTTGTCGACGACCGACAGACCCGGCGCCCACAACTCTGCGCGGATCATCAGGGCGAGCACGCCACCGAGAAGGAAGAACAGGAAGGAGGAGATGAAGTAGAGGTTGCCGATGACCTTGTGGTCGGTGGAGGTGATCCACTTGACCACGGTGCGGCCGGGGTGACGCTGCGGCGGACCCTTGGGGGTGTCGCCTCCGAGCTGGGCTCCGACCGGAGTGGTGGTTGCCATTACTTGGTTCCTTCCACGACGTCCTGCTGGTCGAACCCGGCGGGCAGGTACTGCTGCTCACCCGGTGCGAAGGTCGAGCCCTTGCGCGCCATCGAGTTGGACAGGAATCCGTTGTAGCCACGGTCCTTGAGCGACTGGATGTGCTTGTTGTAGTCGGCCTCGCTGACGACCTTCACGTTGAAGAGCATCTGCGAGTGGTAGGCGCCGCAGAGTTCGGCGCACTTGCCCTTGTAGGTGCCGATTTCGGACGGGGTGACCTGGAACTTGTTCACCCGGCCCGGAATCATGTCCATCTTCTGCAGGAACTGGATCACCCAGAAGGTGTGAATGACGTCGCGAGCAGTCAGCACGAACTCGACCCGCTTGTTCACGGGGAGGTAGAGCGTCGGGATCGTCGTCTCCGCGCCCGGCTTGCCGTCCATGACGGCCTGGGTGCCCACGTCGTATGCCTTCTCGTCGACGTAGTTGAAGTCCCAGCTCCACTGCTTGCCGACGACATTGACCGTCACGTCGGGCTTCTTGGAGGTGTCGAGCATCTTGTTCTCGATCTCGACCGTCTTGCCGAACAGCACCGCGACCATCAGGATCGGCACGACCGTGAAGAGGATCTCGATCGGCACGTGGTAGGCGATCTGCGGCGGAAGACCGGTGTCGGTCTTCTTACGGCGGTAGCGCGCCATGCACCAGAACATCAGCGCCCACACGAAAACACCGACGCCCATGGCCCACGCCCAGGTCGCGACCCAGAAGTCGGTGATCTCCGGTGAGAGCTCGGTGACGCCCTTGGGCAGGAAGCCCCGCTCTTGGTATTCGGTGCAGCCGCTGAGCAGCAGCGCTGCGCCACCGAGGCAGACCGCGCGGATCATGTGCGTCCGCGTCCGCTGACGTGAAGACCCCACGGAGGGGTTTGTCTTGGTTCCAGGCACGCTGAAACCATATCCCAACCTCGTTCGTTTGCGCGGCCAGGGTGGGCCGGTCGGCCTGTCCTGTCACCGGATCGATGCGTATCCGGCACGTCCTGCTTGGGACGCTCCCGCGGGAATCGGTGCGATCAGACGAAACCGGCGGGCGGACGCTGCAAGAGCGCTGTCTCGAGCAACGCCCGGTACCGCTCACGAGACACCGATCGGACGCCCTGCCTGGCTAGGTGCGGCGTCTGCCACTGCACGTCGAAGAGGCGGTTCTCCCCCGCGTCGTCGAACACCAGATCGACCGCCGCCCAGAGCGCGACCTTGCTGCCGTCGGTGACCCGATGGAACATCGACTCCCCGGAGAACAGCCCGCCGACGGACACCCCGTACAACCCGCCGACCAGGTCGCCGTGCTTCGACCAGACCTCGATCGAGTGCGCCCGACCGAGTGCGTGCAGACGTCCGTAGGCCTGCGCGATGGTGTCGGTGATCCAGGCGCCCGAGCGGGAGGGGTCGGCGCAGCCGGCGACGACCTCGTCGAACGCGGCGTCGACGGTGATCTCGAACTGCGGCCGGCTTCGGCGCAGTGACCGGGACACATGGTGGTCGCCGTGCAGCAGGACGCCGCGCGGGCTGGGTGACCACCAACCCATCGGCGGTGCGCCCCCCTCACTCATACCCATCGGGAAGAACCCGTGCCGGTAGGCGTCCACCAACGTGGCAGGGGCGAGATCCGCACCACCGATGACAAAGTCACCGGAGTGCGGCGGGATGTCGACCTCGAAGTCGTACCGCGAGGGCGGGAGTTCTGCCGGCATCGGACTGACCAGGCCCGGCTCAAGCCTTCTTCAGGTGCGCCTCGATGTCGGCGTGGGCGTCGGCGCCGTACGCCTGCTCGAAACGGTCGAGGAACTCGGCGTGCTTCAGCTCGTACTCCTGGGTGCCGACGGTCTCCACAACGTAGGTGGCGAGCATCGAGCCCACCTGAGCACACCGCTCGAGGGGGAGTTCCCAGGCCAGACCGCACAGGAAACCGGCGCGGAAGGCGTCCCCGACACCGGTCGGATCGGCCTTGGTGCGCTCCCCCGCGACACCGACCTCGATGGGCTCTTCGCCGTGACGCAGCACGACGGCGCCGTCCTTGCCCTGGGTCATCACCTGTACGCCGACCCGACCGAGCACCTCGTCCGCGCTCCAGCCGGTCTTCTGCTGGACCAATTGCGCCTCGTACTCGTTGGTGAACAGGTAGGCGGCGCCGTCGATGAGTTCGCGGATCAGCGGTCCGTCACCGAACGCGAGTTGCTGCGAGGGGTCGGCGACGAAGTCGATGCCGCGGTTGCGGCACTCGCTGGTGTGGCGGCGCATCGCCTCGGGGTCGTTGGGGCCGATGAGCACCAGGTCGAGGCCACCGAGGCGAGCCGCCACGGGCGCCAGTTCGATCTCGCGCGCCTCGGTCATCGCGCCGGCGTAGAAGGTCGCCATCTGGGCCATGTCGTTGTCGGTGGTGCACACGAACCTCGCCGTGTGCTTGGTCTCGGACGTGTGCACCGACTCGCAGTCGACGTCATGGCGCTCGAGCCACGACCGGTAGTCGGCGAAGTCCTCGCCCACCGCACCGACCAGGGCCGGACGCACACCGAGGTTGCCCATACCGAATGCGATGTTCGCCGCCACGCCACCGCGGCGGATCTGCAGGTCCTGCGCCAGGAAGCTCACCGAGATCTTGTCGAGCTGCTCGACCACCAGCGAGTCGGCGAAGCGGCCGTCGAAGGTCATCAGGTGGTCGGTGGCAATGGAACCGGTGACGGCGATCTTCATGGGCTGCAACCTACCGGCCGGCCCATTCGTGATGAGAATCCGGGCGTGGACAGGCTGGTCTGGATAGCGTGGGCGCGTGACTCACGCGATTGCCTTCCCCACCGCACCACCGGCGTCCGTCGGGGTCGACGCCGCCGGGATCCACAGGTTCGTGGACGCCACCGAACGGGCCGGTTGCGACCTGCACTCGCTGATGATCGCGCGTGAAGGAAAGTTGATCGCGCAGGGCCACTGGTCGCCCTACACCGCCGACCGCGTCCATCTCCTCTACTCCTGCAGCAAGATGTTCACCGCCACCGCGGTCGGCCTGCTGGTCGACGCGGGCGAACTCGACCTGCGTGATCGAGTGCTGGAGAAGTTGCCGTGGTGGTTGCTCAAGACCGACCGTTCACGGATCGACCCGGCGTGGTTCGACGTCACGATCGCGCACTGTCTGTCGATGACGGTGGGTCACGACGACGACGCCTGGCGACGCGGCACCGAAGGCGCGTTCGCCGCCGACGGGAAGCCGGCGGACGTCGACTGGATCGACCTGATCCTGCGTACCCGACTCGACCACGAACCGGGGTCTACCTTCGCCTACAACCAGGTCGCCACCTACCTGCTGTCGCGCGTCGTGGCCCACGTCAGCGGCGAGGGCCTGCTGCCGTACCTGCGTCCTCGGCTGCTCGATCCACTCGGCATCGGCCCGGTCATCACACAGACGGACGCTGCTGGAAATGCCTTGGGGTTCACCGGAATTCACGCGGCGACCGATGCGCTGCTCAAGCTCGCTCAGCTCTACCTCGACGAGGGCGTCTGGCGTGGGGATCGGATCCTGTCGGCTGACTGGGTGCGCCGCGCACGAGTGCCGTTCGGGCCGTCCAACCGTGATCCGCAGGCCGACCCGGACTGGGATCAGGGCTACGGGTTCGGCCTGTGGTGCGCCCGGCACGGCTATCGCGGCGACGGTGCGTTCGGGCAGTTCGCGATCGTTCTTCCCCAGCAACGGACGGTGGTCGCCATGACGGCCGAGACGGTTGACATGCAGCGCATCCTCGACCTGCTGTGGGAGCACGTGCTGCCGGCGATCGACCGCCCCGGCGATCCGGAGGCGGATGCGACGCTTGCCGATCGACTGTCGACCCTGACACTCGACATTGACGAAGTGGGTCCGTTCGACGCACCCGCCGGCGAACACCGCTGGGTCCGAGCCGAACTCATCGGCGCGCAGGTCGATCCGTATTCGGGTGCGGGACGGTTCCCTGAGCACTGGAGCGACGCGACGGTGAGCGTGGCGGACGGCCGGACCACCGTCGCGCTGGAGGCACGCGTCGGCGCCTTCGAACTCACCGTCACTGCGGCCACCTGGACGCAGACGACGTGGACCTTCCCGCACGGCGCGTCGATGCCCGTGCTGGCACGCGGTGGGTGGCAGACGCCGACCCGATTCGTCGCCGATGTGATCGCGATCGAATCGCCGCACCGCTTCCGGTTCGTCGCGGATGCCGAAACAGGCACGTTCGACCTCGGGTGGCGCCTGCCACCGCTCACCGGTACCGAACCCGCGTTGCTCGCGCCGAGGACGTGAGAAAACGACCGAGCCCCGGACACCGCGAGGGTGTCCGGGGCTCGATGCTTGCTGTGGAAGCGGCTCAGCTGAAGGAGTCGCCGCACGCGCAGCTGCTGCCGGCGTTCGGGTTGTCGATCGTGAAGCCCTGCTTCTCGATGGTGTCGGCGAAGTCGATCGTCGCACCCAGCAGGTACGGCGAGCTCATCCGGTCGACGACGACCTCGACACCGCCGAAGTCGCGCACGAGGTCACCGTCGAGGGTGCGCTCGTCGAAGTACAGCTGGTAGATCAGGCCGGAGCAGCCGCCGGGCTGCACGCCGACACGGAGGCGCAGGTCGTCGCGACCCTCCTGTTCGAGCAGGCTCTTCACCTTGGCCGCGGCGACATCGGTCAGCTCCACACCGTGCGTTTCCGTCTGCGTGTCGGTCTGGGCCTCGGTCGCATTGCTGTCGATGCTCATGTCTCACATTTCCTTTGCGGGCGAGTGCATTCGGGCTGAACCGCCGGTTTCGGCGCCGGTCCAGGCGTCCGGGGTGTGTAACGAGAAGGTCGGCCAGAATCTTCCCGTTCGTTCGGACGTACCTAGGGTACGTCGGTTCTCGGGGGTGGTGTCCACGTGCCCGCCACTCGGCGAGCCAGACCCGGCAGTGATTCGGCGAGCTCGGCCGCCGACGCGGGTACGGGACGCATCCAGCCGGACTTGTTGACCGAGTACGCACCTTGGACACCGAGCGACATCTGTTCCCGGCGGCCGACATGCACCTCGTCGGCGAGCACCACGGCCGGGGTCGCTGCCGTAGCGGCGGCCGAGGTCACCTCGGCCAGCACGCTGTGTTCGAGCACCCGCCAGTCGAAGACCTGGGTCGCTGTGACCACGAGGTCACAGTGCGTGATCTTCTCGGCGAGGCCGGTCTGCCCCGCGACGTAGGTAGGACCGGCGACCAGCTGTGCGCCCAGCGCGAACAACAGGAAACCCAAACCACCGGCCGCACCGGCCCCCCGCTCCTTCTCCGGGCGAATCGGCTTGCCCTGCAACAGGTCTCGCCGTGCGGGTATTGCCGCGCGGACGACGTCCAGCCACTCGCCCATCGCCTGCTCGGCGGCTTGGGCATCGGTCTTGTCGAGTCCCAGTTCCTCGATCGCCGGGTAACACGCCCCGTGGAAGCCGAGCAGTTGCCGGTCTGTGTTCGCGACGGCGGTGACCGTCGTGTCGGCGAGCAACTCACGGGCCCGGCGCACACCGTCCGCGTCCGCCGACCCGGCAAGAGCCCGGACGAATCCGCGGCCGCCGTCGAGACTGCGAACACCGCCGAGTCCGATGACCAGCGTCCGCACGCCGTCGGCGAGCAGCGAGGCCACCGCAGCACCGAGCGGCGCGGAGTCTTCTCCCCCGGCAGCCTCCGCCTCGGCCGAGTCGATCCAGGCTCGCGAGCGGTCCGCAGACAGGAAGGCCGCAACCGCGGCTGCCTCGGCGTCGACCACGATCGGTTGTGCGTGCTGCGCGGAGCCGAGCACCTGGGCTGTTCCGATGCCGCCGTCCGCCTGCGGTGCGGTCACCACCTCGACGTGTGGGCTCGCCTCTCGCCAGGCGTTGGCGATCGCCGATGCAGCCTCACCCGCTCCGAGCCGGCCGAACGGTCCGGGTGCCACGAGTACTCGCATGACCGCTATTCCACCGCACGGCAGAGCCGACCGTTCAACGGGTGACTCAGGCGGTCAACCGCAGACCGCCGACGACGCCGGTCGCCACGGTCACCAGCAGCATCAGCGTCCACCAGATGACAGCGGGAACGGGCGTGATCGCGGCGAGTTGGTCGACGTCGGTGCGGCTACGGTCGCGTCGGCGCGCCTTCCACAGGCCGACCATCCCCCAGGGTCCGCTGAGCAGCAGGAACCAGGCCAGGGTGCCCGCCACCGTCGACCGCACGAGGTCCGTGCCGAACCAGGTGATCAACCCGAGCCCGACGCCGAACGCGAGCACCACCCACAGGCCGTGCAGGTTGCGTATCTGCAGCAGGATCGCTGCACAGAGCAGGACCACACCCCACAGGTAGGCGTTCGACCATCCGTTCGGCACCGCGTACGCGCCGGCAAGCCCGACCAGGCCAGGGGTCACATATCCGGCGAAGAGGGTGGCGACCATGCCCGCGCCGGACGGACGGCCGCGGGAGACCGAGACGCCCGAGGCGTCGGAGTGCAGGCGGATGCCGTGCAGAGATCGCCCCGCGGCGATCGCGACGAACGCGTGACCGCCCTCGTGCATCAGGGTCACCAGGTGACGGGTCAGGGCAGAGACCTCCCGCACCAGCAACGCCGCCAGCGCCACCGCGGCGCACACGAGAAGGATCGTGCGGTCGGGCGGCGTCGTGGCGGCGATCCGGTCGAGAAGGTCGTTCACGAACCGCTCAACGTCGATGAATCGCGTTGAGTGCCGATGTGATCCGACTGTGGGTCAGCTGTGTCAGGCCCCCGGGGTTCGCACCAGGAGCTGTCCGTCGTCACCCAGCAACGGGTTGTGCGCCACCGGCACGCGCTCCGCAACAGGCACCTCACCCGGGGCGGTGCCTTCGCCGTACGGGCTGCCACCGAGTCCTTCGCGGCCGTGCGGCTCGCCCCAGCCGAGCAGGTTCGGCCCCTTGGGGACGATGCCCGTCGGGTTCACGTCGTTGTGCACCACGTAGTAGTGCTGCTTGATCTGCTGGAAGTCGACGGTGTCGCCGAAACCGGGCGTCTGGAACAGGTCGCGCGCGTATGCCCACAGGATCGGCATCTCGGTCAGTTTCTGTCGGTTGCACTTGAAATGGCCGTGGTAGACGGGGTCGAAGCGGACCAGCGTGGTGAACAGCCGGACGTCAGCCTCGGTGATCGTGTCGCCCATCAGGTACCGCTGGTCCGCCAGGCGCTCGCTGACCCAGTCCAGGGCGGTGAACAGCCGGTCGTACGCTTCCTCGTACGAGCTCTGCTCCCCCGCGAATCCGCACCGGTACACACCGTTGTTGATCTCGGTGTAGATGCGCCGCATCACCGGCTCCATCTCTTCGCGCAGCGCCTCGGGGTAAAGGTCGGGCGCACCCTCGCGGTGGTACTGCGTCCACTCGGTGGAGAAGTCGAGCGTCATCGGCGGGAAGTCGTTGGTGACGACCTTGCCGGACTCAATCTCGACCATTGCGGGGACGGTGATGCCGCGCGGGTAGCCGGGCTCGCGCTTGTCGTACGCGTCCTTGAGCTTGGGAATGCCCAGGACCGGGTCGACCTGACCTTCGTCGAGGTCGAAGGTCCAGCTGTCGGAGTCGTGGGTCGGGCCGGTCAGACCCATCGACAGCACGTCCTCCAGACCGACCAACCGCCGCACGATGATGGTCCGGTTCGCCCACGGGCAGGCGCGCGCGGCGACCAGGCGGTAGCGGCCGGGTTCGACCGGCCACACCTCGACGCCCGCGTCCTTGATCTCACGGGCGAGGTCACTGTCGGTGTCGGCCAGGATGCGGTCGCCGATGTAGCGGGTGTCCCGCTCGTAGGTGCTCTCGATGTATCCCTTGCGTTCAGTCATCACGACCTCCAAGTCGTTCCAGCAACAAAGCTTCGGCCAGGCAGACGCGTTCGAACTCGCCCAGGTGCAGCGACTCGTTGGCTCCGTGGGCACGCGAGTCGGGATCCTCGACGCCGGTCACCAGGATCGCCGCATCCGGGAACTTCTCGGCGAACGCGGCCACGAACGGGATCGATCCGCCGACCCCGATGTCTACCGGCTCCTGTCCGTCCCACGCGTCCTGGAACGAACTGCGGGCGATGTCGTAGATCGGCCCCTGCGCGTCCGCGGCGAAACCGGCGCCCTCGTCGTCCAGGCTCACCTCGACGACCGCGCCCCAGGGCGTCGTCTTCTCGATGTGCTGTCGCAGCAGGTCATAGGCGTGCCGCGGGTCCTCGTCGGCCGCCAGGCGCATCGAGACCTTGGCGCGCGCCGACGGCACGAGCGTGTTGGACGCGGTGTCGACGGACGGCGCGTCGATGCCGATCGTGGTGATGCTTGGTTTGGTCCACAGCCTCGACAGGATCGAGTCCGAACCGATCGGCGAGACCGTGTCGAGCAGACCGCTCTCGGCTCGCAGACGAGCCTCGTCGTAATCGAGTTCGGCGGCCAGCCCCTGCGAAAGTCCTTGCACCGCAACGTTTCCTTGGTCGTCGTGCAACCCGGCAAGGATACGGACGAGCGCGGTGATCGCGTCCGGGACGGCACCGCCGTACATACCGGAGTGGATCGCGTGGTCGAGGGTCTCGACCTGGATCGCGACACGGACCATCCCGCGCAGGGTGGTGGTGAGGGCCGGGACACCGACCTCCCAGTTGGTTGAGTCGGCGAGCACGATCGCGTCGGCGCGCAGCAGGTCGCCATGCTTGTCGAGGATCGTCGCGAGCGAGTCGGAGCCGATCTCCTCCTCACCCTCGACGAACACGTTGACCCCCACCGGCGGCTTGCCGTCGTGGGCGCGGATCGCGGCGAGGTGCGCCATCACGCCGGCCTTGTCGTCGGCTGCACCACGGCCGAACAGACGTCCGTCACGTTCGGTCGGCTCGAACGGCGCAGTATCCCAGTCCTTGTCGTCACCGGGTGGCTGGACGTCGTGGTGGGCGTACAGGGTGATGGTCGGAGCGCCTTCGGGTGCGGCCAGCCGTCCGATGACCGCCGGACGCCCACCCTCGCGGACGATCTGCACCTCCAACCCCTCGGCTCTGAGCAGATCGGCGACGGCGTCCGCGCTCTTTTCGACCTGCGCCTGGTCGAAGGAATCGAGCGAGACGCTCGGGATGCGGGTCAGGGCTTCGAGATCGGCACGCACCTGCGGCATGAGTTCTCGGACGCGGTCACGCAGGGATTCGACTCGATCAGTGGTCACCCTTCCACCGTATCCGCCCGGAAGTCCGCGGTCCGGCGAGGTCAGCGCCACGAACCTGGACTTGCGGGTGTGGTCGGGCGCATCGTCGAACGCACCGTAAGATCGTGGATTGTGTTCGGCCGTAAGAAGGAATCCCAGCAGCCCACCGTCGAGGATCACGAGATCCGGGAGTCGGTGAGCGAGAACGGCGTCCCCGGCAAGAAGGGCCGGCCGACCCCGAAGCGCCGCGATCAGCAGGCCGCCCGCCGTCAGCCGTTGGTACCGGCCGACCGTGATGCCGCCAAGAAGAACGCCAAACAGGAAGCACGCCTCGAGCGGATGAGGCAGAAGGACGCGTTCGCCCGCGGCGAAGAGAGCGCACTGCCCAAGCGCGACCGTGGTCCGATCAAACGGTTCATCCGCGACACGGTCGACAGCCGCTGGAACATCGGCGAAATCCTGCTCCCGCTCATGCTGATCGTGCTGGTGATGACGGTCATCCCGAACCGCAACTTCCAGATCGCCTCGCTGATCCTGGTCTGGCTGGTCATCGTGGTCGGCATCGTTGACTGCGTCCTGTTGTGGCTGCGCCTGAAGAAGAAGATCCGTGCCCGGTTCGGCGAGGACCCGCCGAAGGGTTCGAAGTCCTACGCGATCATGCGCGCTTTCCAGATGCGCCTGTCGCGCATGCCGCGCCCGCAGGTCAAGCGCGGCGAAGCTCCCCGCTGAGTCCGAGCCTCCGGCCGGGCGGACATTTGTTGAACCGAGTTCTCGAAGAGAACCGCTGAACGCCAAGGAGACTCACATGGCAAGCACCACCATCGCCGGACGCACCATCCTGATGTCCGGCGGTAGCCGCGGCATCGGGCTCGCGATCGCACTGCGGGCAGCGCAGGACGGCGCGAACGTCGTCCTGCTGGCCAAGACCGACCAACCGCACCCCAAACTCGAGGGCACCGTTCACACCGCTGCCGCCGAGATCGAGGCGGCCGGTGGCCAGGCGTTGGCGGTCGTGGGCGACGTCCGCGACGAGAACTCCGTCCGATCGGCCGTCGAGCAGGCGGTGTCGCGGTTCGGCGGCATCGACATCGTCGTCAACAACGCGAGCGCCATCGACCTGTCACCGGTGAGTTCGTTGCCGATGAAGAAGTTCGATCTCATGCACCAGATCAACGCTCGCGGCTCATACCTGCTCGCAGCCGCGGCGCTCCCCCAACTTCAGCGCTCCGAGCACGCCCACATCCTGACCCTCTCGCCGCCGATCAACCTCGACCCGAAGTGGGCCGGGCGGCACCTCGGCTACACGATGGCGAAGTACGGCATGAGCCTGGTGACCCTCGGCCTGGCCGAGGAACTGCGCGGCGCCGGGATCGCGGCGAACAGCCTGTGGCCGCGCACCCTCATCGCAACTGCAGCCGTCCAGAACCTGCTCGGCGGCGACGAGGCGATGACCAAGAGCCGCTCCCCGCAGATCGTCGCCGACGCCGCACACGCGATCCTGGTGCGCGACCCGCGCGAGTGCACCGGCAACTTCTTCATCGATGAAGAGGTGTTGCGCGAGGAGGGCGTCACCGACCTGCTGCAGTACGGCGGCACCGACGACCAGCTCGAGCTGGACATCTTCCTCGACTGATCAGGCGCGCGGGGTCTCGGGATCTACGGGCGTCCTGACGCGCGCGGATCTCGATACCCCTGGCGTCTGGGTAATCAGTTCTGCGACAACGGCATCGGGCCGTACACGTCGAACTCACCCTGCCGCAGCGTGACCGCGGTGACGCCTTGGTCGGCGAGTTCCTGCCAACTCTCCGACAGCCACGCCTCGGCCTCGGCCTGCGTCGGAAAGGCGGCGGATGCGTCCTGCTCGCCACCGGTGTAGGTCCACGTCCATTCGTTCATGAATCGACCGTAAACGTTCGCGCTACCCACACGGGTGGCAGCGCACTAGGGTTGCTCGGAACGTCGTCGACGGCGACGACACCGGACCAGGAGTTTCCATGGACGCACGCCAGGACATCCTCTCCCAGCTCCCGATGGACCGCCTCGCGCAGCAGATCGGCGCCGATGAGGCGAGCACCCGTCAGGCGGCCGAGCAACTGATCCCCACCCTTCTCGGTGGCATGCAGGTCAACGCCCAGGACGAACGCGGCGCACAGTCATTGCTCGATGCCCTCGGCGAGCACCAGGGCACTACTCCCTCACTGGACGCCGTGGACCCGCGCGAGGGTCAGAAGATCGTCAGCCACGTCTTCGGTCCGAACCAGGACGAGGTAGCCAACCGCCTCGGCGGGCTCGAGGGTGGGGCGAGCAGCGACCTGATCAAGAAGCTGCTGCCGATCCTCGCGCCGATCGTGCTGAACTACATCGCCGGCAAGGTGCTCGGCGGAGGTGGACTCGGAGGTGGACTCGGCGGCGGACTCGGCGGCGGTCAGCCCGCACCGCAGCAGCCGGGTCAGTCCGCACCGGACGCGGGTCAGAGCCAACCGGGTGGTGGCGGACTCGCCGACATCCTCGGCAGCATCCTGGGCGGCATGGCCGGCGGACAGGGCGGTCAGGCCGGCGGGTCGAGCCTGCCGGGCGGACTCGGCGACATCCTGGGCGATCTCCTCGGCGGCGGACGCCGCTAGAACCCCACACATGCAAAATCCGGGTGAGCCGCTGAGGCTCACCCGGATTTCGTTGTGTCTCAAGCCAGGTCGGCGACGGCCTTGGCGACTGTCGGGGCGACGCGGTCATCGAACGCACTCGGCACGATCTCGGTCGCGGACGGCTCGTCCACCAAGGACGCGATCGCTTCTGCCGCAGCGATCTTCATCGCCTCGGTGATCTGCGGAGCCCCGGAGTCGAGCGCGCCGCGGAACAGTCCCGGGAACGCGAGCACGTTGTTGATCTGATTCGGGAAGTCCGACCGGCCGGTGGCGACGACCGCTGCGTACTTCTGCGCGACCGTCGGGTGCACCTCGGGATCGGGGTTGGCGAGCGCGAAGATGATGCAGTTGTCGGCCATCTTGGCCACGTCCGACTCCGGCACAGTGCCACCGGAGACGCCGACGTAGACGTCCGCGTCGAGCAGGGCGTCGCCGAGCTTGCCGCGCAACCCGAGGGGGTTGGTCGTCGCGGCGAGCTTGCGCTTGATGTCGGTGAGGTCGGTGCGCTGCGGCTCGATGATCCCGCGCGAGTCGCACACCACGAGGTCGTCGATGCCGGCCCGCCGGAAGATGTTCGCGATCGCGACACCGGCCGCGCCCGCACCACCGATGACGACGCGCAGACTCGACAGTTCGCGTCCGACGACCTTCGCGGCATTGATCAGCGCAGCCAACGCGACGATCGCGGTGCCGTGCTGGTCGTCGTGGAACACCGGGATGTCCAGGCGCTCCTTGAGCTGGCGCTCGATCTCGAAGCAGCGAGGCGCCGAGATGTCCTCGAGGTTGATGCCGCCGTAGGTCGGTGCCAGGCGGACGACGGCCTCGACGATCTCCTCGACGGTGCCCGTCTCCAGACATACCGGCACGGAGTCGACGTTCGCGAAGTGCTTGAACAACACCGCCTTGCCCTCCATCACCGGCAGGGCCGCGACCGGCCCGATGTCACCGAGACCCAGCACCGCGGTGCCGTCGGTGACGACCGCGACGGTGTTGCGTCGCGTCGTGTACTCGAACGACAACTGCGGGTCCTGGGCGATGGCGCGGCACACGTCGGCAACGCCGGGGGTGTACAGCAGAGCAAGGTCCTTGCGGTCACGCAAGGGCTTGCTCGGAACGGACTCCAGCTTGCCGCCCTCGTGGGCGGCGAACACGGGTCCAGAGGTATCGGGGCGTGAGGGATGAGTCATAGCAGACAAAGGTCTCCACCTTCGAAGATCGGCTCGTCGATGAGCACCGGCTTGGGAGCCGGACTGTTGAGCGGTCGATCGCCGGGGTGGCGGCGCACTTCCGTGAGATTCGAAACGCGAGGTTGGCCCGCGTACGTCCCGTCAGTGTTTCACAGGGATGCCCGAGCTGTCAGTCGGGACACGACATATACCCGCGTGCTGACGCAGGCCTTTGCCGGAGGCTGCACCACCGGAAGTACCCTGTACGACGCAGCCCGCGACCGGTGCTCCACCGGTGCACTCAGGAGGGGAACGAATGACGACCACACTCGTACTCGGCGGAACGCGCAGCGGCAAGGCCCAGTACGCGCGGCGTTTCCTACCTGCGGACGGGGCGGTCACCGTCATCAACGCCGGCGGCGAGGCAGCACGTTCGGGACGGGCGGCGCATATCCACGGTCCGCGCGAACAGGTGCACGTGAGCGACTCCTGGAACGTCACCGACTCCCTCGACGTCACCCGAGCGATCCTGCGCACCCGCAACCCGGTACTCGTCGACTGCCTGGGCACCTGGGTGGTCGGTCTGCTCAACGAGTGGCAGACCTGGGACGACCCGCAGCAATCACTCGAACGGATCGAGCAGGCTGCGTACGAGTTGGCCGCGCTCTGGTCGGACGCCCCGTACGACGCCGTCGCCGTCTCGCACGAGGTCGGTTTCTCGCCGCTGTCGCCCGACCCGCAGGCCCGCGTCTACCAGGAGTGCCTCGGTCGGGTGAACACCATCATCAGCCAGGCCAGCCGGCGAACGCATGTGGTGATCGCCGGACGCGTCCTTGACCTGTCGGACGCTCCCGCCATCCACTGACCTCCCGAAAAAAATCCGCGCACCCGGTTGCGGGTGCGCGGATTTCTCGTACTGACGTGCTCAGTCGGTCTCGACCTGGACGAACGGCGGCTTGACCACCTTCGCCTCGACGCCGCGGCCGCGGACGTCGATGGTGACCTGGGTGCCCTCGGTGATGTCGCGGTCGAGCAACGCGAGCGCGATGCCTTGCTTCAGCGTCGGTGACATCGTGCCGGAGGTGACCTCACCGATGACCTTCCCGTCGGAATCCTTCACCTCGCAGTGCGCACGCGGGATGCCGCGGCCGGTGACCAGCAGACCCCAGGTGAGGCGGTAGTCCTTCGCGGCCTTCTGCTTCTCGAGCACGTCCTTGCCCCAGAACGCGTCCTTCTTCCACCCGACGGCCCAGCCGGAGCGCGCCATGTTGGGGGTGATGTCCATCGACAGATCGTTGCCGTGCAGCGGGTACCCCATCTCGGTGCGCAGCGTGTCGCGGGCGCCGAGCCCGCACGGCAGACCACCGAACGGCTCCATCGCCTCGACGAGGGCGTCCCAGACGGCGGGAGTGTCCTGCCAGCGCGGGACGAGTTCGAAGCCCTTCTCGCCGGTGTATCCGGAACGCAGCACGATGACGGGCTTGCCGTTCCAGTCGGCCTCGGCGAACGACATGTACTCCAGGTCGGTCGGCAGGCCGAGCGCCTCGACGACCTCGAATGACTTGGGACCCTGGACGGCGATGACGCCGTACTCGGTGTGCTGGTCGGTGACCGTGACGCCTTCGGGCAGCTTCTCGTTCAAACGGCGCACGACCTCGGCGGTGTTGGCCGCGTTCGGGACCAGAAAAACCTCGTCGTCGCTGCGCAGATACTGGATGAGGTCATCGACCACGCCGCCGGTCTCCTCGTCGCAGCACATCGTGTACTGGGCCTTCGGCGGGGAGATCTTGCGCAGATCGTTGGTGAAGCAACTGTTGACGAAGTCGGCCGCGCCGGGACCCTTCACCAGCGCCTTGCCGAGGTGGCTGACGTCGAAGATGCCGACGGCCTCACGGACCGCGGTGTGCTCGCGCAGCACTCCGCCGCCGGGATACTCGATCGGCATCTGCCAGCCACCGAAGTCGGCCATCTTCGCGCCGAGCGCCTGGTGGCGGTCGTGCAACGGGGAAGCTTTCAAGGATGCGTCACTCATGGGGCGAACCTACCGGTGGTTCGCCCGCGTATTGTCGCGGGTGGGCAACCGAGCAGTACGCCGACAACACCACCGTAGAAGTACTCCGAGAGGACACTCACCCGTGACCACAGTGACCCTGACCGACCGTCCCGCCGACAAGGTCTCGGCGCCCGTCCTGGTCGTGATGACCCTCGCCGTCGACGGCAAGGCGAGCGTTTCCGGCGCGAACCTCGACCCGGCGGTGGCCGAGTCCGTGAACCAGGCGCTCTCCGTCCTCGGCGCCTCCGGTACGGCCGACGAGATCGTGAAGCTGACCGGCATCGCCGGCACGAGCGGGTACGTCGTCGCAGCCGGGTCCGGTCTCGACCACGAGCCGGTCGACACCGACGTCGAGGCGGTCCGTCGCGCCGCCGGTTCGGCCGCTCGCGCCCTGCCGGACGTGGCCCACGCGTCCTTCGGTTTCCCCAGTGACACCGCGGCGCTGACGGTCGCGGCCGTCGAGGGTCTGCGCTTCGGCGCCTACGAGTACACCTCCTACCGCGCCACCGGCGCCAAGCCCAAGCCGCTGGCGAAGGCGTCCGTGTCCTCGTCGGTCGCGAAGGCGTCCACCACCAAGACCGGGGTGAAGCGCGCACAGATCCTCGCCGACGAGCAGGCCTGGGCCCGCGACCTGGTCAACATGCCCCCGCTCGACCTCTACCCGGCCTCCTTCGCGGCCGAGGCCAAGCGGCACTTCGCCGGCACCGAGGTCAAGGTGCAGGTGCTGGACGAGAAGGCGCTCGCCCGTCAGAACTGCGGCGGCCTGGTCGGTGTCGGACGCGGTTCGTCGCGTCCGCCGCGCCTGGTCACCCTCACCTACAAGCCGGCCAAGGCCAAGGCGCACATCGCGCTCGTCGGCAAGGGCATCACGTTCGACAGCGGTGGCCTGTGCATCAAGCCGGCGACCGGCATGGTGACGATGAAATGCGACATGGCGGGAGCCGCATCGGTGGCTGCGGCGACCGCTGCGATCGCGGCGCTCGGTCTGCCGATCGCGGTCACCACCTACCTGTGCCTCGCCGAGAACCTCACCGGCTCGGACGCCCAGCGCCCTGGTGACGTCGTGACCATGCCGAACGGCAAGACCGTCGAGATCATCAACACCGACGCCGAAGGCCGCCTGGTCATGGCCGACGGTCTGTGCTTCGCCTCGAAGGCCGACCCCGACCTGGTCGTCGATGTCGCGACCCTCACCGGCGCCGCCGTCCTGTCGCTCGGTCCGCGCACCACGGCCGTCCTGTCCAACGTCGACGGCGTGCGGGACGAGGTGTTGAACGCTGCCGCCACCGCCGGTGAGGCGATGTGGCCGATCCCGCTGCTGGACGAACTGCGTCCGCCGATGAAGTCGAACGTCGCCGACGTGAAGCACACCGGCGAGCGCATGGGCGGGATGATCACCGCCGCGTTGTTCCTGCGCGAGTTCGTCGGTGACGACACGTCCGGCGCGCAGCTGCCATGGGCTCACCTCGACATCGCCGGTCCGGCGTACAACGAGGCGGGCGCCTACGGCTACACCCCCGTCGGAGCCACCGGACACAGCGTCCGCACGCTGGTGGCGCTGGCCGAGGGACGCGCCTGATCGCTGTTTTCCGAACGACGAAGGACGCGCCACGGACATCCGTGGCGCGTCCTTCCTTGTTTCGGCCTGTTTGCCCGGTCTGTCAGCCGCCGGACTTGCGGCGGAACATCTGCTGCGTCCCCGAGGTCTCGGCGTCGTGCGTGCCGGCAACCTTGGAGTGCGCCGAGTGATCGGACACGTCCCGTCCGCCGTGCGCCTTCTTCTTGTCGAGGGCCTCGCGGAACTTCGCCTTCATCTCATCGCTGGGTGACGGCTTGTCGCCTGACATGTCCACTCCTTCTGCTCGGCTGGAAGACCATCGCGCAAGGTCTCCCGTGTCGGAACACTCTCGCACGGACGTGGCACCCGTTCCAGTGATTACTCTCCAGTTGACAACCACCTGTTCGGCGAATTCGGCGGCAGTGCCAAGATTGTCGGCGTCGACGATCTCGACGCGGTCCCCTGTGCGCAACCCCGTGAGGAGCTACGAGCCAATGGCGCGATCCACCGACCAGACCTACGACATCGTGATCCTGGGCGGAGGCAGCGGCGGTTACGCATGCGCGCTGCGGGCCGCCGAACTGGGTCTGAGTGTCGCGCTGGTCGAGAAGGACAAGCTCGGCGGCACCTGCCTGCACCGCGGCTGCATCCCGACCAAGGCGCTGCTGCATGCCGCCGAGGTCGCCGACTCCGCACGCGAAGGCGCGAAGTTCGGGGTCAATACCGCCCTCGAATCGATCGACATGGCGGGCGTGCACAAGTACAAGGACGGCGTCATCTCCCGTCTGCACAAGGGCCTGCAGGGCCTGGTGAAGTCGGCCGCCATCGACTACGTCGAGGGTGAGGGACGCCTGTCATCCCCCACCACGGTCACCGTCGGCGACCGCACACTGACCGGCAAGCACGTCGTCCTCGCCACCGGTTCGTACGCCAAGAGCCTGCCCGGTCTCGAGCTCGGGCCGCGGATCATGACCAGCGACCAGGCCCTGACGCTCGACTTCGTCCCGGAGAAGGTCGTCGTGCTCGGTGGCGGCGTGATCGGCGTCGAGTTCGCTTCGGTGTTCAACTCCTTCGGTGCTCAGGTCACCATCGTCGAGGCGTTGCCCCGCCTGGTCGCGGCCGAGGACGAAGCGATCTCCAAGCAGCTCGAACGCTCCTTCAAGAAGCGCAAGATCACCTCGAAGACCGGTGTGAAGTTCGCCGCTGCCACGGCGAGCGACGACGGCGTGAGCGTGCAGTTGGAGTCCGGTGAAACGATCGATGCCGACCTGTTGCTGGTGGCCGTCGGCCGCGGCCCGGTCACCGACGGGCTCGGCTACGAGGAGGCCGGCGTGAAGGTCGACCGCGGATTCGTCGTGGCCGACGAGCGCTGCCGCACCACTGTGGAGTCCGTGCGCGCGGTGGGCGACATCGTCCCCGGTCTGCAGTTGGCGCACCGCGGGTTCGCCCAGGGGATCTTCGTGGCCGAGGACATCGCCGGTCTCGAGCCTGCCCCGCTCGTGGAGAGCACCATCCCGCGCGTCACCTACTGCGACCCCGAGATCGCCTCGGTCGGCCTGACCGAGGAGCAGGCGAAGGCCGAGCACGGCGAGATCAGCACCTACGTGTACAACCTCGGCGGCAACGGCAAGAGCCAGATCCTGCAGACGCAGGGTTTCGTGAAGCTCGTCCGCGCCAAGGAGGGCGCCGTGGTCGGCGTCCACATGATCGGCGCCCGTATGGGCGAACAGGTCGGCGAGGCGCAGCTGATCGTCGGGTGGGAGGCACTGCCCGACGACGTCGCGTCGATGATCCACGCCCACCCCACCCAGAACGAGGCTCTCGGCGAAGCGCATCTCGCACTGGCCGGAAAGCCCCTGCATGCGCATGCATGAGACGAAGATGGACTTGAGCCACCCAACACAAGGAGACTGCACACATGTCTGAACGCGTGACGATGCCCGCACTCGGCGAATCCGTGACGGAAGGCACCGTCACCCGATGGCTGAAGAGTGTCGGCGACGAGGTGGCCGTCGATGAACCGTTGCTCGAGGTCTCGACCGACAAGGTCGACACCGAGATCCCTTCGCCGGTTGCCGGCACCCTGCAGGAGATCCTGGTCGAGGAGGACGAGACCGTTCCGGTCGGCGCCGACCTCGCAGTGATCGGCGACGGTGAGGCATCCGGCTCGTCCGACTCCTCCGACTCCGGCGAGGAGAGGGAAGAGCCGAAGGCGCAGGAGAAGACCGAGGAGAAGTCGGACGACTCGTCCGCCGGCTCCGAGGAAGCCGCGGCAGCCGAGGGCAAGGAAGAGGCCTCCGAGGAGACGGCCAAGGAAGAGGGCGCCGACCAGGCCGAGTCCGACTCCTCGTCGGAGTCGTCGTCGGAGTCGTCCGGCGGCTCTGGTGATGGCGACGTCGAGGGCGGCGAGACCATCAAGATGCCGGCTCTGGGCGAGTCGGTCACCGAAGGCACCATCACCCGCTGGCTGAAGGCCGAGGGCGATGACGTCGCTGTCGACGAGCCGCTGCTCGAGGTCTCGACCGACAAGGTCGACACCGAGGTGCCCTCCCCCGTGGCGGGCAAGCTGACCAAGATCCTGGTGCAGGAGGACGAGACCGTTCCGGTCGGCGCCGACCTCGCCGTCGTCGGCGGAGAAGCCGGCGGATCCCAGCCCAAGAAGGACGAGGCGCCCGCGAAGTCCGAGGAAAAGTCCGAGGAGCCGAAGCAGGACGCCCAGGAAGAGCCGAAGGCACAGGAGGAGTCGGGCGACACGCAGGACAAGGCCGCCGCTGCTGCCGAGAACAAGGAAGAGACTCCCGAGCCCGAGGCCGCCCCCGGCAAGGAGGACGAGGTCAAGGAGCAGAAGCAGGAAGCCGCACAGCAGCAGGAGCAGGCTCCCAAGCAGGACAAGAAGCCGGAGAGCACCGACGCGAAGCCCGCTTCGACCGCCGGTGACGCCGGGTACGTCACCCCGTTGGTGCGCAAGCTTGCCGAGCAGGCCGGAGTCGACCTGTCGTCGATCAAGGGGTCCGGTGTCGGTGGACGCATCCGCAAGCAGGATGTCCAGGCTGCCGCGGAGGCCGCGAAGGCGCCCGAGCAGCAAGAGGCTCCGGCCGCTTCGCAGGACGCACCGGCACCCGCCGCGTCCGGTGGCCAGTCGGCTCCGGCTGCGGTCTCGCCGAAGCGCGGCACGACCGAGAAAATGACCCGTATGCGCAAGCTGATCGCGACGCGCATGGTGGAGTCGCTGCAGGTTTCGGCCCAGCTGACCACGGTCGTCGAGGTCGACGTGACCAAGATCGCGCGTCTGCGTGACAAGGCGAAGGCCGGTTTCCAGCAGCGTGAAGGCGTCAAGCTCAGTTTCATGCCGTTCTTCGCGCTGGCGGCGGTGGAGGCACTCAAGGCGTACCCGCAGCTCAACGCGAGCGTGCAGGACGACTCGATCGTGTACCACCCCGCGGAGAACCTCGGCATCGCGGTCGACACCGAGAAGGGTTTGTTCGTCCCGGTCATCCAGAACGCCGGCGACCTGAACATCGCCGGTCTGTCGCGCAAGATCGCCGACCTCGCCGACCGTACCCGCGGCAACAAGATCACGCCGGACGAACTGGGCGGTGGCACGTTCACCCTCACCAACACCGGCAGCCGTGGTGCGCTGTTCGACACCCCGATCATCAACCAGCCGCAGGTCGGCATCCTGGGCACCGGCTCGGTGGTCAAGCGTGCGGTCGTGGTGCCGGACGGTGACGGTGGCGAGACGATCGCGATCCGCTCGATGGTCTACCTGGCCCTGTCGTACGACCACCGCATCGTCGACGGCGCCGATGCTGCGCGGTTCCTGACGCACATGAAGGAGCGCTTGGAAGAGGGCGCCTTCGAGGTCTGAGCAGCACCCGCTTGAGGCCGGTCCCGGCGACGGGGCCGGCCTTCGCGTTTGCCGGACGGGTTGTTCATCGCCACGAGTGGATCAACCATGACTGACCCGACCGCACCAGTTCGAGAGTCACGCGCTGGGAGTTGGCCGGTCGGTCATGTGTGACGGAGGCTGTGGTGACCACGTAGTCGGATCGTTGCACCGTGGTGATCACCGTCATCCGGCTGGCCGACCTCTTGGTGACCGAGACCTGCCCCACGTCGAACCTCACCTGCCCGTAATCGGCACCCTGCCTCTGCGCCGTCGCGAGTGCGGTCCGATCTGCTTTGTCCGCGGGTGAATTCGGGGCGAGGGCATGGACCAGAAGTTGGGGGTCCTCCTGGTTCCATGCCCTCGCTCGAGCCGCCACCAGGTCGCTGACGATCTGGGACGGGGTCTTGAGCGCCACAGCCGGCTTCGGGACCGGCTTCGGGACAAGCTTCGCGGCGGGTGGAGCGGCAGCCGACGGCTGCTGGACCGCCGGCGGCGCAGAAGTCGGCGTGGACGGATCGACGTGGCCGGTGGCGTACGTCGGTTCGTCGGGCACGAGCGCCCAGACTCCCGTCGCGACGACCGAGGTAACCAGTGCCGCACCCGCTCCGGTGACCAGCGCGTGCCGCGCGGGAAGCTTCGAGGCGAGCCGTGACCGCAGAGACGGTTCGAGTTCGGTCCCGGCATCCTCCACGGCCTTGGCCGCACGGATCATCCGGCGCGTGAGCAGCACCGGTTCTTGGGCGTCTGCTGCTCGGCGCGATCCTCGACTGCCGGCCACCGGCGCCGGTCGCGCTTCGGCGCATCGCCACAGGCGCAGCGCGAATTCGCCTGCGCTGGGACGTTCTTCCGGATCGAACGACATCGCCTCGTCGATCAACTCGATGACCGACCCATCCAGGTGCGATGCCACACCCTGAAGGTCGGGGCGCTGGAGCAACGGCGGTGGCGGAGTGCCGGTCACGCAGGCCCAAGCCACCGCGCCGAGTGCGTAGACGTCGGACGCCGGTCCCGCGGGCTGTCCCGCGAGTACCTCGGGCGCGGCCCACGCATCCGTGGCCCAGGTGGTGTCGTCATAGCTGCCGGCCAGCCTGGCGACGCCGAGGTCTGCCAGCAACGGTTTGCCGGCGTCGGTGAACAGGATGTTGCCGGTCGAGATGTCGGCATGGACGAGTCCGGAGCCGTGGAGGTCGTGCAGGGTTCGCGCGATCGGGGTCAGCACGGTCACCAGTTCACCTGGGGTGAGGGTGCGCCGGGCTTCGATCGCATCTGCCAACGATCCACCTTCGGCCAGATCGAGGATGAGCACGGTGCGTTCGTCCCCGCCTTCCTCCCGCACGGTGTCGCGCAACCGGACCACATGATCGTGATCCAGTCTGCGCAGGAAGTCCTCCTCCCCGACGGTGCGCTCGTGAGACGAGGGAATCAGTTTGGCTGCCAAACGAATTCCGTCCGGACGTCGCACCACCCAGACCTCGCCCGATCCCCCGGCGCCCAGCCGGTCGATCACCTCGTAACCGGGAATCACCGGCTTCCCGCTGCCGTCCATGAGCTCGTCCATGCCGACACCGTGCCACCGATCGACAACGCCGTCGGAAGTTATCCACACCACCCTGGCCCGAGCAGTGATGATGTAACGGTGAGTGAGTTCCTCGGCGTCGGCCCCCGCACGTGGCGCTTCCTGCTGGTGCTGGGTGGGCTCGCCATGCTGTTCACGGCGGTGGGCGCCGTGTCATCAGCGCTCGATCACGATTGGTATCACACGGCGTACTTCACAGCCATGAGCGCGGTGTTCGCCGGGGCGGTGTGGCGCAATCGCACCCGTGCCCGCTCGGACGCCCCCTGCGCTGATTGAGCCCGTGGGACTGACAGGCGCGATATCGCCCCGGTAGGTAATCGGGTCCCCACGATCGCTGATTGAACCGGGCGACTGACACTCGCAACCCTCGCCACCGCTGGAAGGTAACCGGCGCGCCACAATCGCTGGTTGAGCCCGGGACTAGGTACGAATTCACCCGCGCCGAAACAACGGCAAGATCGACGCAAAGCCGACCACATTTCCCGTCCACGGAGGTTTACAAGCGGTCCAAGCCATAGCCATGGCGCGGTAAGCCGCGATAGACGAGGAGTTGGTCGATTCCGACACCGGGGTCACCTCGAAGGTCGAGCACGCCCTCGGGCACCAATCGTCGCGCCGGTGACAGTCATTCCGATGCCCCATAAGTTGGGCGGCATGATCGATGAACGCACGCTGCTTTTCGCTCACCTGGATGCCCAGCGAGCACACGTGCTGGCGACGACGGACGACCTCGGCGATGACCACTTGCTCCAGCCGGTGGCACCGTCCGGATGGTCGATCGCCCGAATGATCAACCACCTCACCTACGACGACGAGATCTTCTGGGGTGCAGCGGTTCTCGGCGGCGACGAGGAAGCGATCGGGCTCGTCCAGGACGGGTGGCAGGTGCCGGTGACGCGCGGCGCTGATGCGATCGCCACCTACCGACGCTGGACCATGCGCGTCGACGATCTCCTCGCAGACCTCGATCTCGACAGTGCCCCGAAGTGGTGGCCCGGCTCGGATGTCTTCCCCTTCCCTGCGTTCGAGACGTCGCGAGAAGTCGTCCTGAGATTGCTCACCGAAACGGCTACGCACGCCGGCCACCTCGACCTCGCCCGCGAGCACATCGACGGTCACCAGCACCTCGTCGTGGAGTGACGACCGTGGCGAGGACCGACCGGGTCGAGGTTCGCCCGGCGAACCAGGTCAGCTGTGCCGAACTCGACCAGGTCTTCGGCACGAAGGCATCAGCGGCCGAATGTCGTTGCCAGCGTTACCGACTCGCCCGGGTTCGCGGTCATTCACGAACCCTCGAAGCGACGGGCGGTGGTCTCGATCGATCTCTGAGCGACCTCAACCGCGCGCCACATCGACCGCTTGCCAATTCTCGGCCGAGCGCCGGGCCGCATCGATCACCCGCGCCGTGTGGACCGCGTCCCACGGGTCCACCGGCATCGCCGCCTGGACGTCACCGCTGCGCAGCGCGGCCGCGACCTGCTGGTAGAAGGTCGTGGAGGCCTGCACTTCGCGGACCGGTTCCCTGGTCTCGCCACGAGCGATCCAACCGATGTGGCCCTCGGAGTTCTCGAACCCGAGATAGGCGTTGGGTTCGGTCTCGAACTCGGTGACGACGTACGCCGCCTTCGTCCCGCTCACTCGCAACCGTGGTCCGGGAGCGCCCGCGAGCGAGGTGGTCGACAGCTCGGACACGACACCCGAGGCGTGTCGACACAGGAGCACCGCAGCATCCTCGGCGACGGTCGTGTGAGCCGAGACCGTCGCGAAGACCGACTCCACCGGTCCGAAGAGATCGACCGCCGAGTCGACCAGGTGCGTCCCGAGATCGAGCAGCAGTCCCCCTCCGTCGGCGGCCGACGCCTGCTCACGCCAACGATCCTTGGGTTCGGGACGCCAACGCTCCCAACGGAATTCGTAGCGAATGACGTCGCCGATGGCGCCGTCCGAGATCAGCTTCTTCGCGGTCAGGTGCGGCGGGTCCCAGCGACGGTTGTGGAAAACCGTCAACGGGCAACCGGCATCCTCAGCAGCCTCGACCACCTCTCGGGCAGCCGAGGAATCGACCGCGATCGGCTTGTCGACGACAGTTGGGAAGCCGGCCGCGATGCAGGCCATCAGGTGTTCGAAGTGCTTCCCGCTCGGTGTCGCGAGCACGACGAGGTCCAAGCCCGACACCTCGAGAAGGGCGTCCAGATCCGGCACGACCACGGCGTCCGGCTCGTCGGCACGCGCCGCATCCGAACGCTGCGCCGAAGACGTCGCCACAGCCGCGATCTCGAACCCGGCAGCTCGCAGCTGCGCTCGATGGATTCCACGTCCTGCCATGCCGTACCCGGCGATTCCAACGCGCATGCGAACACGGTAGTGCTGCCCTACGGTCGAACCATGAGCGGCGAGTTGATCACGACAGCGCAGGCAGCCGAAATGCTCGGCGTGCAGCCCGCGACGATCTACTCCTACGTCGCCCGCGGCGTACTGACCCGAGCCACCGCCACCAGCCGGCACGAGGGGTTCGCTCTTTCGTCGCAGCGATGAAGGTGTTCATTGTCTGCAGCGTGAGCCTCTCGGTCCGCGCCTTCTGTATGGACGCAGTCCGTCTACCCGCGCGTACCGAACCGCGCACGTCGAGGGTCCAGCTCGGTTCTACGCTGAGTCAATGCGCATCGAACACGTCGGTTTCGACCCCGATCTCGTCGACTACCAGCACGCCTGGGACCTGCAGAAGCAGGTGCATGCGCAGGTCGTCGACGGCACCCGCGAGGACACCGTCCTGCTGCTCGAGCACGCTCGGGTCTACACCGCCGGAAAGCGCACCGAACCACACGAGCGCCCGTTCGACGGCACCCCGGTGATCGACGTGGACCGTGGGGGCAAGATCACCTGGCACGGCCCGGGCCAGTTGGTCGGTTACCCGATCGTCCGACTCGACGACCCGATCGACGTGGTCGCGTACGTGCGACGGCTCGAGCAGATGATGATCGATGTCTGCGGCGATCTCGGGCTGGATGCCGGACGTGTCGAGGGACGCAGCGGCGTGTGGTTCCCGGCGTCCGACGGCAGGCCGGAGCGCAAGGTCGGAGCGATAGGCATCCGGGTCAGCCGGGACGTGACCATGCACGGTTTCGCACTCAACTGCGACTGCGACCTGTCCTGGTCGACCACCATCGTCCCGTGCGGGATTCCGGACGCGGGTGTCACGAACCTCACCCGGGAACTCGGTCGCGACGTCACGGTCGCCGAGGTGCTGCCCTACGTCGAGAAGCGGCTGGACTCGATCCTGGGCTGAACGCTCAGTGCTTTGACCCGAGCCCCCTACGCGGCAGTAAGCCCATTCCGGGCGAGACGACTGAACCCGGCCGCGTACGCTGGTACGAACCGTGTCACCGCCGCCACGCGCGTGACTGTCTGTTGATCGAGGGAGCCGTTCGAGGATGACCATCGCACCGGAGGGACGCCGCCTGCTGCGCGTCGAGGCCCGCAACGCCGAGACGCCGATCGAGCGCAAGCCCGAATGGATCCGCACCACCGCGAAGATGGGTCCGGCCTACACCAAGCTGCACACGATGGTGAAGAGCGAAGGGCTGCACACCGTCTGCCAGGAAGCCGGTTGCCCCAACATCTTCGAGTGCTGGGAGGACCGCGAGGCCACCTTCCTCATCGGTGGTGACGTCTGCACCCGTCGCTGCGACTTCTGTGACATCGCGACCGGTCGCCCGACCGAACTCGACATGGACGAGCCGCGCCGCGTAGCGGAATCCATCCAGCAGATGAACCTGCGGTACGCCACAGTCACCGGCGTCGCCCGCGACGACCAGCCGGACGGCGCCGCACGCCTGTATGCGGAGACCATCCGCAAGATCCACGAACTCAATCCGAACACCGGCGTCGAGATCCTTCCGCCCGACTTCGGCGCCAAGCCGGACCTGGTCGGTCAGGTCTTCGACGCACGTCCGGAGGTGTTCGCGCACAACTTGGAGACGGTGCCGCGCATCTTCAAGCGGATCCGTCCGGCGTTCACCTACGACAAGTCGCTCAAGGTGCTCACCATGGCCAAGGAACAGGAGCTGGTCACCAAGTCCAACCTCATCCTCGGCATGGGCGAGGAGGAGCACGAGATCGAGCAGGCGCTCACCGACCTGCATCAGGCCGGCTGCGACATCATCACGATCACCCAGTACCTGCGTCCCTCTCCCCTGCATCACCCGATCGACCGATGGGTGAAGCCACAGGAGTTCGTGCACTGGAGCGACGTGGCCCGTGACCTCGGCTTCGTCGGGGTGATGGCCGGACCCCTGGTCCGATCGTCCTACCGCGCCGGACGCCTGTACTCCACAGCCATGGCCGCACTCGGACGCGAGGTGCCGGAACACCTCAGCCACCTGGCGCAGGCAGCATCCGAGCCCGCCCGTCAGGAAGCGGCGTCGCTCATGGCCAAGCTCGGCCCGCAAGTATCCTGAACCGCATGTCCACCTCCTCCACCGCGAAGGCGCCGAAGAAGTCGCGCCGCGAACGCAGGCCCAAGGACCCCAACAAGCCGGGTCGGTTCAGCCAGATCTCTACCCTCTACAAGGGCGCCGTCAAGCAGAACCCGCGGATCCCGTTGTGGATGGCCCTCGCGTTCCTCGTCGGCTTCCTTCCCCTGCTGCTGATCGGCCTGGCATGGGGACACCCGTTCTACCTGGGCTTCATCGGCCTGATGGTCGGACTGCTGCTGATGATGATCGTGTTCGGCCGGTTGGCCGAGCGGGCCGCGTACAGCCAGCTCGACGGGCAGCCGGGGGCGTCCGGTGCTGCGTTGGGTGCGCTGCGTCGAGGGTGGTTCGTGGAGCAGGAGCCGGTCGCGGCCGACGCGGGCCGTGCCCGTAACCCTCGCGACATGGGTTCTGCCGCAATGGTTTTCCGCGCAGTCGGACGCCCCGGTGTCGTGCTCATCGGTGAAGGTCCGAAGGCCAATGCGAGCAAGCTGCTCAACTCGGAGAAGAAGCGGGTCGAACGGGTCGTCGGTCCCGAGGTTCCGGTCACGATCTACCGCGTGGGCCAGGGCGACGACACCGTCGCGGTCAGCGAGATCACCAAGCGCATGGGCAAGCTGGACAAGAAGCTCACCACCGCTGAGGTAACTGCCGTCAACAAGCGCCTGCGCGCGCTCGGCACGAAGCGTCCGCCGATCCCCCCGGGCATGGACCCGCGCAACGCGCGTCCGGACCGCCGCGGGATGCGCGGCCGCTGACGTACACACCTGCTGCAGTTCGTAACCCCACGACCTCGATGGTCGTGGGGTTACGACGTTTCTGACCGGATGCTTCCGGTGAACTGCAGCGCGGGTGAGCGCCTCAGCGGGTGCGGACGATCATCGTGCGAGCGATCCGGTCATGGAAGCCGCGCTCGTCCTTGTCCCAGATCACTGCCGGCAGAACCAGGGCCAGCAGCAGGGTCCGGATCGTCGCAGGCACCAGGCCGGCACGTTCGCCGTCGACCCGCAGCACCATCAACCCCATGATCCGGTGGCCGACCGTCATGCCGAGAGTGCCGACGAGCAGGATGTTCTCGATCACGAAGACCAGCAACGGCTTGAAGCTGCCAGCTCCTGGTTCACCCCAGCTGAATCCGAGGAGACCGGCGGCGATCAGCGAACACAGCGCCCAGTCGATGACCAGTGCGATCGCGCGGGGGCCGGTGCGGGCGATCGAACCCGGTCCCGACTCCGGCAAGCCCAGGTCGCGTCCCGGATAGTCACCCTCGGCCCGCTCGCGGACCGCTCCGGGACCCTCCAGCCAGCTGCCTACATCACGACGATCAACCACGTCCCGAGCCTAAGCCAGCCGTGATGCCGCGAAATGTTCGGGCTCATCGGGGCCAAGACGTAACACGGGCGAAACAATCGGGTCACTGCCGGGAAACCGCGCCCCGATAAGGTCGACTCAGTCGAACGGCCGAGGAATACCCCGGCTGTGACATTCCAGATGGAGGTTCCATGTTCAACAACGCCGACGAGGTCCTGAAGTACATCAAGGACGAAGGCGTCGAGTTCGTCGATGTTCGTTTCTGTGACCTGCCGGGCGTGATGCAGCACTTCAATGTGCCTGCCAAGACGTTCGACCACGACGCGTTCGAGACCGGCCAGATGTTCGACGGCTCGTCGATCCGCGGTTTCCAGGCCATCCACGAGTCCGACATGAAGCTGATCCCGGACCCGAAGTCGGCTTACCTCGACCCGTTCCGTGAGCGCAAGACGCTCATCATGAACTTCTCCATCGTCGACCCGTTCACCGGTGAGGCCTACAGCCGCGACCCGCGCAACATCGCCGCGAAGGCGGAGGCCTACCTGAAGTCAACCGGCATTGCCGACACCGCGTTCTTCGGTGCCGAGGCCGAGTTCTACATCTTCGACGACGTGCGCTTCGAGACGAACTCGCACTCGGGTTACTACTACGTCGACTCCGTCGAGGGTGCATGGAACACCGGCCGCGTCGAAGAGGGCGGCAACCTGGGCTACAAGCCGCGCGTCAAGGGTGGCTACTTCCCCGTCCCGCCGGTCGACCACATGGCCGACCTGCGCGACCAGATGTGCGTCAACATGGACAAGGTCGGCCTGAACGTCGAGCGCGCGCACCACGAGGTGGGCACCGCCGGTCAGCAGGAGATCAACTACACCTTCTCGACGCTGCTCGGCTCCGGCGACGACGTCATGAAGTTCAAGTACATCATCAAGAACACCGCCTTCCAGGCCGGCAAGACCGCCACCTTCATGCCGAAGCCGCTGTTCGGCGACAACGGTTCGGGTATGCACACCCACCAGTCACTCTGGAAGGACGGCGAGCCCCTCTTCTACGACGAGAAGGGGTACGGCGGCCTGTCCGACATCGCCCGCTGGTACGTCGGTGGCCTGCTCAAGCACGCTCCGTCGCTGCTGGCCTTCACCAACCCGACGGTGAACTCCTACCACCGTCTGGTGCCGGGTTACGAGGCTCCGGTCAACCTGGTGTACTCGGCGCGCAACCGTTCGGCCTGCGTCCGCATCCCGATCGCCGGCACCTCGCCGAAGGCCAAGCGCATCGAGTTCCGAATCCCCGACCCGTCGGCGAACCCTTACCTGTCGTTCGCGGCTCAGCTGATGGCCGGTCTGGACGGAATCAAGAACCGCATCGAGCCGCCGGAGCCGGTCGACAAGGACCTCTACGAGCTGCCGCCGGAGGAGCACGCGAACATCGAGCAGGTGCCCGGTTCGCTGCCCGAGGTGCTGGACGCGCTCGCGGCCGACCACGACTACCTCACCGAGGGCGACGTGTTCACCGAGGACCTCATCGAGACCTGGATCGACTACAAGCGCCTCAACGAGGTCGATCCGATCCGCTTCCGTCCGCACCCGCACGAATTCGAGATGTACTACGACCTGTGATCCGTCAGGTCACCTGCACATCGAGCGAGCGCCGTCCCCGTCATCGGGGGCGGCGCTCGCTTTGAGCTCTCAGTGACGCGGACCTTGCGTACAGATGCCCGCGTCACATCCGGGTGCGCACGCCATGACCTGCGCGTCCGGACGCAGCGTGGGCGTGGGTACGTTCACTGCGCAAACTCTCGGGTCGCCCCCAGTCAGGTCGGTGAGGTTGCAATCCCCAGGGCGCAGCACGTCCTCCCATGCCTTGCCAGAAACCACGCCCAACGAGAGTCAACCGCCGCAGGGCGATACATAGCCGCCTGTGCCGATGACTGCCCGGATTGCTCGGGTCTCGTCAGACCTTCGCGAATTTCGCGCACGCGAAGGAGTAGATGCCGTAACAGGCGATGCCGAGAGCGACGACGGTGAGCAGGATCTTGCCGAACGGCTGCTCGAGCAAGGTGCGCAGCGCACCGTCGAGGCCCGTCGTCTCCTTCGTGGAGCCCTTCGCTCCCCCGACGACGAACAACCCTCCGACGATAGCCAGTGCAATTCCCTTGGCGACGTAGCCGATTCGACCGGCATGGATCACCGCATCACCGGGGTTGCCCTGCAGGTCCTCCCGGAACTTCTCGGTCCAGCCCTTGTACAAGTGGTACGCACCGACACCCAGGATCACCAAACCGATGATGGCCACGAGGACGCGTCCGAAGGGCTGATGCATCAGCTTCGCGGTGAAGTCACGGGTGTTGCCACTGCTGGAGGACGAACCGCCCGAGGCGAACTTGTAGGTGGTCCAGGCAAGACCCATGAACAACACCGTTTTCGCGACGTCCTGGACGGCGTCCTTCGCCCGGTCCTTGGCCTCCGTCCCGGGCGAGCCGGTGGCCGCCTCGGTCAGATGCCACAGCGCGAGCAAGACGAATCCGACCACCAGGACCCACAGGATCACTTTCCCGCCGGGCTGACCGGACAGGTTGCCGAGGGCGCCGGTCTGGTCGGCACTGCCGCCGCCCTTCGACCACGCGATACGGACCGCGATCCACGCCATCAGCAGATGCAACAGACCGCTCGCGGCGAACCCGACCCGTGCGCCGCACTCGACGACTTTGGAGTCACCGACCTGACGTGCGGCACCTTCGACATCGCGTTGGTTCATTCCACAGATACTGCCCTGTCGCAGTTGCGGAACGGGTGGACCTGCCCATCAGATGAGGGATACTCGCCCGATGAGCGACTGCGTGTTCTGCCAGATCATCTCGGGCGAGACTGCGGCCTTCGTCGTGCACGAGTCCCCCGGCACCATCGCCTTCCTCGACACCCGCCCGGTCTTCAAGGGACATGTGCTCGTCGTGCCTCACGAGCACCACGAGACACTCGCCGACCTGCCGTCCGGCCAGGTGCCGCCGTTCTTCGACGTCGTGCAGCACATCGCCGCACGGATGCCGCAGGCCCTGGACTCACAGGGCACGTTCGTCGCGATGAACAATGCTGTGTCGCAATCAGTTCCACACCTGCACTGCCACGTCGTCCCGAGGACCAAGGGCGACGGGTTACGCGGATTCTTCTGGCCACGAACGAAGTACACCGACGGGGAGGCCGCCGAATACGCGCAGCAGCTGGGCGCCGCACTCCAGGAGCGATGAGTCAGGGCGCCGCATATGGCCCGGTAGTTGCGCCGCGGCGTCCGACGTGGTGAAGTCACTGCCCATGACCGTCCTGATCGACCCGCCGTTCTGGCCTGCATACGACCGCCTGTGGTCGCATCTGGTCAGTGACGAGTCGTACGCGGAGTTGCACAGCTTCGCGCGGTCCGTCGGTCTTCCGGATCACCTGTTCGACGGTGACCACTATGACATTCCGCAGGACCGTTACGCGCAGGTCGTCGCCGCCGGCGCGGTCGAGGTGAGCGGCGGTCAGCTGATCCGCCGGCTGATCGCCAGCGGACTTCGAATCCCGGCCAAGAAGCGCTGACGGCGAGCGTCAGTCCAGGCGGCGGGCACCGTCGCCGGCGCTCGCAACGAACGCCGTCGGGGTCGGATGACCGGCGAGTCGAGATGCCTCTGCGCAGCGCGCCAGAACCGTTGGCCCACGTCCCTTTTCGACCGTTGCAATCACACTTTCGCCGAATCCGCCGCCGGTCATCCGGGCTGCGATCGCGCCGGATTCGACTGCAGTCCGCTGAATCAGGTCGACGGTCGGCGCGGATCTCGTAGTCGTCCCGCATCGAGCGGTGTGATGCCTCGAAGAGGGAACCGACACTGCGCAGGCCTCCTGCCGACAGCAGTTGCGCGGCGCGCACCGCTCGGGCGCTGTCGGTGACGACGTGTCGTGCCCGTCGTCGCAACACATCGTCCAGTTCGTCTGCTCGGGCGTCGAACCCCTGCGGGCTCAACGAGCACAGTTCGTGCGCATAACATCGCGAGCAGATCACCCGAAGACGTCCAGGAGTTGTTCATGCCCGCGAACCTGTCCACCTCGATCGACATCGACGCACCGCCGGCGAGGGTCTGGGCGATCGTGTCCGACCTCAAGCGCATGGCCGAATGGAGCCCGAGCACGGCGAAGGTCATCGTGCGCGGTGGCAAGATCAAGCAGGGCGCCACGATGATGAACATCAACCGGATGGGTCTGAAGGTCTGGCCCACCCAGAGCAAGGTCACCGCTTACGAGCCCGAGCGCAGGATCGCGTTCAAGATCCGTGAGAACCACAGCACCTGGATCTACGAACTCGAACCCACCGCGGACGGCGGCACCCGCCTGACCGAGACCCGCGACGTCTCGAACGACACCACGAAACTGTCGAAGGTGCTGATCGACAAGGTGCTCGGCGGCGAGCCGACCTTCGAGGCCCACCTGATGACCGGCATGAAGCAGACCCTGGCGAAGATCAAGTCCGAGGCGGAGACGGCCTGATCCGAACGCACCGAGTGGCCGGGCTGTGAACCGGTGGCCGGGATATAACCCGGACGCTGGTTCATAGCCCGGCCACTCGGCGTCAGGAAAGTGTCAGAGGGCCTTGATCTGGTCGAGCAGGAACGCGATCTCGAACGCGTCCTGCTTCCAGGCGTCGTAGCGTCCGCTGCTGCCGGCGTGCCCGGCGACGATCTCGGTCTTCAGCACGATCGGGCGGTCGGCCCCGTTGGTGGTGATCTCGCGCAGCTGCTGCACCCACTTCACCGGTTCCACGAACGAGACGCGGGTGTCGTTGATGCTCGTGGTCGCGAGGATCGCCGGGTACTGCACGGGACGGATGTTCTCGTACGGGCTGTAACCCTTCATGTACGCGTACACGCGGGGATCCTCGATCGGGTTGCCCCATTCCTCCCATTCCCCGACCGTGAGCGGCAGGGTCGGGTCGAGGATCGTGGTGAGGGCGTCGACGAACGGCACCGCGGCGTGCACCACACGGAAGACCTCCGGCGCCCGGTTGACGACAGCACCGATGAGCAGTCCTCCGGCCGAACCTCCTTCTGCCGCAAGCCGATCCGGTGCAACCCATTGCTGATCGATCAACCAGCGCGAGCAGTCGACGAAGTCGTCGAAGGTGTTGTTCTTGGCGAGCATCTTGCCGTCGTCGTACCAGGCTCGGCCCATCTCACCGCCGCCACGCGGGTGCGCCAAGGCGTACACGACCCCTCGGTCGAGCATCGACAGTCGCAGCGCGGAGAACGCCGGATCGATGCTCACCTCGTAGGACCCATAGCCGTAGATGAATCCGGGGTTAGTGCCGTCGGCGCGGACGTCGGCCCGGCGGGCGATGTCGACCGGCACCTGGACGCCGTCCCGCGCGGTGACCCAGACCCGCTCCTCCACGTACTTCTCCGGGTCGAACCCGCGCACGTCCTGCACCTTCAGCACGGAGCTCGCTCCGTCGGAATCGACGTCCACGACCGTGCGTGGCGTGAGAAGCGACGTGGCGACGAGTTGCACCGTCGTCTGGTCATAGCTCGGATTCGAACCGGGGCCGATGCGGGGAATGCCGTTCACGTCGATCGGACGCGGGTCGCCGTACGGCTCCTCACCCGCGATCGCCTTCGACAGCAGGTCGGCGGTCGGCAGACCGCCGCGGCGCAGGAACATCGTCACGAAGCCCTCGAATGCCAGCGCCCCGAGCACCCGCTCCCCCGCAGCCGGCTCGTACACCGGCTTCCAGTTCGCTCGGCCCGGAGCTTCCAGCGGTGCCCAGGCGAGCGCAAAGTCGGCGTGAGTTCCGTTGTGCGTCACAATGATTCGGTCGCCGTCGACCTCGACCGAGTAGTCGAGTCCGTGTTTGCGGGGTTCGACGAGCAGCGGTTCGGAGAGCGGGTCACGCAGGTCGAGCAGTCGGACCTCGCTGGTCAGCTGCGACCCGGACTGGATGACCAGCCACTTGTCGTCGCGCGAGGATTCGATGCCGAGAGCGAACATCTCGTCCGCCTCCTCCAGCACCAGCACGTCGGACTCGGTGTTCGAGCCGAGTTCGTGGCGCCAAACCTGGTGAGCACGCCACGCGTCGTCGCGGCGGACGTAGAACAGGTGCGTGCCGTCGTAGGACCACGCCAGATCGTGACTCGCCTGCTTCACCGTGTGGTCGAGCACCTGTCCGGACGCGATCTCGCGAACGTCGAGGTCATAGAGCTCGCCGCCGGTGCGGTCGACCAGGATCGCCATCCGTTCCCCGGTGCGGTCGATCTCCAGTGCGGCCAGTTCGAAGAACTCCTCGCCCTCGGCTTCGGCGTTGCCGTCGACCAGCACCTGCTCCCCCGCCAGCGGCGTCCCGGGGACGGGTGTGGGTCGATCGGCGTGTGCGGATCGTGGTGTGCGGCAATGAATCTCGTACTGCTGCCCCTCGACCGTGCGCGCGTAGTACCACCAGTCACCGAGCAGAACCGGCACCGAGACGTCGTCCTGGACGATCCTGGACTTCATCTCGGCGAAGATGGCCTCCGTGCCCGCAGCGAGGTGACCGGTGACCGCCTCGGTGTACGCGTTCTCCGCCTTGACGTGCGGGAGCAGGCGCGGGTCGTCGTGGTCACGCATCCAGGCGAAGTCGTCGACGAACACGTCGCCGTGGAAGACGCGCTCACTCGGGATGCGTTCGGCCAGTGGCGGTTGCAGAGGGGTCTCAGAATCGGTCACCGGGACACGCTAACCCGCAGCGAAAGTCCGCAGAACTCGCGGGTCACCTCGCGGGTTCTGCGGACTTTCGGTTGCTGTCTCAGGCTGTCAGGCAGGTCGGGCCGAGCAGCGCCTTCAGATCGCCGAAGAGTGCGGGCGACGCCGCGACCTTCAGCTTCTCGTCGAGTTTCACCGTGACCTGACGTCCGGGCTGGACGAGGCGGATGTGCACCTCGGTGCCGCCCGGGTGTTCGGCCAGCACGCCCTTGAGCTTCAGCGCCAGACCGTTGTTGGCCCGGGCGAGCGGCATGGTCAGCACGATGGGCCCGCGCAGGTCGCCCTTGAGTTCGGGGATGGTCATCTCCTGGGCGTTGAGACTGATCGAGTCGTCGCGCGACATCACCTGCGCCCGGATCACACACACGGTGTCGGTGTTGAGCATGGTCGAGACCGTCATGTACGTCTTGGCGAAGAACAACACCTCGACCGAACCCTCGAGGTCCTCGACCTCGGCGATGGCCCACAACTCACCCTTCTTGTTGCGCTTCAGGGTGAGGCTGGTGACGAGTCCGGCGATCGTCACCTGGGAACGATCCTTGGGCGGGTCTTCGCCGAGCAGCCGCGAGATCGGGGTGTCGGCGTGCTGGGCGAGCACGTGTTCGATTCCGAAGAGCGGGTGGTCGGACACGTAGAGGCCGAGCATGTCGCGCTCGAACGCCAGCAGTGTCTGCTTGTCCCACTCGATGTCGGGGATCGGCGGCAGCGCCGCGAAGGTGACCGCGTCGTCGTCCCCGAAGCCGCCGAACAGGCTGTCCTGGCCGTGGGCCTCGTTGCGCTTCTCCTCCACCAGCGAGTCGACATACGTCTCGTGCACGTGCACCAGACCTTGGCGCTTGTGCTGCAGGTCGTCGAAAGCCCCTGCCTTGATGAGGGATTCGATGGTGCGTTTGTTGCACACCACCGCCGGCACCTTGCGCAGGAAGTCCTCGAAGGAGGTGAAGCGTCCCTTCTCCTGCCGCGCCTGCACGATGCCGTCGACGACGTTGCCGCCGACATTGCGTACAGCGGCCAGACCGAAACGGATGTCCTCGCCGACAGCGGTGAAGTCGTCGATCGACTCGTTGACATCGGGCGGCAACACCTTGATGCCGAGCTTGCGCGTGTCGGCGAGGTAGATCGCCATCTTGTCCTTGGAGTCCTCGACGGACGTCAGCAGCGCCGCGGCGTACTCGGCCGGGTAGTTCGCCTTCAGGTAGGCGGTCCAGCAGGACACGAGTGCGTACCCGGCGGCGTGCGACTTGTTGAAGGCGTAGCCCGCGAACGGGAGCATGACGTCCCACAACGCCTGGGTGGCTTCCTTGGAGTAGCCGTTGGCGGTCATTCCGGCGGAGAAGTTGTCCCACTCCTTCGCCAGCACCTCGGGCTTCTTCTTACCCATGGCACGACGCAACAGGTCTGCACCACCGAGGGTGTACCCGGCCAGCTCCCGGGCGATCGCCATGATCTGCTCCTGGTAGATGAGCAGGTGGTAGGTCTCACCCAGGATCGGGTCGAGCGCGTCCTTCAGCTCGGGGTGGATCGCGGCGATCGGCTTGCGACCGTTCTTGCGGTCGGCGTAATCGGTGTGCGCGTTCGCTGCCATCGGTCCCGGCCGGTACAGCGCGAGCACAGCGGTGATGTCCTCGAACCCGGTCGGCGCCATCTGACGCAGCAGCGTCCGCATCCCGCCGCCGTCGAGCTGGAACACACCGAGCGTGTCACCACGACCGAGCAACTCGTAGGTCTTCGGGTCGTCCAGCGGGATCGTCTCGGTGCTGATCTGCTCGCCACGGTTGGCCTCGATGTTCTTCAGCGCCTGGTCGATGATGCCGAGGTTGCGCAGCCCCAGGAAGTCCATCTTGACCAGGCCCATGTCCTCGCACTGAGGGTAGGAGAACCCGGTGATGATCGTGCCGTCCTTGTCGCGGCGATGCATCGGGATCAGGTCGAGCAACGGCTCGGACGACAGGATGACGGCGGCCGCGTGCACACCGGTGCCACGGATCTTGCCCTCGAGGCCGCGCGCGGTCTCGAAGATCTTCTTCACCTCCGGCTGGGCCTCGATCATCGATCGGAAGTCGACGCCCTCGTTGTAGCGCGGGTGGTCCTTGTCGTAGGTCGAGGCCAGCGGAACGCCCTTGCCCTGGACGTCGGGCGGCATCGCCTTGGAGATCTGGTCGCCGAGGCTGAACGGGAAACCGAGGATTCGGTTCGCGTCCTTGATGGCGGCCTTGGCCTTGATGGTGGAGAAGGTGTTGACCTGCGCTGTGTAGGCGGCGCCGTACTTCTCGGTGACGTAGCGAACCATCTTGTCGCGCTGGCGGTCGTCGAAGTCGAGGTCGACGTCGGGTGGGCTGATGCGCTCGGGGTTGAGGAATCGCTCGAACAGCAGGCCGTGTTCGAGCGGGTCGAGCTCGATGATGCGGGTCAGGTAGGCGACCAGCGAACCGGCGGCAGAACCACGACCCGGGCCGAGCGGGATGCCGTTGTCCCGCGCGTACTTGCAGATGTCGGCGACCACGAGGAAGTAGGAGCTGAAGCCCATCGGCTCGATGACCGACATCTCGGTCTCGATGCGCTCCCAGACGCCGTCGGGCACCTGGTCGCCGTACCGCTCGGTGACGCCGATCTTGATCTGTTCGCGCAGGTACTGCGACTGGGTCTGCTCGGCGGGGACGTCGGGGAACTGCGGCATCCGGTCGATGTGCTTGAAGACGTCTTCGTAACTCTCGATCTGTTCGGCGATGCGCAACGTGTTGTCGCACGCCTGCGGCAGCTCCCGGAACAGTTCACGCATTTCGTCGGCCGACTTGATGTAGTAACCCGACCCGTTGAACTTGAACCGGCTGGGGTCATCCTTGTTGCGGCCGACGCCGACACACAGCAGGTCGTCGTGGCTGTCGGCCTGGTCTTCGGTGACGTAGTGGGAGTCGTTGGTGGCCAGCAGCGGCAGGTCGAGACGCTTGGCGACCCGCAACAGGTTCTCGCGGACCTGGCGCTCGATGTCGACGCCGTGGTCCATCAGCTCGAGGTAGAAGTTCTCCTTGCCGAAGATGTCCTGCAGTTCGGCCGCCGCCGCACAGGCCTCCTCGAACTGCCCCAAGCGAAGCCGGGTCTGAACCGCGCCGGAGGGGCAGCCGGTGGTGGCGATGATGCCCTCGGAGCGCGCCGCCATGATCTCGTTGTCCATGCGCGGCTTGCCGTAGAAACCCTCGAAGCTGGCCAGCGAGCTCAGCGCGAACAGGTTGCGCAGACCCGTCGCGTTCTTGGCCCACATCGTCATGTGCAGGTAACGACCGCCACCGGAGATGTCCTTGCCACCCTCGCCGTCGACGTTGTTGTCGCGCTGACCGCTGGTGGCCCAGAACTCCTGCTTGCGGTTGCGCCGGTCGGACGGCGCGACATACGCCTCGATGCCGATGATCGGCTTCACGTCGGGGAAATCCTTGGCCGCGCCCTGGAAGTCGTAGGCGCCGAACATGTTGCCGTGATCGCTCATGGCGACGGCCGGCATGCCGAGGCGATCGACCTCCGCCAGCAGCGGTTTCACCTGCGCAGCACCGTCGAGCATCGAGTACTCGGTGTGCACGTGGAGGTGGACGAAATCGCTGCGGGTGTGGCTCTGGCTGGACATCGCGACGAGTCTAAGTCCGACCTGCGACAGCCGCCTCCTCAGCGCGCACGGTGGGACGAATGAGGCCTGTGTTATGTCCCCCGGTCAGGAGCGGTCCTCTTCGATGTGCTCAGCAATGGCGCGGTGAACGACGGCGACGAATGACAGGAACAAGCACCCGACCAGTAGCGAGCCGGCGAGGGTCAGCAGGTCCGAAACCGGTTGTCCGAGGGCGAACTGCATGACCCCGAAGCCACCGACGAGGACGGCAGAGATGAGTGCCACGACGCAGAGCAGTCGTGAAATCTTTTACGACAGGCGTTCGTTGGATGCGGTCGCACGTGACGCTCGGCGTCCGAGGTCAGCCACGAGCAACCTCGAGCGCGTGCTGCAGGTCCGCAGGGTACGGACTCTCGAAAGTCACCCACTCCCCTGAACCCGGGTGCTCGAAGCCGAGCTTCACCGCGTGCAACCACTGGCGGTCGAGGCCGAGCTTCTTGGCCACGGTGGGGTCGGACCCGTAGAGCGGATCGCCGACGCAGGGGTGGTGCAGCGCGGAGAAGTGCACCCGGATCTGATGGGTGCGGCCGGTCTCCAGGTGGATTTCGAGCAGCGACATCGATCGGAAGGCCTCGAGCAGTTCATAGTGGGTCACGCTCTCGCGACCCGACTGCATCACCGCGAACTTGTAGTCGTGATTGGGGTGGCGACCGATCGGAGCCTCGATCGTGCCGACGACAGGGTCCGGAAGTCCTTGCACGAGAGCGTGATACGTCTTGTCGACGGTCCGGTCACGGAACGCCTGCTTGAGCACCGTGTAGGCCCGCTCCGACTTGGCGACGACCATCAGACCGGACGTGCCGACGTCGAGGCGCTGGACGATGCCCTGCCGCTCCGGAGCACCCGAGGTGGAGATGCGGTAACCGGCCCCGGCCAGTCCGCTCACGACGTCCGGACCGTCCCAACCGACACTCGGATGGGCCGCGACCCCCGCGGGTTTGTCGACGACGACGATCTCGCTGTCGTCGTGGATGATGCGCAGGTTGTCGATCTTCTGGGGCTTGACCTGTGGGGTGCGGTCGACCTGCGCGGGGATGTCGACTTCGAGCCACTGACCGGCACTCACACGGTCGGACTTGGCGACCGGACGATGGTCGAGGGTCACCGCACCTGAGGTGACCAGTTCGACCGCACGGGTCCGGGAAAGACCGAGCATCCGAGCCATTGCGGCGTCGACGCGTTCGCCTTCGAGACCTTCGGGAATCGACAGCGCTTTGAGTTCACTCATCGTCGGACACCTGCCTGCTGTGGGCCGGCGCATCCTCGGTCACTTTGGTGCCGTCGAGACCGATGCCGCGGATCGACAGCAACGCGATCAGACAGGCGGCGGTGACGACGCAGATGTCGGCGACATTGAAGATCGGCCAGTTCGGCAGTTCGAGGAAGTCGACGACATGCCCTTTGCCGAAGCCGGGCTCACGGAAGAAACGGTCGGTCAGGTTGCCGAGCGCCCCGCCGATCAGCAGACCCAGACCGAGCGCCCAGACCCGACTGCGCAGCTTGCGTGCCGAGTAGATGGTGAACGCGATGACGACGCACGCGATGATCGTCAACACCCAGGTCGCGTTCGTGCCGATGGAGAACGCCGCGCCCGGGTTGAACGTCAGCCGCAGCTGCACCAGCGTCCCGATCAACTCTCGTGGCTGCCCGGGTTCGAGGGCCGCCAGGGCCCACTCCTTGGTGCCCTGGTCGAGGGCGAACCCGGTCGCAGCGACCACTGCGAGCAGGCCGACGGACCCTCGACGGGTCACGCGGGATCTACGGACGGATGGACTCAGCGGCGTTCCTGCTTCTGTTTGCATTGCAGGCACAGTGTCGCACGCGGGAAGGCCTGCAGCCGAAGCTTGCCGATCGGCTTGCCGCAGCTTTCGCACTGACCGTAGGTGCCGTCATCGGTGCGGGCCAGCGCGCGCGCCGCCTGCTCCATCGACGCACGGTTGGTCTGGGCGAGCGAGTACTCGTACTCCCGCTCGAGGGCTTTGCTGCCGACGTCGGCCTGGTCGTCACCCGCCCCTACATTGCCGTCGTCGAGGAGACCGGCGATGTCGGCTTCGATCGACTTCAGCTCGTGCTCGAAGTGGTTGATCTCGTCGGTGAGTTCCTTGCGCACGTCGGCGATCTCGTCTGCGGTCCACGGCGATTCGTCCTCGCGGACGACGAGATCGGCAGCCGCCTTCGCGGAGCTCTTCTTCGCCGGGGGCACCGGCACCGGCGCGGCCTGTGCCTCGATGGCGGTCTTGACCGGAGCCTTGGACGCGGCCTTCTTCGTCGGCGCGCTCTTGGCCGCGGTGGCCTTCGTCGGCGCAGCCTTCTCGGTGGTCGCGGCCTTCGCCGTCGCCTTCTTGGCGGGCGTCGTCTTGGCAGCTGCCTCGGTGGTTGCCGCCGTCGTGGACGACGCCTTGTGTGCTGCAGCCTTCGCCGGGGCGCTCTTCGTCGCCTTCTTGGCCGCGCTCGCCGAGGTCTTTGCGGGTGCCTTCTTCACAGTGGTCTTCTTGGCGGTGGTCTTCTTGGCGGTGGTCGTCTTCGCAGCGGTCTTCTTGGCGGTGCTCTTCGCAGCTGCTTTCGCCGGTGCAGCCTTGGTCGTGCTTTTCGCTGCCGACGCGGCGGACCCGGCCGCCGTCGTCTTCTTCGCGGTGGTCTGTGCCGTGGTCGCCTTCTTGGCAGGAGCCGAATTCTTGGCAGCACTCTTTGCCGGAGCCGTCTTCGCGGCCGACTTCTTGGCAGTGGTCTTCTTCGCCGCGGGGACAGCCTTCTTGGTCGGTGCTTCCTCGGTGCCGTTCGAGGCCGCACGACCGCGACCGACCCCCGCCGCGCGCCCGACGACTCCGCCCGCACTGCGAAGGAGCGACCCGACGCGTGAACCCTGCTGCTTGTCTGACGCCGCCATGCCGGCCTTTCGTGAGTGGGTCACCCACCGGCGACCGAGACATCCGCCACACCGACGGATTGCCCGAGAATATGCGAATCACTCGCAGGTTTGGGGCCGAAACGCCAGAACATTGCGGGAATCCGGCTGGTACTGAACGCAACAGGCAGCCACTCCGACGCGGAGTGGCTGCCCGTCGACGGACGGAGGACCAATCAGCCCTGTTTGTCGCCCTTGACGTCGTCGAGGCCGACGGTCTTGAGCTGGTCGAGCTGACCCTCGATGTAGCCGCGCAGCTTGCTGCGGTAGTCGCTCTCGAACCCACGCAGCGATTCAATCTTCGCGTTCAGACCGTCGCGCTGTGAACCGAGATCGGTCAGCACTGAAGTGCGCTCGTCGGTCGCGGTCTTGATCAGGTCGTCGTGACGGGTCTGACCGGTGTTGATCAGTTCGTCATGGCGTGCCTGGCCGGTCTTGATCAGGTCGTCGTGCTTGGCCTGACCCGCGGAGACCAGTTCGTCGTGCTTGGCCTGACCGGTGGAGATGAACTCGTCGTACTTGCGCTGACCGGTCTTGATCAGGTCATCGCGCTTGGCGTTGGCCTCGCCGACCACCTTGTCGTGGTGGTTCTTGGCGTCGCTGATGAGCTTGTCGCGCGTGGTCTCGCCCTCGCGCACGTGCTCGTCGTGCAGCTTCTGCGCCAGCGCGATGACGCCGGCGGCTCCACCCGCTGCGCCACCGGCGAAACCGTGAGCGCCACCGTCGGGCTGCTGCGGTGCGGCAGCGGCGGCAGGCGCCTGAGCGGCGCGGTCCTTGGCGTCCTTCAGCTCCTGCTCGGCCTGCGTGACCTGTGCCCGCAACTCCTGCAGCTTCTTCTGCTCGGCCTGGGTGTCGCGCTGCGCCTCGGCGAGCTGTTCCCGAGCGGTCTTCAGACGGCCCTCGACATCCTTGAGCTCACGCTCGGCGCCGGCGACCTTCGCCGCCGCTGCCTGCGAGTCCTGCGAAGGAGCGGATGAGGCCGGGGTGACGACCGGAGTCGCCTGCGTCGGCGCATCGGTGGACGCGGCCGGGACCGACGTCGCGGAATCGCTCTTACCGAGATTCGCCGGGCGACCGGAGGAACGACGGCAGTCGGCCAATTGGGCTGCGAGGTCTTCGTTCTCGGCGTTCAGCCGGCGCAACTCGACGACGATCTCGTCGAGGAAGTCGTCCACCTGAATCTCGTCATAGCCGCTCTTACCGAAGCCCTTCGGCTTGGTGAATTCCTTCTTGACTACGTCCTCAGGCGTCAACGCCATGTGGTCACCTCTTGGGGCCCATCAGGTCGATACGTGCGCACGCGGGACGGCACGACGAACCGACGATCGAAATTACGTCGCCGGTCAGCTTATGACACCGAGCAGCAAACTCACACTCAGCATGAGGACCAGGAACGCGAGGTCGAGCCGCACCTGCCCCAGACGCAGCGGCGGAATGACCTTGCGCAACGCCTTGAGCGGCGGGTCGGTCAGGGTGTAGACGCCCTCGGCGACCACCAGCACCGGACCCTTGGGACGCCACTCACGGGCGAAGACCTGGATCCAGTCGAACACCAGCCGAGCCAGCAGGACGATGAAATACAGGTACAGGATCGTCGCGAGTACGGATCTCAGCTGTTCCACTTACCACTCCAGACGATTGCGGCGAGCCCCGGACAAGGCCCGCCGCGTCATCATCTCAGCTCTGGTTGAACAGACCGCGCGAGGCCTTGGCGTCGCTGCCCGTGGTGGCCACCTCGACGCCCGACGGCGACAGCAGGAAGACCTTCGCCGTCACGCGCTCGATGGTGCCGTGCAGACCGAAGACCAGACCGGCGGCGAAGTCGACCAAGCGCTTGGCGTCGGTGTCGTCCATGTCGGAGAGGTTCATGATGACCGGGATTCCGTTACGGAAGCTTTCGCCGATCTCCTTCGCCTCGTTGTAGGTGCGCGGGTGGATCGCGTTGATACGGCTCATGTCGCCTGCCTTGGGGTGCGCCGCGACCGCAGCGATGTTCTTACGCAAAGGAGTGACCGCAGCAGGCTGCGTCTCGACCTCGGGCTCGTGCTCGACGTCGAAACCCGAGTCGGAGTAGTCGTCGTAGCCGTCGTGGTATTCGGGGCCGTACTCGTCGTATTCGTCCTTGTAGCGACGGTCTTCCTCGGCGAGTCCGAGGTACGCCATGGTCTTGCGCAGTGCGCCTGCCATCAGATGCTCCTTGAAGCGGTGAGCCGCTGGGTCGTCCGGTGTGGTCGCGGCTGACGCTACCGGCGCGGCGCACCGATGCCGTGGATTACCTACTGCGACACGCGGACACGACTTCGCATGCGCCCGGCGCAGGCCCCGGCCGGGCAGGTCAGAGGCTCGGGCGTGGCCCGAGAATCGCGCTGCCGACCCGGACGTGTGTCGCGCCGTGCTCGATCGCGGCTTCGAGGTCACCGCTCATACCCGCGGAGATGCAGTCTGCCCCCGGGTGCACCGCCTGCACCGCGCCGGCGAGTTCAGCGAGCCGGGCAAATGCATCTCCGGCGTCGCCGCCGCGGGGCGCGACGGCCATGACCCCACGCAGGGTCAGGCGGTCGGCATCGGCGACCGACTGCGCCAGATCGAGCAGATCGTCGGCCAGGACTCCCCCGCGTCCGGGGTCGGTGCCATCGAGGTCGACCTGCAACATGACGTCCACATCGCGTTCGTGGCGGGCTGCGCCCTTGGCCAGCGCGTTCACGATCTTCGCGCGGTCGACCGACTGGACGACGTCGGCATACGCCGACACGTGGCCGGCCTTGTTCGACTGCAACTGCCCGACGAAATGGACGCGCACGCCTTCACGTTCCGCAGCCGGCAGGTCGGCCAGCTTCTGCGAGGCCTCCTGATCCTTGTTCTCACCGATGTGCTGAACGCCCAGATCGATCAATCGACGGACGTCGTCGACCGGGAAGTACTTGGTGATGACGACGAGGTCCACCTCGCCCGGGTCGCGACCGACCGACCGTGCGGCACCGGCGATGCGCCGCTGCACCGTCGTCAGGTTGTCGCGGAGTTCCGCCGAGCGGCTCATGCGGCGTTCCTGCGCAGCGCGACCACGCCGGCAAAGCGGCCGGCTCCGTGGTCACGGCGGTGGGAGAACAGATTCTGCTCCTCACGGGTGCACCCTGGCACCCAGTCGAGGGGCACCCCCAGATCGTGCAACTGCGAGACCACGCCGCCGGCGACATCGATCGCGGCGGTGCCCGACCAACTCACCGCATGACTCGCCGGGAACTGCTGCGCTGCAACGCTTCTCATCTCGTCCGGCACTTCGTAGCAACGCCCGCACACCGACGGTCCGACGACGGCGCGCAGGTCGGCGGCGCCGAGCGAACGCATCTTCTGCACGGTGTTCGGGACGACTCCCGCAACCATGCCCGGCCGCCCGGCGTGCACCGCCGCGACAAGCGGGCGATCGGTGGCGTACAGCAACACCGGGGTGCAGTCGGCCACGAGCACGACGAGCGCTTGGTCGAAGTCGGCCCCGATCTGGGCGTCTGCGCTCGGCGCGGGGTCGCACGGCAGCACCGCAACATCCGCGCCGTGAACCTGCGCCATGAAGTTCAGGGCGGACGCCGGTAGCTCGAGGGCGTCGGCCACTCGAGCGCGATTGGTCGCCACGGCGTCCGCGTCGTCACCGACGTGTCCTGCGAGGTTCAGCGAACTCCATCCGCCGGTGCTCACGCCGCCGGCGACATCAGTGAACGCGAGGTCGACGAACCAGTCGCCGACCTCGCGTCGTTCACGCCACCAGAACAATGGCGGTGATCACTTCAGGAAGTCGGGAACGTCCAGGTCGTCGTCACCGTCGTCGAACGTCACCTCACGCGGCGGGCGCGAGGTAGAGGACTGCTGGACGTGACCGGGCTGCTGGCGACCCTGACCATCCGGGCCCTGCCCTCCACCCTGCTGACCCGACTGCTGACCCGACTGCTGACCGTCACGCTGCTGGCCCGAGTTGGCTCCGCCCTGCTGACCCTGCTGGCCACCCTGGCCGAGCTGGGGACGCTGCCCGCCCTGCTGCGCGCCGCCGGACTGCTGGCCCGCCGGGATCGCGCCGGCCGCCTCGGCCGGCGACTGCACCCGCTGACCACCCTGCTGGCCCGACTGCTGGCCCGACTGCTGGCCCGACTGCTGCGCGTTCTGCTGCCCGCCCTGCTGGCTCACCTGTCCCGGAGCCTGCCGCTGCGGCGAACCCTGGATCTGACCGAGCGCACGGTCGTCGGTGCGCTTCTGAGGAGCACCACCGTCGAAGCCGGCCGCGATGACGGTGACGCGCACCTCGTCGCCGAGGGCGTCGTCGATGACCGCACCGAAGATGATGTTGGCCTCCGGGTGAGCGGCTTCCTGCACCAGGCGTGCCGCCTCGTTGATCTCGAACAGACCCAGGTCGCTACCACCCTGGACCGACAGCAGCACGCCCTGCGCGCCGTCGATGCTGGCTTCGAGCAGCGGGCTGGAGATCGCGAACTCGGCGGCCTGGACCGCACGGTCCTCGCCGCGGGCCGAACCGATTCCCATGAGCGCGGAGCCCGCGCCCTGCATGACCGACTTCACGTCGGCGAAGTCGAGGTTGATCAGACCCGGGGTCGTGATCAGGTCGGTGATGCCCTGGACACCGGACAGCAACACCTGGTCGGCGCTGCGGAAGGCGTCGAGCATCGATACGTTGCGGTCGCTGATCGACAGCAGTCGGTCGTTCGGGATGACGATGAGGGTGTCGACCTCGTCACGCAGCGCGTTGATGCCGAGATCGGCCTGACCCGCTCGGCGGCGTCCTTCGAAGGTGAACGGGCGGGTGACCACACCGATGGTGAGCGCGCCGAGGTTCTTGGCGATCTTCGCGACGACCGGTGCACCACCGGTACCGGTGCCACCACCTTCGCCTGCGGTCACGAAGACCATGTCGGCACCCTTGAGGACCTCTTCGATCTCTTCCTGGTGGTCCTCGGCGGCCTTGCGACCGACCTCGGGGTCGGCGCCCGCGCCGAGCCCACGGGTCAGCTCACGACCGACCTCGAGCTTCACGTCGGCGTCGCACATGAGCAATGCCTGCGCGTCGGTGTTGATCGCGATGAACTCGACGCCCTTGAGCCCCTGTTCGATCATCCGGTTCACGGCGTTCACCCCGCCGCCGCCGATGCCGACGACCTTGATGACTGCGAGGTAATTCTGCGGAGATGCCACGAACGTTGGCCTTCCTGTCGAGATCTATGGTCTTCAGTCGATGGGCGACGTCATGCCACGGGTAACCCAAGGTACTTGCGCCGCATGTTACGCGTTCTCCTGGCCCGCCGCGACTGTCAAGTTCGACTTGACGTTGACTCGGCCAGGCGCTCCAGGATCTGCGGTCCGAGGGCGGTGACGTCGCCGGCACCCACCGTGAGGACGAGGTCGCCCGGACGCGCCGTGGTGACGACGAGGTCGACCGTCTCCTGAGCCGAGTGCGTCCGGGTACAGGGACGACGCATGGCCTGGGCGATCAGATCACTCGTCACACCCTCGACCGGCTGCTCGCGAGCCCCGTAGATGTTCATCAGCAGCACGACGTCAGCACCGTCGAGCGCCTCGGCCATACCGATCGCCTGGTCGCGAGTACGGCTGTACAGGTGCGGCTGGAAGACGACGATCAGCCGGCCGTCGCCACGCAGATGCCGACCGGTGCGCACGGCCGCCGCGAGCTTTCCCTGGTTGTGGGCGTAGTCGTCGACGACGCGGATGCCGCCGACCTCACCCTTGAGTTCGCACCGGCGCGACGTGCCCCGGAACGCCGCCACCGAAGCGACCGCATCAACCGGGTCGACACCGAACCCGTACACCAACGCAGCGACCACGCCGGCGGCGTTCTCCAGGTTGTGACAACCCGGAACGTTGAGTTGAAGGTTATGCGCGTTTCCCGCTGTATCCCACAGAAGGCAGCCGGCCGACCAACCCTGCTCCGCGAGCTTCTCGATCCGGACGTCCGCGCCCTCCTGCGTGCCGTAGGTGAGCACCGTTCGTCCGTGGTCCCGGGCCCAGCGAGCAAGATCCGCGCTGCCCGGATCGTCTGCACAGCACACGATGAGGCCGTCCGGATCCGTGGTGAGGGCGAAGGCGCGGTACGCCTCGACCAGCCGCTCAGTGGTGCCGTAGAAGTCGAGGTGGTCGTCCTTGACGCTGGTGATGATCGCGACGCGCGGGTGGTAGACGACGAACGATCCGTCGCTCTCATCGGCCTCGACGACGAACTCCTGCCCTGCTCCGACTCCTGAATTCGCTCCGACACCGAGAACCTCGGCACCGATCGCGAACGACGGGTCACGCCCGAGGTCGCGCAGCGCTGCCGTGGCGATACCGGACGTGCTGGTCTTGCCGTTCGCCCCTGCGACGGCCAACGCGGACCGAGTCTCGAGCACCAACGCCAGACCCTGCGAACGGTGCAACACCGGCAGGCCGCGTCGACGGACCTCGGACAGTTCGGGGTTGTCCTCCTTGATCGCGGACGACACCACGACCAGCGTTCCGTCGGGCAACGCAGCAGCCGTGGCGGCCTCGTAGCCGATGGTGATCCCGATTCCTTCGGCCGCGAGTTTGTCCAGCACCGGCACCTCGGCATTGTCCGAGCCGCTGACCTCCAACCCGCGAGCACGCATCAGCCGCGCGACTCCGGACATGCCCGAGCCGCCGACGGCGATGAAATGTACGCGGTGAACCTTCTCGAGTGCCGGGAGCGGCGCGTTGAAGTCGAATCGCTCGTTGACGCCGTTGCTCACCTGTTCTCCTCCACCGACTCGGCGATCGAACGCTCGGCGAGGTCGACCAACGCGTCCGCGGCGCCGGCGTGCTGCTGTTCCCGCATGGCCGCACTCATGATCGAGAGCCGATCGGCGTCCGTGACGAGTCCGACCAGTTCGCTCTCGACCCACGAGCGGGTGAAATCGTCGTTGTCGATGAGCAGCGCTCCCCCGGCGGCGACGGTGTCGGCGGCATTCAGCTTCTGCTCACCGTTGCCGATCGGCAACGGGACGTACACCGACGGCAGTCCCACCGCGCTCGTCTCGCAGACCATTCCCGCACCGGACCTGGTGACGACCAGGTCGGCGGCTGCGTAACACAGGTCCATCCGGTCGGCATATTCGAGCACGGTGTACGGCGCCTTCGCCTCCGCGGCGTCGAAGCCTTTGCCACGTCCCGTGAGGTGAAGAACCTGGACGCCGGCTTCGGCGAGCGCGTCGCGCGCACCCCACACGGCTTCGTTCAACGAGAGGGCACCCAGCGATCCGCCGGTGACCAACAGTGTCGGCCGTTCGGCGTCCAGCCCGAACGTCTCACGAGCCTGACCTCGCAGTGCCGAGCGATCGAGTTCGGTGATCTCCCGTCGCAGCGGCAGTCCGATGACCTCGGCGCCGGGCAACGGCGTGCTGGAGAAGGTGGTGGCGACGTACGGCGTCATCCGGGCACCGAGCTTGTTGGCCAAGCCCGGACGGGCGTTCTGCTCATGGATGACGAAGGGCGTCCTGCGTCCGCGGGCAGCAAGATAGGCCGGCGTGCTGACGTGTCCGCCGAAACCGATGACCACCTGGGCGTCGCGTTCGTCGAGCAGATTGCGGGTGCGCTTGACGGCCTTGTGGAAGCTACCCGGGAAACGGACGGCAGCACCGTTCGGACGACGAGGGAACGCGACCTTCGGGATGAGGGTCAGGTCGTAGCCGCGCGCGGGCACGAGGTCTTCTTCCAGCCCACCTTCGCTGCCGAGCACTGAAATCTCGACCTGTGGGTGGCGGGCACGCAGCGCGTCCGCGGTGGCCAGCAGGGGCGACACATGGCCGGCGGTTCCACCGCCGGCCAGGACTACTCGTTCGATCGTCATGGGATCATCTTCCGCGTCGACCGGTGGGCAGGATCGCCCGGGTGCGGCCTACCAGCTTCGGACGTTGGGCGAGTGCCGCCTTGCATTCGGGTTCGTTGCGAGCGAACGACATGACCATGCCGAGCGCGAACAGACTGGTGACCAACTGGGAGCCACCGGATGAAACCAGCGGCAACGGCACACCGATGACCGGCAGCAGTCCCAGCACGGAGGCCATGTTGATCGTTGCCTGCACCAGGATCCACGCCATCACGCCGGTGGTCGCCAAGCGGACGAAGAAGTCTTTGCTGGTTGAGATCAGGCGGTAGCAGGCGTAACCGATGGCCAGGTAGAGGCACAGCACGGTCAACGTGCCGGGCAGGCCGAGTTCCTCGCCGAGGATGGCGAAGATGAAGTCGTTGTGGGCCTCGGCCATCCAACCCCACTTCTCTCGGCTGGCACCCAGGCCAACTCCCCACCAGCCACCGTCGGCGAGGGCGTACTTGCCGTGCACCGGCTGCCAGCAGCCGTCCTGGAGGGCACCCTCGGAGCAGCCGCCGAGCCAGGTGCTGATCCGGCCCATACGGTTGCCGGAGGTCCACACCAACACGGTGGCCGTCGCAGCGGCGACGGCGAGGCTGATGCCGAAGATCCGCAGTTTGATTCCGGCGACGAAGAGCACCGAACCGAGGATCGCCGCCAGCACCAAGGTCGTGCCGAGGTCGTGACCACCCATCACCAGTGCCATGAAGCCCAGGCCGCACGGGAAGATCAACGGGATCACCACGTGCTTGAACTCCGCCAGCCGCTTGCGCTTCATCGTCAGTACGCCTGCGGCCAACAGCACCAGAGAGATCTTGCCGAACTCCGACGGCTGCATCCGGAAACCGGCGACCTCGATCCAGTTGGTATTGCCCATGACGCTGACACCCAACGGGCTGAACACCAGGAGTTGCAGCGCCATGGCGAGCAGGAAGGTCGGCCAGCCCAGGTGCCGCCAGACCTTCATCGGCATCCGCGCCGCCACCACGGCGCCGATCACACCGATCACCGCGAACATCGCCTGGCTCTTGAAGACGGTGAACGAGGAGCCGGACTGTTGATAGGAGGTGACGCTCGAGGCGGACAGCACCATGATCAGACCGAGCACGGTCAGTCCGCTGGTCGCGCCGAGCAGCAGGTAGTACGGGGCCGTCGGCGACTCCATCCGCTGCAGCGTGGCACGCAGGTCGACGCGCCCGGTGCCAGCCGGTGAGTGAGCGGTCATCGCTCAGTCGGTGTTCGCCAGCGTGCGTGCAGCGGCGGCGAAGGCTTCGCCGCGGGCACCGTACGAGGCGAACATGTCGAGCGACGCCGCAGCCGGCGAGAGCAGGACGACGTCGCCCGGGTGTGCCAGGTCGGCAGCACGGCGCACAGCTTCGTCCATGACCTCAGTCTCGGTGCGATCGAGCACGACCACCGGAACATCCGGTGCGTGTCGCCTGATTGCCTGCGCGATCAGTTCCCGGTCGGCGCCGATGAGCACGGCAGCGCGCAGCCGAGAGGCGTTGTCGGCCACAAGGGCATCGACATCGGCTCCCTTGAGCTGACCACCGGCGACCCACACGATCGAATCGAAGGCACGCATCGCGGCCTCGGCGGCAGGCGGGTTGGTGGCCTTGGAGTCGTCGACGAAGCGCACGTCACCACGGGTCAGGACGTTCGCCATCCGGTGTGGCTGCGGCTGATAGGCGCGTAGTCCGTCACGCACCGCCAGCGGTCGAACGCCATACGCACGCGCCAGGGCGGCTGCGGCGAGAGCGTCCGAGACATAGTGCGGCGCCGGCGGGTTGCCCTCGCGTCCGAGGTCCTTGCGCTGACACAGTTCGGCGGCCTGGTGGGCTCGGTCCTCGACGAACGCGCGGTCAGCGAGCACATCGTCCACGACCCCCAGCATCGAGGGGTGCGGCGTCTTGAGGGTGAATCCGACGGCGCGGCAACCCTCCACGACATCGGCGTCCTCCACGAGCTTCTCGGTGGTGGGGTCGTCGACGTTGTAGACGCACGCGACCTGGGTGCGGTCGAAGATGCGGCCTTTCTGCCTGCGGTACTCCTCGAAGGACCCGTGCCAGTCGATGTGGTCGGGAGCGACATTGAGCAGACAGGATGCATACGGGGAGATGCTGCGCGACCAATGCAACTGGAAGGTCGACAGTTCGACGGCGAGCACCTCGTAGGGTTGCGGGTGCAGAACTGCTTCGAGGATCGGCAGCCCGACATTGCCGGCCGCGGTGGCCCGTAGACCGGCGGAGCGCAGGATCTGTTCGAGCATGGTCACCGCGGTGGTCTTGCCGTTGGTACCGGTGATCGTCAGCCATGGCGCCGCACCCTGTCGCGGTCGCATCCGCCAGGCGAGTTCGACCTCCCCCCAGACGGGGACGCCGCCCGCTGCGGCGGACCGCATGAACGGGTGATCCGGTCGGACGCCGGGCGAGGTGACGATCAGGTCGGTGCCTGCCGGTACCTGTTGCTGATGCTCGTTTCCCCAGCGGATCTCGGCACCGAGGATCTCCAGGATCTTGGCGCGCTCCTGCACGGTCCCGGACTCGTCGGTCGACAGGACCGTGACCTTCGCACCGCGTTCCAGCAGCGCATCGGCGGCGGCGTAACCCGACAGGCCGAGGCCCATCACGACGATGTCAAGGCCGGACCAATCGGCGTCGCGATGCGTGAGGTCACGCTCGCCCCCGCGGGGTTCGTACGAAGGGTCGACCGGCCAGAGCTGGTCGGCGGTCATCCGGCAACCCATTCGGCGTAGAACAGTCCGAGTCCGAGTGCCACGCAGAGCCCGGCGATGATCCAGAACCGGATCACGACCGTGACCTCGTTCCACCCGACCATCTCGAAGTGGTGATGCAACGGCGCCATCCGGAACACGCGTTTGCCGCGAGACTTGAACGACCCGACCTGGATGATCACCGACAGGGTCTCCAGCACGAACAGCCCGGCGAGAATCACGACGAGCAGTTCGGTGCGGGTCATGATCGCCAGACCGGCCAGCGCCCCGCCGAGCGCGAGCGAGCCGGTGTCGCCCATGAAGATCTTCGCGGGGGTGGCGTTCCACCACAGGAATCCGAAGCAGGCACCCATCACGCAGGCCGCCACCAGGGCGAGGTCGTGCGGGTCGCGGACGTCGTAACACTTGTTGCTGCCGATCGTTTCGCAGTTCTGGTTGAACTGCCAGATCGAGATGAGCACGTAGGCGGCGAACACCATGACGCTTGCGCCGGTGAGCAGTCCGTCGAGACCGTCGGTCAGGTTGGTGCCGTTGGAGGTGCCCGCGATGATGAGGTTCGCCCAGAGCACGAACAGCACCATGCCGACGCCGGTGCCGGCGAACGCCAGGTCGAACCAGGTGTCGCGCACGAAGGACACCTTGTAACTGGCCGGAGTACGTCCGCCGGTGTCGGGGAAGTTGAGGGCCAACAGCGCGAAGGAGACGCCGACGAAGGTCTGCGCGACCAGCTTCTGCCAGGCCCGCAACCCGAGTGAACGCTGGTTGCTTATCTTGATCCAGTCATCGGCGAACCCGACCGCGCCGAGGCCGACGATCAGGTAGATCACCAGCAGTCCGGAGACGGACGGCGCCGTCCACAACACCAGATGCGCCAGGAAGTACCCGAGCACACAACCGACGATGATGACGGCGCCACCCATCGTGGGCGTGCCGCGCTTGGTGTGGTGCGTCGTGGGGCCGTCGTCACGGATGAACTGTCCGTAGCCCTTACGGACGAGGAACTTGATGAACGCCGGAGTGCCGACCAGGCCGGTGGCGAGTGCGATCAACGCACCGATCAAGATGGCCTTCACGCCCTGGCACCCTTTCCGTCCGTGTCCACGAGCCGATCGCCAAGGTAGCGCAGTCCGGAGTCACGGCTTGATTTCAGCAGGGCGATGTCGCCCGGCTTCAACGTACCGGTGAGCAACCGGAACGCGGCGTCGACGTCGTCGACGTGTTTGCACTCCACCCCTGCGGCCTGCGCGGCGCTGCCGATCGCGTCCGCGCCGGCACCGACGGTGATCAGCAGGTCGACGCCGAACTCGGCCGCCTTGCGTCCCACGCCGGCGTGTTCTTCGGCCGATGATTCGCCGAGTTCGAGCATTTGACCCAGCACCGCGACCTTGCGACCGCAGGCCGTCATCGTGGCCAGCGCGCGCAGGGCCGCAGCCATCGAGTCGGGATTGGCGTTGTAGGCGTCGTTGACGATCGTGACGCCGTTGCCGAGTTCATGCACTTCCATCCGCCAGCGGCTGACCGCGGCGGCGTTCTCGAACACGGACACGATGTGGTCGGCGTCCACACCCAGATGGCGGGCGGCCGCGTAGACCGCGAGTGAGTTGCCGACGTGGTGAACCCCGAACAGTCCCAACCGGATTCGACGCGGCTCACCGTCGCCGACGAGTGTGTACGAGGCACGCGACTTGTCGTCGAGTTCGATGTCGACGGCACGCAGGTCGGCGTCCTCACCAGTACCGACCAGCAGGACCGGGGCCATGCTGCGGCTCTTCATCGCCGCGACGCGCGGGTCGTCGGCGTTCAGGACGGCCAGACCGTCTGCAGGGAGCGCCTCGACGAGCTCACCCTTGGTCTGCGCGATCGCCTCCACCGATCCGAACTCCCCCACGTGGGCGCGTCCGACATTGAGCACGATGCCGACCTGCGGCGGTGCGATCCGGGTGAGGTAGGCGATGTGCCCCACACCGTCGGCGCCCATCTCCGCGACGAGGTAGCGGGTACCCGTGCTGACGCGGCACACGGTGAGCGGCACCCCCATCTCGGAGTTGAACGAACCCTCGGGGACCACCGACTCCGCCAGCGGTGACAGCACTTGACCGAGAAGGTCCTTGGTGGACGTCTTGCCCGAGCTGCCGGTGATGCCGACGATCCGCAGGTCATCGGCACGGTCGACGACGGCTCGTGCGAGGACGCCGAACGCGGTCTGCACGTCGTCGACGACGACCGTCGGCATGCCCTCGACCGCCCGACTGCCCAGTGTCGCGACCGCGCCCGATTCGGCTGCCGCAGAAGCGAAGTCGTGGCCATCGGCGAACTCACCGACCCGTGCGACGTACAGGCTTCCCGGTTCGGCCAGACGTGAGTCGGAGATCACCGCGCCATCGACCCGGACATCGCCTGCGTCTGCCGGCTCCAACCGTCCGCCGACCGCGTCGGCGATCTGGCGCAGGGTCATTGTGATCATTGCTTCTCGCTCTTCGGTGGGACGTACTTCAGGTCGTACAGGGTCGGCTTGCTACTGCTGGGTGGAACGTGACCGTGACGCAGCGCGGCCTGCATCAACTGGGAGAACACCGGGGCGGCGATCTCACCGCCGTAGATGCTCACCGCCTGCGGACGCTGCAGGGTCACCGACACGATGTACTGCGGCTTCTCCGCCGGCGCGAACCCGATGAACGAGGCCGTGTAACCGGCGTAGCGGCGGGTCTTCTCGTCGTACCGCTCCGCGGTACCGGTCTTGCCCGCGACGTTGTACCCCGGAACCGCCGCCTTCGGTGCGGTGCCCCCCTCGCCGACGACGGACTGCAGCATCCGGCTGACTTCACCGGCGACCTTCGGCGACACGACCTGAACAGCGACCCGGTCGTCCTGCGCAGCGGTGTAGCCACCGGATCCGTCGCCGACACCCTTCACCAGCTTGAGCGGCTCGCGGACGCCGCCGTTCGCGATCGTCTGGAACACCGAGACCTGCTGCATGGAGTTACCGCTGACGCCCTGACCGAACATCACGGTGTACCGCGTGGGACCCTTCAACTTGTCGACCGGCGGAACATACCCGGAACTCTCTCCGGGGAATCGGACTCCGGTCGGAACGCCGAGACCGAACTTGTTCATGTAGCCCCGCAGCACCTGCGGCGACAACTTCTCCCCGACCTGGATCGTGCCGGTGTTGGAGGAGTCGGCAAGGATCCCTGCCGTCGTGTACTTCTCTGTGGGGTGCGGATGGGAGTCCTTGAACTTCTGGTCGGCACGCTCCAACTGGTAGGGCACGGTGAACACCGACTGCGGGGTCACCTTGCCTTCTTCGAGCGCAGCAGCCATCGTGATCACCTTGCTGGTCGAACCCGGCTCGTAGGCGTCGGCGAAGGGGCGCGACAGCAGTGAACCCTTGGCCGAGGCGATCTGGTTGTTGTCGAAGCTGGGATAACTGGCGGCCGCGACGATGTTGCCCTTGACGTCGGTCACGACAGCCTCACCCGACAGCGACTTGGTGCTCTTCACCTGTGCGGCGATGAGGTTCTGCGCCGTCCACTGCAAGTCGTTGTTGATCGTGAGTTGCACCGGCTTGCCGTCGACGGCAGGCGTGTCGGAATTGTCGGCGGTCGCGATCACGGTGCCGTCGGCCGCGCGTTCGTACACATGCGTGCCCGGCTTGCCGTTGAGTCGGCGGTTCTGCATCGCCTCGATGCCACCGCCGGGGCTGCCGTCGGCTCCCACCCACCCGATGAGCGGCGCGACCGATGTGCCCTGCGGGTACTCGCGCTTGACCGTTCGTTCGCTGAAGATGCCGGGGATGCGCAGATCGCTGACCTGCGTCCACTGCTGCGGCGAGACGTCCTTGACCAGGTACAGGAAACGCCGATTCTGCGTCTCGGCACGCTGCAAGGAGGAGCTGAGGGCTGCGGGATCGGCACCGACGATCGCCGCGATCGCCTCCGCGGCGCCCTTGAGTCCCATCTTCGTCTTCTTCACGCTGCCGTCAGGCTGCCGGTCACGCTTGACCCAGGTCGAAGCGGCCAACGGGTCGGCGGTGATGTTGCGTCGTTCGACAGACCTGGCCAGCGTGATGCCGTCGGCATCCACCACCTCGCCGCGCATGGCGGGAATCGTCACCCGATTGGCGCGTTCGGAGAAAGCCTGCTGCGACACCGAGGCTGCGTCGAGACCCTGAACCCGCAGCAACTGAGCGGCGAACACGGTGAAGATCATCGCGAACGCGACCAGCAACGCGCGAGCGCGACGACGCGGGTGTCCCAGACCGAGCTGGACCGGAAGACGCGGCCTGGAGCGGCCGGAGCCACCGGTCTGCGGACGGGGAGCGGCGCTCGATCCGGTGCGCGGACGAGCGGTGGAACCACTGCTGCGACGACCGGCGCGTGCGGCCGCCAGGTCGATCGTGGGCGAGGGACGTGAGGAGTTCCCGGAAGTCCTGCCCGCCGGTCGCGGCGGCCGGGTCGGGCGACCTGCCGTGCGCGGGTTCGAGGACCTGCGCGTGGACGATGACGTGCTGGATGACGTGCTGGATCGCGAACCCGGTCGACGGGACTGCGTCACTGGCTCACCTCGCGGACGTCGGCGTGGGCGACGTCGTCTTCTCGTTCTTCTGGGGGGCGGGCTTGGTGGCCGTGCCACCCGTGGACTTCGGGCTGTTCTGCGGCTTGGTGCTGGGCTTGGTGCTGGGCTTGGTGCTGGGCTTGGTGCTAGGTGTCGCGGTCGCCTTGTCCGACGGTTTGGTCGAAGCTGCGGGCGGCGCCGGCTTCTTTGCCTCCGGCGCTGCCTTGGGCTTCGGCTTCTCCACCAGTCCTGCCTTGCCCGCCGAGTTCACGGCGAGTTCGGCGATCGGGGTGGCCGGTGTCCTGGGCAACGTGCTCACGGTAAACGGGGCGGTCGCAGCGCTGCCTTCCGCCACGCCGACGAGTCGGTGATCGGAGGCGCGCACGTACCGAATCTTCCCGGCCGGCACCATCCCGAACTCCTGCGCCTTGAGCGCGACCTGCTGCGGAGCACGGGCGTAGGTGAGTTGTGTGCCCAGTTCCTGGTCCTTGGCCGACAGCCGGGACGAGGCATTCTGCAGGTCACCGATCGTGTACTGCTGCTGGGCTCGTGCAGTGTTGAGCAGGAGCACGGTGAGCAGGCCGCCGACCAGCAGCGTCGCGCAGAGGATGACGAAACCGACTCCCCCCTCGCTCGTGTGCGTCGCCGGCTGGACGAGCTTGAGCCGCGCACGGGTGGCGGTCGGGTTGGCTCCCCGCGGGGCGCGGCGGACCGTCAACGGGCGGGCGGTGGCCTGGCTCATCGCTTGGTTCCCTTCGTGGCACGGATTCGTTCAGCTACGCGCAGACGGGCGGACGCCGCGCGCGGGTTCGTGTTCACCTCGGCGTCGCCGGGTTGCTCGGCGCCACGGGTGAGGAGTTTCAGGTAGGGCTTGTGTTCGGGCAGTTCGACCGGCAGACCGGCGGGGGCGGTCGAACGCGCGCCGGCCTGCAGTTCGTGCTTGGTGATGCGGTCCTCGAGCGAGTGGTAGGACAGCACCGCGATGCGTCCCCCGATCGCGAGCGCATCGATCGCCGCAGGCAAGGCGGCCTGCCAGCTGAGCAGTTCGGCGTTCACCTCGATGCGCAGTGCCTGGAAGGTCCGCTTCCCGGGGTGCCCGCCGGTGCGTTGCGAGGCCGCCGGGATGGCGTCCCGCAGCACCTGCATGAGTTCGTCGGAGGTGCGGATCGGCGACTGCTCACGGCGCCGCACGATCGCCTTGGCGACCTTGCCGGCGAACCGTTCCTCGCCGTACTCCCGCAGGATGCGCCGAAGGTCGCCCTCGTCGTACTCGGCGATGACATCGGCGGCGGTCATCCCCTGGGTCTGATCCATCCGCATGTCCAAGGCGGCGTCCCGGCTGTAGGAGAAACCGCGCTCGGTCTCATCGAGCTGCAGGGAACTGACACCCAGGTCGAACAAGGCCGCGTCAACGCGATGGACGTCGAGTTCGGCCAGTTCCTCGATCGCGTCGTCGTAGCGAGCATGCACCGGAATGAACCGGTCCCCGAACTGTGCCAACCGCTCCCCCGCCAGACGCAGCGCTTCCGTGTCGCGGTCGACGCCGTACGCGACCGCGTCCGGACAGGCCTTGAGGATCGCCTCGGTGTGACCACCCATGCCGAGCGTTCCGTCGAGGTACACCGGACGCAGACCTGACTCTCCTGTGACCAGTGCCGGACGCAGCAGCTCGATGATGCGGTCGCGCATGACCGGAACGTGGCGGTCGGCCACTGTCCGGTTGTCGCTCATCGCTTCGCCTTTCGCTCGTCTGCGGTGTGTTGTCGGTGGTGGGCGGTGAATCTTGTGGTGGCGATTCCTGCGGGTTGCCGTTTTCTGATCTCCGGTCCCCAGCCGCTGCATGTCGTCGGCACCGGGGAAGTGATGTCGACGCGCACGCGTCAGCGGATGGAGGCCACAGGTCAGAAGAGGTCAGAACAGACCGCCAGGAATCACCTCCTGTGCCTGGTCGGCGAACTCGTCCTCGGTGCTGGCCAGCAGTTCGTTCCACGCCTCGGTGGCCCACAACTCGACCCGGTTGCCGGCGCCGATCACCGTGCACTCCTTGGTGAGACCGGCGTATTCCCGCAGGATCGCGGGGATCGTGACGCGCCCCTGCTTGTCGGGGATCTCGTCCGAGGCGGCCGACAGCAGCACACGCTGGAAATTGCGGGCCGCCTTGTTGGTGACCGGGGTGCGGCTCATTTCTGCGGCGAGCTTTTCGAAGTCGGCCATCGCGAAGACGTACAGGCAGCGCTCCTGACCACGGGTGATGACCAGCCCGGAAGCGAGCTTCTCGCGGAACTTGGCGGGCAGGAACATGCGGCCCTTGTCATCCAGTCGGGGCTGATGGGTACCGAGAAACAAGGTCATCCTCACCGCCCCTTCCCGCCCGATCGATTCCGCAGTGCTCCTGTTTGCTCCACTTTACTCCACCAGACCCCACCTGTCGCCCTCAAAGAGATCGAATTCGGACTCTTTTCGAGTGTTTTCCCAGGTCAGAGCCACTGGTGCGTGGTGGAGGGATTCTCGGCCATCTCTTCGATCAATCCACGCGACAACGGGCGAAAAATGGGACAGCTGCACGTTGAACCACCGGAAACCCGGGTGATCGTCGGGTCGGGTGAAGCGTGGTTGCGTTCTTCAGCGCCGGACCCGACGGGACGGTGGAGCAAAGTGGAGGATGAGTGAGCCGAGCAAGTCGTGGCCAACCGGTGATGGGATCCGGGGCCGTGGTCGGGCAGGATCTACCCATGCAGGATGCGTCGCAACTCGCCAGAACCGAGGACGATCACCGGATCCGAGGCGAGAGCGACCCTGATCCGCAGCTGTCACTGGACGAGGTGCACGACCTCGCCGCACGCATTCACGAGGCGGTGTCCTCGGTCATCGAGGGTAAGTCGGACGCCGTGCGCACCGCGATCATCGTGCTGCTCGCCGAAGGTCACCTGTTGATCGAGGATGTACCGGGCGTCGGCAAGACGATGCTCGCCAAGACGCTCGCCCGGTCGATCGACGGCACGATGCGACGGATCCAGTTCACGCCGGACCTGCTGCCCAGTGACATCACCGGCGTCAGTGTCTTCAACCAGGATGCCCGCACGTTCGAATTTCGTCCGGGAGCGGTGTTCGCCAACCTCGTGGTCGGCGACGAGATCAACCGGGCCTCGCCCAAGACCCAGTCCGCGCTCCTGGAGTGCATGGAAGAGGCACAGGTCACCGTCGACGGCACGACCTACGAGTTGTCGCGCCCGTTCATGGTGATGGCCACCCAGAACCCGATCGAGATGGAGGGCACCTACCCGTTGCCCGAAGCGCAGCGCGACCGGTTCATGGCCCGTATCTCGATGGGGTACCCGACCGCCGCCGCCGAACTGGCCATGCTCGACTCGCACGGTGCGGGCAGTCCGCTGGCGCGGCTGCGCCCGGTCACAGATGCGACGTCCGTCGCGGCAGCGATCGCCCGCGTCGCCCAGGTCTACGCGAGCCCCGCCCTGCGCCAGTACGTCGTCGACATCGTGACAGCCACCCGCTCGACCTCCGCGCTTCGCCTCGGCGCCTCGCCGCGTGCCGCTCTCGGTCTGCTGCGTGCGGCGCGGGCCAACGCTGCACTCGATCGCCGCGACCACGTCATCCCCGAGGATGTCCAACGGGTCGCCCTCCCGGTTCTGGCACACCGGGTGATCCTGAGCGCCGACCAGCAGCACCTGCGGCATGGTGCAGGCGAGGTGCTGGAGCAACTCCTGCAGCGGGTGCCGGTGCCCGCGGCTTCCGCCCGCTGAATCGCGCGTTCGGCATCCTGAGTACAAGGTGAGCACCAGATGAAGAAGGCACGACTGACCACCCGCGGCCGGTCGTTCCTGTCTGCGGGGCTCACCCTCCTGGTCGGCGGCGTCGTGCTGGGTTTCCTGGATGTCGTGCGTCTGGGTGGCCTTCTGCTCGCCCTGGTCGTTGCGACCTGGTGGTTGTCGCGGCGGCGGGACCGCCGCGTCGAGGTGGCCCGGCAACTACAGCCTGATGTCGTCACCGCCGGATCCCGATGTGCGATCACCCTCACCTTCACCAACACCGACCGACGCCGGTCCCGCTACGGCCTGGCTCAGGAGACCCTCGACTACACCCTCGGTGATTCACCCCGATTCGTCCTGCCCGGCATGGGAGCCGGCGAATCCCGGGTGGTGGAGTACACCGTTCAACCACGGGTCCGCGGTGAGCACGACGTGGGTCCTGTGCACGTCAGCATCCGCGACCCGTTCGGAATGACCGAACGACACGTCACCGTCCAGGCGGTCGACCGGCTGCTGGTGCTCCCCCGCATCGTGGCGCTCGGTGCCAGCCATCCGCCCGGCGCCGGTTCGGGGCAGGAAGGAACGACCCCCGCGATGATCGCGCTGCACGGCGAGGAGGACGTCAGTCTGCGCAACTACCAGGACGGCGACGATCTGCGTAAGGTGCACTGGCCCGCCACGGCGCACCGCGGAGAACTGATGGTCCGGCAGCTCGACCGCCCGGCGAGGCGGTCCTGCGTCCTGCTGCTCGACTCGCGTTCCAGCGCGCACGCCGGACACGGCGAGCATTCATCCTTCGAGTGGGCGGTCAGCGCGCTGGCCTCCATCGCGGCCCGAATGCACGAACTCGGTTATCTGGTGCACCTGGTGAGCAAGGAGACGGTTGCTGCGGGAGCACACCTGAGCGATCTGCCACCGACGGTGGTCCAACTGTGGCTGGCACGTGCCGCCCTCGGCGGCGACGACACGAACTTCGCCTCGGTCCTCAAGGGCGCTCACGATGTGGCAGGCACCGGAGCTGTCGTGGTCTCTGCCGTCGCCGACGACCTCGCCGGACTGCTGAACGATCTGGGATCGCTGCGTCAGCCGGGCGCGTCCGCCCTCGCCCTTCGCCTCGACACCGCGTCCTTCGGCGGTCCTTCGCCGCAGCGGACGGTCGGCCTCGCCGACTACGGCTGGCGCGTCGTCGATGTATCCGCCGACATGACGATCGAGCAGGCGTGGAACACCATCACCAGGCGTTCGCTGGTACGGGTGGGTGCGTTGTGAGGTTCCGTCAAGCCCCACTGACGCTGCTGGCCGGCGTCACCGCACTGATCGCGGCGTGGCCGATCACGACCCTCGTCCGCGGCAGCGACTGGGTCTGGGATGCCGTGCTCGTTGTCGCACTGGCGCTCGGGTGCGCGGTCCTTGCTCGCGCGGTGCACATCCCGGAGTTCGCGGTGGTCTGGGTGCAGTTCGTGGTGGTCGCGGGAGCGTTGTGGTTCCTGTATGTCCGAGGTTCCGGCGAGCCCACCGTCGACACGGTCAGGGCCCTGATCACCGAGGCAGACGGCACCATCCGCAAGTATGCGGCTCCCGCGCCGGAAACCGAGGGGCTGCGGTTCGCGATCGTCGGTCTGATCGCGATGCTGGCCGTGCTCACCGATGTCCTTGCCGTCGGTCTGGCTGCCCCGGCTGTTGCAGGCCTGCCGATCATGAGCATCTACCTGATCAGTGCGGCGAACACGACGGACGGCCTCGCGCCGCATTACTTCCTCGCCGCGGCGACGGGCTGGCTGTTGATGGTGGGCCTGACTGCCCGAGGAAACGTCCAGCGCTGGTCCAACACGACGGCCCGCGCCACTGCTCCCACTCTGCTCGGCGATCGGCTGGGACTGGGCGGCTTCGCGTCGGTCGCGCGGACGGTGGGTTTGCTGGCGTTGATCGGCGCACTGGTGGTGCCGCACGTACTGCCGTCGACCGACCAGCGTTACCTCGGCGAAGGACTCGGCCGGCGCACCGGCGGCACCGGCTCGGTCGGACTGTCGAACACCCTCGACGTCAGTCGGAGTCTGGTGAGCAACGACCGCACACCGGTGATCACCTACAGCACTCAGGACCCGACGCCCGGACCCCTGCGGGTGTTCACCTCATCGGCCTACAACGACGGGCAGTGGAGCCAGACGGACCCGGCAGATCAGCAAGGCGGCTCGGACAACGCGCGGATCCAACCGGCCGGACTGCGACCCGATGCGGGCTACGTCGAGCAGTCGATCCGGGTCGAGTCCAGCACTCTCACCGCAGGCCTGCTCGCGACCCCGACCCCGACGCTCAGCGTCGACCTCGGGGGTGCCTCCTGGCAGTACGACCCCACGACATCGGTCATCAGCCCGCAACGCAGCGTGTCGCAGTACTCGGTGAAATATGCACTGCTCGGACCGTCGGCTCGTCCGACCTCCAGGTCCACCCCGGAGGGGTTCGAGCGCGACCTGGCCATCGATCCCCGAGCGCTGCCGGAGCTGCGGCGCACGCTGTCACGCATCGAGGGCGGTGACAACCCGTTCGAGCGAGCGGTCGCTATCCAGGACTACCTGCGCTCCGGCGGCGGTTTCACCTACTCCCTCACGCTGGCCCCGACCCGGCGCACGGTGAACGACCAGACCGCCGACCCGATCACCAACTTCCTGCTCACCAAGCAGGGCTATTGCGTCCAGTTCGCCACCGCGATGATCATGCTCGCTCGACTGGAGCAGATTCCTGCACGGATGGCCATCGGATTCCTCGGCGGCAGCCCCTCGCTGAGTGCCGACCAGTACACCGTCATCCAGTCCGACGCTCACGCCTGGCCCGAGTTGTACTTCCCCGGTCTGGGCTGGACGCGGTTCGAGCCGACTCCGGGCAGCCGCGCCGCAAGCGTTCCCGACTACGCCGTGCCGCAGACCAGCGGGCCGAGCCGTACCGAGCGGCCGGAGCAGACGACACCGACCACCTCGGCCGACGCGTCCACCGCTCCCGCCCAGACGTCGTCCGCCACCGACAGCGGCGGCGGCACCGGCTCGGACACTCCGTCCTGGTTCGGCACCGCTTTCAAGTACCTCGGTTGGCTGGTGCTCGTAGCGCTGTTCCTCGGTCTGCTGGGTTCGTTCCTGCCGATGGCCGCTCGACGAGAAGCCGAAAGACGGCGACGCACCGACGACCTGCGTGAACAGGTGGAGGCCGACTGGCTCACCTTCCGCGACGACCTGGACGACCTCGGCGTCCCCCACCCACCCGATGTCTCACCCCGTGCCCAACTTCAGCACTACCGGCGAGCAGGTGCCCTGGGCAGCGAGTCCTCGCAGGCCCTCGACCGTGCCACGCGCACCTTGGAGAAGGCCCGATACGGACGTGCGGACGACGATCTGGACGTCCGCACCGACACCGCCGCCGTCATCGAGGCCGTCCGCCGCAACGCAGGCTTCCGCCACAAGTTGGTCCACCGATTCGCTCCGCGCACCGGACGCCGGTGGTTCCTGCGCAAGGTGATGCCCTGGCGCAAGGACTGACGTCAGCGGCGCCCCACACACGCACGCAGAAAGGGCCCCGTCGCCGGGGCCCTTTCCTGTTGTTCGAACCGGATCAGTCCAGGTAGTCGCGCAGCACCTGGGAACGCGAGGGGTGACGCAGCTTGCTCATCGTCTTGGACTCGATCTGGCGGATCCGCTCACGCGTCACGCCGTAGACCTTGCCGATCTCGTCCAGGGTTTTCGGCTGACCGTCGGTCAGACCGAAGCGCATCGCCACCACGCCGGCCTCACGCTCGGACAAGGTGTCCAGCACCGAGTGCAGTTGTTCCTGCAGCAGCGTGAAGCTCACTGCATCAGCCGGGACGACCGCCTCGGAGTCCTCGATGAGGTCACCGAACTCGCTGTCGCCGTCCTCGCCGAGCGGAGTGTGCAGCGAAATCGGCTCGCGACCGTACTTCTGCACCTCCACGACCTTCTCCGGAGTCATGTCGAGCTCCTTGGCAAGCTCCTCCGGAGTGGGTTCGCGTCCGAGGTCCTGCAGCATCTGACGCTGCACGCGAGCCAGCTTGTTGATGACCTCGACCATGTGCACGGGGATACGGATGGTGCGCGCCTGGTCGGCCATCGCTCGGGTGATCGCCTGACGGATCCACCATGTGGCGTAGGTCGAGAACTTGTAACCCTTGGTGTAGTCGAACTTCTCGACCGCACGGATCAGACCGAGGTTGCCCTCCTGGATCAGGTCGAGGAAGAGCATGCCGCGGCCGGTGTACCTCTTGGCGAGCGAGACGACCAGTCGCAGGTTGGCCTCGAGCAGGTGGTTCTTGGCCTTCTTACCGTCCTGGGCGATCCACCACAGCTCACGCTTGATGGTCATGTCCATCTTCTCGCCGGAGTTGAGCTTCTCCTCCGCGAACAGACCGGCCTCGATGCGCTTGGCGAGCTCGACCTCCTGCTCGGCGTTGAGCAGGGCGACCTTTCCGATCTGCTTCAGGTAGTCCTTCACCGGGTCGGCGGTGGCACCGGCGGTGACGACCTGCTGCGCGGGGGCGTCGTCCTCGTCGTCCTGACGGATGACGAATCCGCCGGTCTCTGTCTCCTCGGCCTTCGTCTCCTCGGTGGACTCCGCGGTGGACTCCTCGGCGTCGTCGTCCTTGGCCTCGTCCTTTTCGGAGTTGACGACGGTCTTCGGGTCGACCTTCGCTTCGTCGCCGAGCTCCAGGTCGACATCCTCGATCTCGACCTCTTCGAGCTCGACCTCGTCGCCCTTCTTCACCGCGGTCTTCTTGGCCGTGGACTTCTTCGCAGCGCTCTTGGCGACAGCCTTCTTCGCCGGGACAGCCTCTGCGACCTCGTCCGCCACCGCGCTCTTGGCGGCGGTCTTCTTGGCCGGCGCCTTCGCGGTGGTCTTCTTCGCCGCGCTCTTGGCAGCGGTCTTCTTCGCCGGAGCCTTCGCAACCGCTGTGTCGTCGGCCGAATCGTCCTGCGCCGCAGCGGTCTTGGCGGTGGTGGTCTTGGCCGCGGTCTTCTTCGCCGGAGCTTTCTTCGCAGCAGTCTTGCGCGCGGCAGTCTTCTTGACGGGGACGATCTCGGGGACCTCGACGGCGATGCCCTGCCGGTCGAGCTCCTTCAGCACCGCCTTCATCCGCTTCGGCTCCAGCGACGCTTCTTCCAGCGCCGCCTTCACGTCGTCGCCGTCGACCGATCCGGTCGCGGCACCCTTCTCGAGCAGTTGCTGCAGGGCCGGGTGGGAGAATTCAGCCGGAAGCTGTTTGGTCTCAGCGGTTTTCGACGCGGAAGTCACTGACTACCTTCCATTCCGTTGCGGGGCTGTGCCGATGGCACGAGGGCATAACGACACACCGCCGAGTGGCGGTTCACCGATGGGGATTTCAAGCATTCGCGGTTCACTCTTCGGGTCGGGCCCGAAGCGGGGCGCGTACTTGTAGACATTATAAAACGACGCGCTGCCCGCGGCCCAATCCCGGGGCGTTCCCGAACGCAGTAGGACCGAGTCTTCAGGCGGTGTCGGGCTTGACCGTGAGCACCGGAACCGGTGCGTCCAGCATGATGCGTTGCGCGTTCGTGCCGAGGATCAGCTTGCCGACGGTCGTGCGGCGCCGCAGCCCGATCACGATCAGACTCGCGTCCAGATCGCGTGCAGTCGCCAGGAAGGACTCGACGAGGTCTTGGCCCCCGAGCGCGGGCGTGACGGTGACCGACGCCGCGCCGGACGCGTCCGCGAGCGCCTGCGCCCGCGGCTCGGCGGTTCGGTCGAGCGGCACGACGCTCACCTCGAGCCCTTGGGCTCGCCCCTGAGCGGCGGCTGCGGCGAACGCCGCCTCTCCCTCGGGCGTGGCCAGGAATGCCACCACGATCCTCATCAACTCTCCCCTTCTCCTTCGTCGTCGGCGACGCTACCCCACCCGGGGGGTGGAGCCGGCCGACCCCGCAGGCAGAGCGTCGGTGACGATCGCTTCGATCTGGTCGGTCTCGACCAGGAAGCCGTCATGACCGCACACGGACCGGATCAGCGAGGTGCGTACGCCGGCGGCCGCTGCCAATTCGTGCGACAGATGTGGAGGGAAGAGACGGTCGGAGTCGACGGCGGCCACGTGAAGGCGTCCGGGGTAGGCCGCGACGACGGCTGCGACACCCCCACGACCGCGTCCGATGTCGTGAGTCGCCATCGCACGGGTCAGATGTAGGTAGCTTCCGGCGTCGAACCGACGGACGAGTTTGCCGGCCTGGTGGTCCAGGTAGCTCTCGACGGCGAAGCGTCCGCCACCGAGCGGGTCCTCAGTGCTCTGCGGCTTTACACCGAACCGCTGCTCGAGTTCGTCGGCGCTGCGATAGGTCGTGTGCGCGATGCGACGAGCCAGACCGAGGCCCGCACGTGGCCCGGGGCCGGGGTAGTAGTCACCGGCGCAGTAGTCGGGGTCGGAGCTGATCGCGAGTTCCTGTGCTTGTCCCCAGGCGATCTGGTCGGCCGTCGCACAACCGGTCGTCGCGATCGCGAGCACGCTGTCGCAACGCTGCGGGAAGCTGCCCAGCCATTCCAGCGCACGCATGCCGCCCATTGAGCCGCCGAGCACCAGTTGCCAGCGTTCGATGCCGAGGTGATCGGCGAGGGCGGCCTCGACCAGCACTTGGTCGCGGATGGTGATCTGCGGGAAGCGTGATCCCCATGGGCGCCCGTCCGGGGCCGGGCTGCTCGGGCCGGTGGTGCCACGGCATCCCCCGAGCACGTTCGAGGCCACGATGAAGAAGCGGTCGGTGTCCAGCGGAGCACCCGGCCCGATGAGGCCGGGCCACCATCCGCCGCTGGGTTGACCCGGACCCGTCGCACCGACGACGTGCGCGTCACCGGTGAGGGCATGCTCGACCAGGATCGCGTTGTCGGCCATCTCCGAGAGGGTGCCCCAGGTCTGGTAGCCGACCAAGACATCGTCGATCGTGCGTCCGGATTCGAGCGTGAAGGCCCCGGCATCGAAGCGACGCAGCGCAGGATTGTCGTACGGGTCGTTCTCGATCGCTGCACTCTGCGCAGGAGTCTTCGGTCGCAACCCTGGGGCAGCCGGGGTCATGAGCGTCGAACGGGCGTGGTTGTGCCGGGCCGAAACCGACGTCGACGGCGTGCCCGTGTGGTGACTGCTGCTCATCGCCTCTCCCAGCGGAACCGGGGGCTCATGCAGCCCCGCGCTTGTCGCCGACCGAACGGTCGGGACCTTGTCCTCACCCGGGGCACCCCACGCGGTGGAGGGTTGCCGCCCAGCAAGCCGGGGCTTGACGCTGGGACTCTTGACGGGAGCGACGATACCTCAGAGCGCGCGTTCGGACAGCCCCCTGTTCTTGCACCGGACACGCTGCAGGGTCAGGCTGCCGGGTCGATGCGTCCGCCGGGCAGCGTGCCTGTCAGGAGGCAGTTGCGGACGAGACTCGCGAGCCGACATCCGGGATCGGCCTCGAAGGCACGGTCCAGCGCGATGGTGGCCACCGCGCTTCCGCCGTCGGCCCACTCGGACGCCGCGACGCAGGCCCAGAGCGGAGCCGACAGCTGTGCCGGGACGCGGCATGCCCAGCGAATGAGGATGTGCACCGTCCCGGCGCGCTCGGCGCGATTCGGCGACGGGAGCTCGCCGGACTGCCGCCACCGGTCCCGGTCACTTCTGCTCAGCCGGGTCGGTGGGAACACATCCGGACGCAGCCAGCACAGCAGTCCGTCGCGCACGCCGACAACCTGGACGGCCGCGAGGGCCCGACTCACCGTCACCGGGTCGTCGAGCGCAGCAGGGTCGCCGCGAAGGATCCGATGGACGGCAACCAGTTCGAGGTCGCGGCCGGTTTCGAGGTCCGCCTCCATGACGCTCCACAATTCCTCGACCTCGGCAGCGATCTGCGCTTCGTCCTGAGTCGGGGTGCACCGGTTCTCCAGGTCGTCACGACTGGGTGCGGGACTGCAGCCGCGGTAGACGGCTTCGACGGCCGCCGGGATCAGGTGTGCCTCGGTCAGCGGGGTCCGCTGCTCCGGGCACTGTCCACAGCAGCACCACAGAGCCGCCCAGGTGGACGTGCCGTTATCGACCTCCCAAACGTGAACCAGCTCGATTCCGTTGCAGCGCAGGGCGGTTCGTAGTACCGACGAGGTGAGGAGGACAGCTTCGCCGTCGCCGTAGTTCACCAGTGCGGCGCTTGCCAAGGTGCGCAGACGTCCCTGGCCGATCAGATGGGCGATGTCGTTCACCGCCTCCGGCACCACCGGATCGAAGCGGGCGGTGACGACCAGATGGTCGTCCTCGTCGAAGCCGACGAGGACGACGCTGTCGGACGGGTTGAACCCGAGTTGGTAGGGCACGTAGGCCAGCAGTTCGCCGGCTCCGGTCAGGGCAGGGATCGGTTCCATCCGCTGACTTCAGCGCCGGCGGGAGACTCCTGTCGTGCTCCCTTGCACCGGTTGTGGAGGACACGCCGAGCGGGATCGGGCTGTGCACAACCGGTCCCGCTCCGTCGGTCATGCGATCAGCGTCGAGGGAACTGCTCCGCGGCGTTCTTGGCGACCTTGTGCAGCATCCAGGAGTCCATGCCGGCGCCGATGAAACCGCCGGCGAAGGGGATGGCCTTACCCAGACGGGTGGCGACCTTCTCCCCCACCTGGCCGATCAGCCGGAACCCGACGGCCTTGTTGACGACCATCAGCACCGGGGGCGGCAACTGCTGGGCGGCCATGCCGGCCAGGCGACCGGTGGCGACGACGCCGGCCTTGTTGATGATGTCGTTGGCGTCGGCGCCGACCAGGGTCAGCAGGATTGCCGACCGCAGGCTGGGGTCACGCAGGTCGTAGCCACGAATGTGGGCCACAGCCGCCACCATGCGGGTGGACAGCAGGTAGAAGCCCGCGACGTTCGCCGGCAGCGCGACGGCCATCGTGACGAAGCCACCCAGGCCGGTGACGAACCCGTTGGCGGCAGCAAGGCGACGAGTGTCGGAGACGATCTCCTTGATCGCCTTCTCCTGGTCGCCACCGCTGTCCTGCAGTGCCTTCGCAGCAATCTTCTGGGCGGAGTCGAAACTGCCCTTGCCGTCGATACCGACCTGAAGAAGCTTCTCGGCGAACCCGAGGGCGGAACTACCCATCGGTCCACTGTCGAGCTTCACCGGGACGTTCTTCTGGTCGTCCTTCTTGTCTCCGAATCCGAACATGTGGCTCATCATGGCAGCCGGACGCGGCCGACAGCGGCTGCCGCGAGGCTGAATCCGTCGGCGATGATGGCGTGATGGAAACGCTGTCGGAGCTTCTGGACGAAGCGGCCATGGTGCCGTTGGCCGAACGACTGGAGTGGCTGGTCGAACTGGGTGAGGACCTGCCCGCGCCGTCGGCTGCCGCAGGTGAGTTGCGCCGGCTGCCCGAGTGCCAGTCGCCGGTGAGTTGGGCGGCCCGACTGGACGCGTCCGATGTCTTCCATCTGGCCATCACGGTGCCGTCGAGCGCGGTCGTCGTACGCGGATTCGCCGGACTGATCGTGCCGACGCTGGACGGGCGAGCGGCGCAGCAGGTGCGTACCGCTCCGGCGGATCTGGTCGGGCAACTCGGTCTCGGCGATGCGGTCTCGCCGTTGCGCCTGCGCGGGTTGCACGCACTGTGGAATCACGTCCGGGCTGCTGCCGAACCGGTCGAGGACCCTGCCGGGCTCGCCTGATCGTCCTGAATCGAGCGCCACCGGCGCGGGATTCCCCGCAGACAGCAGCGAGGCGGTAGCCGATCGCTGGGCCACGATGGGCTACTTTTGTCGGCATGTCCAATTCTTCCGGCAACAAGAACGCGATGTTGGCGATTCCGGCCGCGGCTGCCCTCCTCGGTCTGATCCTCGTGCTGGTCAGCGCGCTGGCCAGCCCGAAGGTGAGCCTGAACGGGTTCTCCAACGGTCAGAGCGTGGAATCGTCCGCCTTCTCCGTCTACAGCACCGAGCAGAGCGACCGTGGCAACGCACAGTGCAGCGTGGTCGCGAACGGCAACACCACCTCGTTCGGTCAGCCGTCCGAGGACTTCTCGGTGGAGGCCGACGGAAAGAAGTACTGGGAGATCGGTCGCAGCCCCGACGGCATGGCCAAGGCCTCCTACGAGACCAAGTGCGAGAACGCCAAAGGTCAGTTGTTTGCCGGTAACCGCGCCGACAACATCGGCGGCGGGTGGCGCACTCCGGTGCTGATCCTTGGTCTGCTGTTGCTGCTCGGCGGCATCCTGGGCACCGTCCTGATGATGATGCGTCGCAAGAAGTCGCGGTCGACCGGCTCGGGTTACGACAACACCTACAACCAGGGTGGCTACCAGTACGGCCAGGGCTACAGCGACGGTTACGGCACGCCGGGCTCCTACGGTGTCTCCGCGGGCTCCCAGACCCCGGCTCAGGGCACCCAGGGCTACGGCCAGCAGCACAACCAGCAGGGTGGTTACGGACAGCAGGCGTATGGCCAGCAGCCCCAGCAGGGTGGCTACGGCCAGCAGCCCGGTCAGCAGGGCTACGGCCAGCAGCCCCAGCAGGGTGGCTACGGCCAGCAGCCCGGTCAGCAGGGATACGGACAGCAGGCGTATGGCCAGCAGCCGCAACAGGGCGGCTACGGCCAGCAGCACGGCCAGCAGGGTGGTTACGGACAGCAGCAGGGTGGCGATGTCTCGGACGCCGCGACCCAGGCGGTGAACCGTGACGACGTGCGCGCGGCCGGTGGCGCAGACGCCCCGACCCAGGCGCAGCCGGGCCAGCAGGGCTACGGCCAGCAGGGCCAGCACGGTCAGTCCGGGTGGGAGCCCCCGCAGGACGGTCAGCGCTGAGCGCACCAGAACACACGGCAACCCCGCAGCGATCGCTGCGGGGTTCGCTGTCTGTTGCGGCCGCGGTCGTGGTCTCTCCCGGCGGGCAGGTGTGCGTTGTCGACGAGCAGGTGAGTCACCACCGTGATGCACGCGCGGTACACGAAGCCGGCGTCCTCGAGGGACGGCGCGTGGTCTGGTGGAGCGCTTCCTCGGCCCGCGCCCTCATCGGCGACGGCCGGTTGTCACGCGTCTGGGACGTCGCCGCCGTTCACCGTTTGATCGCGGGGGGCCACCGGGACGACCCTGTCGCGGTCTGGTCGACGCGGTTCGGGCTGCCGATCCCCGCCCCCATCGAGGAACGTCAGGCACGGCCGGGTGGGCCCGACCTGTTCGCAGGTCTCGCCGACGAGGACACCACGTTGAGTCCGGGGCAGCCGTTGCCGGCACGGACAGGATCGCCGGAGTGGTTGCGTGACGGCGGAAACCGCGAACTGTGGGGTCGTGCCGCTCTCGACACAGCGTTGTGGCAGGCCGATGTGCTCGATGATCGATGTGGCGGTTTGTCCTGTGCAACAAGCGAATCCGGGGCCGCGATGCTCTGCGTCGAGTTGGAGGAGCACGGACTGCCGATCGACCGGCCCACGCTCGAAGGGTTGATCGCCCAGGCGGCGGGACCGCGTCCGACCGACGACCGGCATGCTGCGGAGATTCGCCGCGGCCGAGATGCCGTCGTGTGGCAGCACCTTCCCGGTGGTGGGAGCATCGACCTTCGCAACCCGCTGGCCGTGCGGGACATGTTGCGGCGCAGCGGAATCAATGTCGAGGACACTCGCGCCTGGCATCTGGAGCCGTATCGGGCCGGGTCGCCCCTGGTCGACGCCTTGCTGGACTGGCGCAAGGCCGAACGGATCGCGACGACGTACGGGTGGCATTGGCTCGATCGTTTCGTGGGTCCCGACGATCGGCTACGCGGAGAGTGGGACGCCTCCGACGGAGGGGCCGGTCGGATGACCGCCGGGTCCGGGCTGCACAGCCTGCCCGCTCCTCTGCGTCCCGGTGTGGCAGCCGCAGCCGGTCACGTCCTGGTGCGCGCCGATCTCGGTCAGATCGAGCCGCGCGTCCTTGCGGTCGTGTCGCGCGACCCGGCCCTGGCCGAGGCCACCCGCGCCGATGATCTGTACGCGGAGATCGCGACGGATCTGAGTGTCGACCGCCCGACGGCGAAGATCGCGATGCTGGCCGCGATGTACGGCCAGACGAGCGGCACCGCCGGTCAGGTGCTGGGCCGGCTGGAGCACACCTACCCGGTGGCGATGGCGTACCTGCGGGATGCAGCCCTACAAGGTGAACGCGGTGAGTCGGTGATGACGTACGGCGGACGCCTGGTCCCTGTCTCCGTGGGCCCGGACGACACCTCTGCTCGCGCACGTGGCCGCGGACGGTTCACCCGCAATGCCGTCGTCCAGGGTGCGGCGGCGGAGTTCTTCAAGGCGTGGGCGCTCACCGTCCGGGCTGCGATTGCACCGCTCGGCGGCGAGATCGTCCTCTGCCTGCACGACGAACTGCTGGTGCATACCCCTGCCGCACAGGCGGATTCGACGATGCAGGCGGTTGAGACCGCGCTGCAGGACGCGGCCAGACGCTGGTCGGAGGGCGCGCCGGTGCGGTTCGTGGCCGACACCGGGATCTTCCAGCGCTGGAGCGAGGCCAAAGAATGAAAGTCCGCAGAACGCGCGGGTGACCTGCGCAGTTCTGCGGACTTTCAGTGTCCGGGCGGCTCAGTCCTCGTCGTCGTCGCCGACCTCGGTGCGCAGGAACTCCTCGAACTCGGCACCGATCTCCTCGGCGCTCGGAAGTTCGGCCAGTTCGGTGGCCAGCAGGTTCTGCCGCTGACGCCCCTGCGCGAACGCGTCGTACTGCTGCTCAATGCCCTGCACCACGTCGCGGATCTCGGGGTTGGCCTCGATCTGCCGGCTGATCTCGGCGCGGTGCAGTTCGGCCTGCATCGCCAGGTCGGTCACCGGCAGCGACAACCCGGTGAACCCCACGATCGTGTCGATCGCGGCCACCGTGGCGTCGCCGAAGTCCATCGCTGCGAGGTAGTGGGGCACGTGCAGCGCCAGGCCGATCGCGTCAACGCCCGACTCACCGAGGCGAAGGTGGACCAGCTGCTCCAGGTTGCCGGGCACCTGCACCTCGCCGAAGACGGCGTCGTTGTCGGGGATGAGACGCCGGTCGGTCGCGTACTTGGTCATACCCACCGGGCGGGTGTGCGGCACCGCCATCGGGATGCCGTGCGCACTGATGACGAGCTGGACGCCGAGGCGTCGGGTCAACACGCGAACGGCTTCACTGACACGCTCCCACTGGTAGTCCGGCTCCGGGCCCGCGAGCAACAGGTAGGGCGTGCCCTCGTCGTCGGTCAGGCGGTAGAGGTTGAGGGAAGGGTCCTCATACGAGGTGAATCGGTCGCGCTCGAAGGTCATCAGCGGACGCCGTCCGCGGTAGTCGAGCAGTTGATCGATGTCGAAGGACGCGACGACGACCGGGTCACCGTTGGCCAGCAAGTGCTGGACGAGTAGCCGTTGGGTGTTGCCGGCGTCGATCAACCCGCCGAGCGCGACGATCAGCGTCCGCGCGCCGAGTTCACTGGCGTGGGCGTCCTGCTCGAAACGGACGAGCTCCATCGGGTCCCGCATGGGAAGTCTCCTGGTCGAAGGAAAGAAGGTCTCTGCCGCGGTTCAACGTGCTGCACAGCGCGGTCATTCCCCCGGGTGGGATCAGTCCGGCACGTGCTCGCTGTTCCCTTGCTCACGCAGCGCGTCGCGCAGCCGCTGCGCATTCGCGGCGAGCACCTTCTGGTCCTGGCCCTTGGTCACGTTGTGGACATCGAAGTCCTCGACACCGTTGGCCGGCCAGACATGCACGTGCAGGTGCGGCACCTCGAAACCCTCGACGAGGACCCCCACCCGGGCGCTGTCCCAGGCAGCATGCTGGGCCCTGCCGATGGTCTGCGCGACCTGCGTGAGGTGGCTCAGCAGCTGCGGTGAGGCATCGAGCCAGTGGTCGATCTCCTCGCGCGGCACCACGACGGTGTGGCCGTCGGTCAGCGGGTCGATCACCAGGAAGGCGACGCAGGAGTCGTCCTTCCAGACGAAGTGACCGGGGATCTCGCCGTCGATGATCTTCGTGAACAAAGTCGCCATGGGTCGAGCCTAACGACGCACCAGCGATCAGGTGGCGTCCTCGACCTCGTCCATCGCCTTGAAGATGCGCTTGATCGAGATGGGCCCGGCCGTGCCGAGTTTCTGGGCGAACAGGCTGACCCGCAGCTCTTCGATCATCCAACGCAGCGCGACGACGTCCGGGTCGGTGTGGCGGGCAGCCGGCAGCTTGGCGAGCAGCTTGTCGAGTTCTGCGCGGACGTGGTCGACATCGCCCTGACGTTCGGCGTCCCGGGCAATGTCGGTGGGCGCCTTCTCGATGCGTTCGAGCATCGCACGCAGGTGGACGCGCAGCCGCGGAAGCCGGGCGGCGCCGGTCTCGGCCACGAAACCCGGGTGGATCAGCGACGCGTATTGCCGCTCCAACTGTTTCCTCAGATCGGCGGTGGACGGCGCGGTCATCCGGTCGAGTGCCAGACGCACCTGGCGAGCCACGTCGAGACACGGACCGACCCGATCGACGATTTCGATCACCTCCGGGACGATCTGCTGCCGAACGACGAGCAGCGCCGTCTCGTACTGCTGCGGGTCACGGACGCGTCCGCCGGGCAGTTCGCGAGCGATGATCGCGTCGACCGCACACGCGAGGATGTCGTCGTACAACGCGTCCCGGGTGGGGTGCGGGTGGTTGCCGAGGGCGAGCTTCTGGGTGTTGCTCAGCAGCCCGAGAATCCGGTTCCACGGCACATCGGTGTTGAGCAGCACCAGGCGACGGACGCCGAAGTGGGTCGCGTACTCGCGCTCGGACGGGCTCGGGAGCACCTGCAGCGCAACGGAATCGCCTTGATCGACGAGCGCCGGGTAGCCGACGACGGTGCGTCCGCCGCTCCTGCTCTCGACCTTGTCCTGCAGCGTCAGGTCGTCCCAGGAGCGAATTCCCTTGCGCTCCAGTGCTTCTCCAACACTGGACATTGCTTGCCGAACCGAACCCTGAAGCTGTTGCTGCAGGAGCGGAAGGTCCTTGCCCTCCGCGAGCTTCTTGCCGCCCTTGCCCTCGATCCGGAAGGTCATCCGCAGGTGGTCCGGCACGCGCGACCAGTCCCATTCCCCGCGCGGGATCCGAACGCGGCTGCGGTCGAACAGGACATCGGCAAGTGCATCCACCAGATCCTGGCCGGAAGCCGAATCCAGCTGTGCGACGGCGGCTCTGGCGTGGTCGGGAGTCGGCACGAAGTGCTTGCGGGTGTTCTTGGGCAACGACTTCAACAGGGCGGTCACCAATTCCTCGCGCACCCCGGGCACCGACCAGTCGAAGCCAACGTCCTGCACCTGGTTCAACTGTTCCACGGGGATGTGCGCCGTGACTCCATCGGCATCGGAACCCGGGTCGAACTGGTAACTCAGCCGCAGGTTCAGCTCGCCCTGGTGCCAGGCCTTGGGGAAGTCCGTCGTGTCGAGGTCGGCTGCTTCGTCGGTGAGCAGCAGGTCGCGGGTGAACGTCAGCAGCTTGCCTTGCTTCTTGCTCTGCCCCTTCCACCACCGGTCGAAGTGCGCCCCGGAGACGATGTCGTCCGGCAGCCGTTCGTCGTAGAACTCGAACAGCACGTCGTCGTCGACCACCAGATCGCGCCGGCGGGTGCGCTCCTCCAGTTCACCGACCTCGCGCAGCAGGGCACGGTTGTCGTGGAAGAAGCGGTGATGGGTCTGCCACTCCCCCTCGACCAGTGCGTGCCGGATGAACAACTCCCGCGCGTACGCCTGATCGATCCGCCCGAACGACACCGGCCTCCCGGCGGCCAGCGGGACGCCGTACAGGGTCACCCGTTCGCTGCAGATCGCCTGCGCCTGCTTCTTCTCCCATCGCGGGTCGGAGTAACTGCGTCTGAGCAGATGCTGTCCGGCCGCCTCGACCCACGCCGGATCGACGCGGGCATTGGTACGTGCCCACAGGCGCGTGGTCTCGACCAGTTCACCGGCCATCAACCAGTCGGGTTGAGCGCGGAACAGCACCGAGCCGGGCTGGATGGCGAAGCGGGCCTGCCGGGCGCCGAGGTAGTCACGAGCGTCCCGGTCGCGCAGGCCGACGTGCGAGAGCAACCCGGTGAGCAACGCCTGGTGCACGGTGTCGTCCGCGGCCTTGTTGTCACTGGGCTGCAGCTTGAGCTGTTTGCAGATATCGCGCAGTTGAGCGTGCAGGTCCTGCCACTCGCGCACGCGCAGGTAATGCAGGTACTCCTGCTTGCACATGCGACGGAAAGCACTGCCGGACAACGCTTTCTGCTGTTCGCGCAGGTAGTTCCACAGGTTCAGGACGGTGAGGAAATCGCTCGACTCGTGCTTGAACCGGGCATGGCTCTGGTCGGCCTGGGTCTGCTGATCGGCGGGTCGTTCACGCGGGTCCTGGATCGACATCAGGGCGACGATCGGCAACACCTCACGCAACGATCCGTTGCGGGAGGCCTCGACGATCATTCGAGCCAGCCGCGGGTCGACCGGCAGCGTCGCGATCGCGCGACCGTCGGCGGTGAGCCGCCGCCGGCCCCGGCGTCCGTCGCCGCTCTCACGTCCGGTCTCGTCGTCGATCGCGTTCAGCTCGTGCAACAGACGCAGTCCGTCGGTAATCTGCCGGCTGTCGGGCGGCTGCACGAACGGGAAACGCGCGACATCGCCCAGGCCCAGCGAGATCATCTGCAGGATGACGGACGCGAGGTTCGTGCGCAGGATCTCCGGGTCGGTGAACTCGGGGCGCGCCTCGAAATCCTCCTGCGAGTACAACCGGATCGCGATGCCGTCGGCCAGGCGGCCGCAGCGTCCGGACCGCTGGTTGGCGCTGGCCTGGGAGATGGGCTCGATCGGCAACCGCTGCACCTTGGTGCGCTGGCTGTACCGGGAGATGCGCGCGGTGCCTGTGTCGATCACGTACCGGATGCCCGGCACGGTCAACGAGGTCTCGGCCACGTTGGTGGACACCACGATCCGGCGTCCGTCGTGCTTGGCGAACACCCGGTGCTGTTCGGCTGCCGACAACCGACCGTACAGCGGGACGATCTCGGTGTTCGGCAGGCCGAGACCCTTGAGCGCGTCGGTGGCGTCGCGAATCTCGCGTTCGCCGGAGCAGAACACCAGCACGTCCTGCGGGCCACCATCGTCGACGCGACTGCTGTTGCCGGGTCGAGGTCCCCGCGAAGTATCGACCGACGCAGGAGAGAGAACCTCGTCGGGTGACCACAATTCCTCGATGGCGTCGATGATGCCGGTGACCTGGTCAATGTCGACGAGGTTCGGGGCGGCGTCCGCGCCCTTGCCGGGCACCTCACGCACGAGCGGTCGGTAGCGCACCTCCACCGGGTAGGTCCGTCCGGACACCTCGATGATCGGCACCGGGTTACCTTGTGTCGCAAAGTGATCGGCGAAACGCTGTGGGTCGATGGTCGCCGAGGTGATGATCACCTTGAGGTCGGGACGTTTGGGCAACAGTTGCTTGAGATAGCCGAGGATGAAGTCGATGTTGAGCGAGCGCTCGTGTGCCTCGTCGATGATGATCGTGTCGTACTGACTGAGCATCCGGTCCCGCTGCAACTGCGACAACAGGATGCCGTCGGTCATCACCTTGACGAGGGTGTCGCGGCTCGAGGTGTCGGTGAATCGCACCTGGTAGCCGACGGTCTGCCCCAGCTCGGTGCCCAGTTCCTCGGCGATCCGCTCGGCGACCGAGCGGGCCGCGAGCCGGCGGGGTTGGGTGTGACCGATCGTGCCGCTGACCCCGCGGCCGAGTTCGAGGCAGATCTTCGGGATCTGGGTCGTCTTTCCCGAACCCGTCTCACCCGCGATGACCACGACCTGGTGGTCACGGATGGCCTCGGCGATCTCGTCCTTGGCGGCGACGACCGGCAGGTCCGGATACGTGATCTGCGGCACGGACGCGCGGCGGTGCTCGATCTGTTGGGGGGACAGACCCCGCGGACGACGGTCCGCGCCGGCCTTGCGCTGCGGACGACGACGGCCGGAGCGAGGGCGCTCAGGCGAACTGTTCGGCGCGCGGTTGGGTGTGGGTTCAGTCATGAGGGATCGGTCGATTGTCCCAGATCACTCACGGCATCGGCACCTCGATAAACACCGGACGCGAGGCCTTGGGTCGCTGCAGGAGGTCGACGACCGATTTTGCGACGCGCGAGACCGACACCAGCAGCTTGCCGCTCGCCAGGTCGAACTCCGGATGAGCGAGTGGTTGGTAACTGACGACCTGCCCACGCTCGTAGGGGAAGTGCGTCGTCGACCGGACCGTCCAGGGACCCTGCGGGCTGTTCGCAGTCCAGACCGCGACGGTGTCGGTCAGGTCCCCGCCGAGCTTGGAGACAGCCAGGTAATCGTTGCCCCGCTTGTGCACACTCAACGCCTGGGAGACACCGCTGCCCGAGTCGATGACCGGCCGGACGGCGGATTCCTGCGCGTCCCAGCCGGCACCGTCCCAGTACTGCCAGGTCGACCTGAGCGTGACGGTGTCCGCGGCGGCACGCGCCAGCACCAGTTCGCGCGGCCCGGGACCGCCGGAGCGTTGGCGGGAACCGTAGATGTAGATCCACTCGTCGTCCGCCAGCAGCGCACTCCCCCAGTTGATCTGGGTCGGGTCCACTCGATCCGGCGTCACCGGCGTGACGACCGGACGGGCCGCGACGCCGCTGTGCGGCACGCGCAGCGATGCGATCGACATGCCGAGGTAGTCGAACCCGAAGATGTCGGCCGAGGTGCGTCGCACCCGACTGCATGCGACGAGCACGTCGTCGTACGTGCTGCGAGAAACGGCCGTCATCGACGATGGCCAGCACACCGAGCCCGCACTGTTCGCAAGGAACGGACCCGCCGGGTCGACCCACTGGGAGGTGCACCGCCCCTTGGTCACCAACGCCGAGCTCGACACGAACCGTGGGCGGAACTCCCCCGCCCGCGCGGTGTCTCCGAAGACCCACAGCGTGCGTCCGTCACCGAGTCGGACGGTGACTCCGACGTCCGCCGCGCGCCACTGCGGCAGGTTGTCCAGCCCTTCCATCCAGGTGTTCGCGTGCTGCGCCCCCGTCCACGGACGCGGGTCGACGCACGCCTGCCCGCCGACCGGCTCCTGCACCTCCAGGGCGCTTCCCACGGTGGCGGGGCTGACCGACGACCAGGACTCCTGGGGATAGGTCGGCGGCTGCGGCGGACGACTGCACGCCGTGACCGTGAAAGTCACGGCCACGACCACGGCGCCGAGTCTGCGAAGCACGCGGCAAGCCTATGCAGCGCGCGCAGCGCAGGCCTCAGAATGCGTACCCGAGCAGTTCGGCGAAGAGTTCGTCGCCGTCGCACGCGTGGCCCTTCGAGGAGAACCAGGTGCAGACGTTCACGCAATCGCGGTGCAGGAACTCGACCCCGTTGGGGTTGGCGATCACGTCGACGATCTGGGGCAGATCGATCAGCACGAGGCCGGACTCGGCCACAAGGATGTTGTACGCCGACAGATCTCCGTGCACGATTCCCTTGCCGCACAACACGATCAGTGCAGCACGCAGTTGATCGAACCAGACCTCCAGTTGTTCTGCGGTCGGCCGCGTGGCAGCCAGGCGGGGTGCCGGGCGGCCGTCGGCGTCGACGACCAACTCCATCAGGATCTCTCGACCGTCGATCTGCACCGGGTACGGCACCGGCACGCCGCTGGTCCACAGGTCGACCAGCGCCGACCATTCGGCCTGCGCCCAGACACCGGCAGCGACCTGCTTGCCGAACGCGGTCCCGGTGGCGACGGCTCGAGCTTCTCGGGTGTCCTTGATCCGTCGACCTTCGGTATACCCGGCGTGCCGGCGGAAGGATCGATGCTCGGCGTCGCGATAGCGCTTGGCCGCCATCAGCGTGCTGCATTGGGGCGCGCAGACGGCGGTGCGCTCGATGACGAAGACGTCGGCTTCCTTGCCGGTCTTGAGCACACCGAGCTCGGTGTCGATGGACTCGTCATGGGTCACGACCCAGGACGGGCGGGGTTCGGGGCCGCGCTGCAGCCGTTCGATGCTGCTCCAGGTCGACCATCGCTGCCCGTCGGGCAGGTCGACCGGGACGAAGGGATCGATCAGTGGGGTGTCGGGAGCGAACGCGCCCTGCGGCGCGCGAGTTTCGTTCTGCACGAGTGGTATTCCGTTTCTCGGAAGGGTCTGCTCTGATGCTGGACGCGGCAGTCGTGCCGCTGCTGGTTCCTCATCGGCTCCTCCTTCGAACGGGCGCTCCCACGGACGGGGTACGCGACTGCTCCCAGGCTGTCGAACATCGGACGTCCGCGGCAACCGAATTTCCGGACCATCGGCGACCGTCCGGATACAGAGACCTGTCTTCAGCCGGCGGACGCCGCTCACGTAATCTGGCGTCAGGTCATGAGCGTCAGCGACAAGCCCCGGCTCGCTGGCCGGCAACCCTCCACCGCGGTGGGGTGCCCCGGGTGAAGACCTGGCCGGACGGTGCAGATCGCCGCCCGGCAAGCGCGGACGCGAACGTCGGTCCGCCGCAGGCGGATCGAGCGCCTGCACCGAGCAGGAGGAGACGCCGATGAACGACACCCAGAACCCCGGCCAGGACAGCGCTGCCGAGTGGTCCTTCGAGACCCGTCAGATCCACGCCGGACAGGTCGTCGACGAGACGACCGGCGCGCGGGCGTTGCCGATCTACCAGACCACGTCGTACGTGTTCAAGGACACCGAGCACGCGAAGAACCTGTTCGCGCTCAGCGAGTTCGGCAACATCTACACCCGTTTGATGAACCCGACGACGGACGCCGTCGAGCAGCGGATCGCCAGCCTGGAAGGCGGCGTCGGCGCTCTGCTCGTGGCCTCCGGACAGGCCGCCGAGACGCTGGCGATCCTCAACATCGCCGAGGCGGGTTCGCACATCGTCGCCAGCCCGGCGCTGTACGGCGGCACGGCGAACCTGTTGAAGTACACGCTGCCGAAGTTCGGGATCGAGGTCACGTTCGTCGAGGACTCCCGCGATCTCGACCAGTGGCGCACTGCGGTGCGTCCGAACACCAAGCTCTTCTTCGGAGAGTCCGTGTCGAACCCGAAGGCGGAGATCCTCGACATCGAGGGCGTTGCCGGCGTCGCGCACGAGGCCGGCGTGCCGTTGATCGTCGACAACACCGTCGCGATGCCCTACGTGCTGCGTCCCATCGAGTACGGCGCCGACATCGTCGTCCACTCCGCGACCAAGTACCTCGGCGGCCACGGCACCTCGATCGCGGGGGCGATCGTCGACTCGGGCAACTTCGACTTCGGTAAGGACCCGGAGAGGTTCCCGAACTACAACACGCCCGAGGAGAGCTACCACGGATTGGTCTACGCCCGTGATCTCGGCGTGGGGAGCCCGCTCGGGGCCAACCTCGCGTTCATCCTCAAGGCGCGCGTGCAGTTGCTGCGTGACCTCGGCGCGGCAGTCTCCCCGTTCAACGCCTTTCTCATCGCCCAGGGCATCGAGACCCTGAGCCTGCGCATCGAGCGCCACCTGGAGAATGCGCACAAGGTGGCACAGTTCCTGCAGGGTCACGACCAGGTGGAGAAGGTCGTCTGGGCCTCGTTGCCGGACAACGACTTCCACGACCTCGCGCAGAAGTACACGCCGCAGGGCTCGGGTGCAGTCATCTCCTTCGAGATCACCGGCGGCCTCGAAGCCGGCAAGAAGTTCGTCGAGGCACTGCAACTGCATTCGCACGTGGCCAATATCGGTGACGTGCGTTCGCTGGTGATCCACCCGGCATCGACGACGCACAGCCAGGGCTCGGACGAGGACCGCCTCGCCGCAGGCGTGACCCCGGGTCTCGTGCGCCTGGCCGTGGGCATCGAGCACATCGACGACATCCTTGCCGACCTGAAGACCGGCTTCAGAGCAGCTGGCTGAGGGTGTGGATCAGCAGACCCACGAGACCACCGACGATGGTGCCGTTGATCCGGATGAACTGCAGGTCTCGGCCGACGTGCAACTCGATGCGCTCGGCGGCCTCGTTTCCGTCCCACTTGTCGATGGTCTGGGAGATGACCGTCGACAGTTCACGCCCGTAGGTGCGCACGACGTACCCGACGGTCTCGGCGAGGCGACGATCGAGCGAAGCACGCAGTTCGTCGTCCCGGACGACTCGCGCGCCGAGGTCGTGCAACGCGACCGCGAGACGGGCGCGCAGTTCGCCGTCGGGGTCGCCCAGGGCTTCGACGACTGCTCGGCGTACCGAACCCCAGAGCGAGACAAGTGAATTGCCGACCGACGGGTGCTCGAGAAAGCGCTCCTTGATGGCCTCGGCCTTCGCGATCGTGTCTTCGTCGTTCTGCAGGTCATCAGCCAGGGTGGCGAGCAGGTTGTCCAGCGCCTGCCGCGCCGAGTGGTTCGGGTCGTCCCGGACGTCGGCGAGCCATTTGACGATCTCCAGGTGCACGCGCGCGGTGACGGTGTCGTCCAGCCACTTCGGCGACCACCACGGGGCGCGTTGGCCGAGGATCTCGGTGATCGTCGCCTCGTTGTGCTCGGCCCAGTTGTGCAGTTCACGAATGCCGATGTCGACGAGACCGTGGTGCGAACCGTCCTCGACCACACCCTGCAGCAGGTGTCCGGTGAGCGGGCCGACCGGCTCCCGACCCAGGCGGGGCAGGAGGATCCGGTCGAGCAGGTGACGCACCTCGTCGTCCTTGATCGACGTCACGGCCTTGCTGAGCGCGGGGGCCGCTTCGGTGACGACGCGCCCTGCGTTGCCCGGCTCCTGCAGCCAATGGCCCAGCCGCAGGGGAATCTGCGCACTGGCCAGTCGGGTGTTGACGTTGTCCTCGGTGAGGAAGTTGTCGGTGACGAAGTCCTCGAGGCTGTGCGCGATCTGGTCCTTGCGTTTGGGGATGATCGCGGTGTGCGGGATCGGCAGTCGCAGCGGATGCCGGAACAACGCCGTCACCGCGAACCAGTCGGCGACCGCGCCGACCATTGCTGCCTCGGACGCTGCATTCACATAACCCCACGCGCCGCCACGTCCATGGGTCAGCACGAAGACGATCGCGGCAAGGACGAGCAGGCCGAGGGCGACGGCTCGCATACGGCGCAGGCCGGCGCGGCGTTCCTCGTCGCCGGCCGACAGGATCGGGCCGCTGGACGCAGCGGTCGACCGATCGGGGGTGCTGTTCACGGTGTCAGTCAAGCTGGTCGCCGCCTCCTGTGCCACGGCGGCCGGTGGAACCGGTCACCTTCTCCGAGAGCCCATCGACAACGAAAGATCGGCCACACTCCCGAACGACGGGAGTGGGCCGATCATTCCGTGAATCGACGGCTTGGTCAGCCCTGCCAGCCGTAGCCGGCCTCGGTGCCACCCTTGTAGTCGCTGTTCCACAGCAGCGTGTACTTGCTGTAGTCCTTGTTCTTGGGCACGACGAAGACCATCTTGCCGCTGTACTCCGTCGTCTTGTCATTGATCGACTCGACGTCGAGCATGTCCTTGCCCAGCACGACGTTGTTCGACGAACTGGAAGCACGGGTGCAGTTGCGGCCGTTCTCGTCGATCAGGGAGAAGGCCAGCGGCGTTGCGACGTAGAAGCCGTCCGCGCTGGTCCGCTTGAACTTCACGTCGAAGATGAGCGCCTGGGTGTCGTCGTCGTACGGGTAGTCCGTGCCGCCGTCCTTCGCCTCGCCCTTGGAGATCGTCAGGTCGAGGGTCGCGTCACCCACGTCACCGGTCACCGACTGGGTCTCCCCGTACTTCTTCACCTTGGTGCCGGAGCCCTTGACGATGTAGTAGCTGCTGGTGTTGTTGCACTGCCCGGCGGCCGAGCTCTGGCTGACGCCGCCGCCGGCGCTGCTCGAGGAACTCGTGCTGCTCGACTCGGTCGAGGACGACGAGGAACTGCTCTCGGTCGACGACGGGCTCTGCGAGGACGAGCTGGAGCTCTCGGTGGACGACGGACTCTGGGTGGTGCTGCTCGTCGGCTGGGCCACCGGCGGTGCGCTGTCCTGGCACGCGGTGAGTCCGAGTGTGCACGCGGCCACGACCGCAACGGCGAGCGAACGCTGACGCTTGGTGTTCATGTGGTTCTCCTCCTGTGGTTCAGTTCCCCCCGTGGCGCGCCGCGCGACGGTCCTGAGTGCGAAGTTTAACGAGGTACGGCGCAGCGGGCTGCCAGCCGTCCCCTTGTTCGATGAGCAGAAGCCTTGCGGTTCCGGTGGTTCCGACTGCCCCGCGGCCCGGTCGGTTCCCCGTACGCCCGACTTTCTTCAGATCACCCGCAGGCGGATGGTCTCCGACAGCTCCTGCAGTTCGGTGATCGCGGCCTGCGGCAGGTCCCGGACGTCGGTGACCACGTAGCCGATGCTGCCCAGGGTGCCGAGCAACTGGCCTTCGATGTTCACGCCGTGATGGGCGAGCACGTTGTTGACCGTCGCGAGCACACCCGGGGTGTTGGAGTGGAAGTGCAGGATCCGGCGGTCGCCCGGGTGTCCTTCGAGGGTGAGGGCAGGCAGGTTGACGCTGAGCGTCGTCGTTCCCCGCTGCATGAAGTCGCGCAGCTTGCCGGCGACGAACCGGCCGATGTCCTCCTGCGCCTCCTCGGTCGATCCGCCGATGTGCGGCGTGAGCACGACATTCGGGATGCCCTGCAACGGCGACTCGAACCGGTCGCCGCGCGCCTTGGGTTCGACCGGGAACACATCGACCGAAGCACCGGCGATGTGGCCGGCGAGCAGTTGCTCACGCAGCGCGTCGTAGTCGACGACGAAACCGCGCGACAGGTTCAGGAACAGCGAACGCGGACGCATCTTGGCGAACTGCTCGGCCCCGAAGAACCCGGCGTTGCCCTCGCGTCCGTCGACGTGCAGCGTGACGACCTCGGCGATCTCCAGCAGTTCGTCCAGCGAGTCGCACCGGCGGGCGTTGCCGAGCGCGAGTTTGTCCTCGCTGTCGTAGAAGTACACCTGCAGGCCGAGCATCTCGGCGACGACCGACAATTGGCTGCCGATGTTGCCGTAGCCGACGATGCCGATCCGACGGCCACGGATCTCGTGGCTGCCCTTGGCGTTCTTGTCCCACACACCGCTGTGCAGCGCCGAGTCCTTCTCGGTGAGGCGGCGGGCCATCACGATGATCTCGGCGATCGCGAGTTCGACGACGCTTCGGGTGTTGCTGAACGGGGCGTTGAACACGACGATCCCGCGCTCGGCGGCACTCGCCTTGTCGATCTGGTTGGTGCCGATGCAGAAGGCGCCGATGGCCTGCAATTGATCGGCGGATTCGATCACCCGGGCGGTGACGTCGGTCTTGGACCGGAGGCCGAGCAGGTCGACCCCCACGAGTGCGGCGATCAGTTCGTCCTCGTCCATCGCTCCCGCGTGGCTGACGACCTCGATCCCGCTGTCGCGCAGCAACGCTTCGGCCAGGGGGTGGATGCTCTCCAACAACAGTGCCTTCACGCGGGCCATTCTGACAGCGCGGTCGCGCGCTGCCGGCTCAGGTCCGCGATACGGGCTGTGTGAGAAAGCGCACCTGCAACTCCTGCAATCCGCGGATCACGAACGTCGGATGGTACTCCGGCTCCCGCATGAGTTCGAGGTTCGGCGCAGCGGTCGCGATGCGGTGCAACATCGCGGTGAGTTCGGCGCGGGCCAGCGGGGCCCCGATGCAGAAGTGGACGCCGGCACCGAAGCCGATGTGGGTCGTCTCGCCGCGGGCCGCATCGAAGACGTCGGCGTCGGGAAAGCGCTGCGGGTCGCGGTTGGCCGAACCGAACAGCATCGCGATCCGCTCCCCCGTCTCGAACCTGCGGCCGGCCAGCTCGACGGGTTCGAGCACCCATCGTTCGAACATCTGCAGGGGCGGGTCGAAGCGCAGCATCTCCTCGACCGCCACGATCGGCTCGACCTCGCCGCCGGTGATTCTCGCCCATTGGTCGGGACGCTGCAGCAGCGCGTTGAGACCGTTGCCGAGGGTGTTCACCGTGGCTTCGTGCCCGGCGTTGAGCAGGACGATGACCGTGCAGACGATCTCGTCGACGGTCAGCCGGTCGCCCTCGTCGGCGACGAGGACGAGTTCGGAGACGAGGTCGGTACCCGGCGTCCGCCGTCGTTCCTCGATGAGTTCCTGGACGAAGTCGACGAACTGCCCCGCTGCCCGTTCGGCGTCCGTGCGCTGCTGTTCGGTCGTAGATATCTCGTACATCTTCACGATCGCGTGGGACCAGTCGAGCAAGTTCGGGCCGTGTTCCTGCGGCACCCCGAGCAATTCACAGATGACCGAGATGGAGAAGGGCTGCGCGAGCCGGGAGATGACGTCGACTCCGCCCTGCGCGTCGCCGGTGTCGCGTGCGCCGCGGAACGCCACATCCGCCAACTGCGCGATCTGCGGTTCGAACTCGCGGACCGCCTTGGCGGTGAACACCTTCGTCACCAGCCGGCGAATTCTGGTGTGGTCCGGGGGTTCGAGATTCAGCAGCGACCAGCGTTCGGATTCGACGAAACGCGGAAAGCTCGACTCCATGTCGCAAAGGCCCGGACGTCCGAATTCGGCCGGTGTGTGACGGTGCTCGAAACTGCGCCCGAGCGAGCGATTGCGCAGCGCGGCATGCACATCGGCGAAGTGCGGAATGAGCCAGACGTCGCGTTCGGCGTACCGGACAGTTCGACCGGCGGCACGCAGTCCGGTGAGCACCGGGTAAGGATCGGCGATGAACGACGGGTCCGACGGTGCGAACCCGAGTTCTGTCGCGTCAGACATCGCCGGCCTCTCGGTCGTCCGTCTCGGGCGAGATCACGCCGGCGCGGGCTACTCCCGGATCGCGCCAACCGGCGTTGTACAGGCGTTTGCTGACCCGGGCGATGTCGTCGTCGGTGGGCAGAGCGTGGGCGACATTCTTGACGGACTCACGGATCTCGTCCTCGTCGACCTCCCCGCCACGGCTGCGCCGCAACTCGGTGACGACCTGCTCGATCTCGTTGTCGGTCAGCGAACGCTGCAGCACCGACAGCAGTGGGCTGTAGTCCGACGGCAGGACACCCTCGGGGTAGCCCTCGCGCAACCAGTTGACGAATTGGGTGAGCGGGTTGTGCATGTCAGAAAACCGTGATCCCGAGGTAGTGCGACAAGGACTTACGCGTGATCCACAGGATCGCGACCAGCACCATGATGCCGACCAACGCGAACCCCGTCCACGCCATCGCGAGCGTACCGCGACGAGCGATCACACTGTCGACGTGGTCCGCGCGATCCCACATGCGCAGGGCGAGCACGTAGATGACCGGCAGGCCGACACCGAAGACGAGTCCGGCGAGCACGACGTTGAGCATCGAGTCGAGAATCTTCATCAGTGCGCCGCTCCCGCCGACGCCGGGACGGGCGGCTCGGCCTCGTTGTCGTCCCAGTCCCGGTTGACGTTGTGGGCGGTGACCGCCTGGCGGCGACTGCGCTGGTACATGTACACCGACAGCGCGACCAGGACACCGAAGATCACCAGGTCACCGGCCAGTCCCCCGATCAACCGGGAGACGAACAGGCAGAGTGCGCCGATCAAACCTGCACTGGGCAGGGTGATCAGCCACGCGGTGACCATCCGGGCCGCGACACCCCAGCGCACCTGCGCCTGCGGCTTGCCGACGCCGGAACCGATGATCGAACCGGTCGCGACGTGGGTGGTCGACAGCGCCATGCCGAAATGGCTGGAGGTCAGAATGATCGCCGCCGAGGACGCCTGCGCGGCCATTCCCTGCGCCGGTTCGATGTCGACCAGGCCCTTACCGAGCGTGCGGATGATGCGCCAGCCGCCGAGGTAGGTGCCGAGCGCGATGGCGATGGCACAACTGACGATGATCCAGACCGGCAGACCGTTCTGCTCGATGCCGTCGACCGTCAGGTCGCCCTGCACCATGAGTGCGAGCGCGATGACACCCATCGTCTTCTGCGCGTCACCGGTGCCGTGGGCGAGCGACACCAGGCTGGCCGTGCCGACCTGACCCCAGCGGAACGCACTGTTCTTCTTGCGCTCACTGCGCACCGATCGCGACAACAGGTAGATCAGTGCCGTGCCGAGGGCGGCGATACACCCGGCGATCAACGGCGACAACACCGCCGGCAGCAGGATCTTGGCCGTGACACCGTCCCACTTGACGCCCTCGAGTCCCATGCCCGCGATGCCCGCGCCCACGAGCCCGCCGAACAGGGCGTGGGAGGAACTGGACGGCAGCCCGAGCAACCAGGTGAACAGGTTCCACAGGATGCCACCGATCAACCCGGCGAACACGATCGTCATCGCCAATGACGGACTGATCCCGCTGAGCAATGAACCGTCCGAGGCCTGCAACCGCAGGATGTCCTTGGTGACGGTGACCGCGACCTCCACCGACAGGAAGCCACCCACGAGATTCAACAGCGCCGACAGCGTGACCGCCGTCTTCGGCTTCAGCGCACCGGTGGCGATGGATGTTGCCATGGCGTTTCCCGTGTCGTGGAAGCCGTTGGTGAAGTCGAACCCCAGCGCCGTGATGACGACCAGCGTCAACACGAGAATCTCGGTGGTCATGCCCGCAGTCTGACGACGTGCGGCCACCTGACGCAAACCCGCAGTTCACCGCGGCGAACAGGCGGGGCCAGCAGCGTTCAGAACGCGTTCAGTTCCTGTTCACCGCCGCTTCAGTGCTGCCTTGCGCCCCTTTGCGGTGTTGGCTGCGATGGTCCGCTCGATGTCGGGCAGATCGCTCTGCGGGATGCGACCACCGGGGTAGGTCGAGGCCACCTGCTCGATGCTGGTCGGCTTCAGGCCCTTCGCCGCATCGGGCAGGATCGCCGAGATCGCCGCCATGATGCGTTTTGTGTCGGCCTGCTCCGAGCGGTACTTCAACTCCACCGGTTCGCCGATGTTGACCACGATCTTCGGCGGGTTCAGAAAACTCAGCACATTGGGCGCAGCGGCAGCACGCGGCCAGACCAGTTCGGTCCCGCTGAGCGCAAACGGAATGACCGGCGCCTTCGTCATGGCCGCGAGGCGCGCCGTGCCGGGGTAGCCGCGCAACTCATCGCAGAAGAAGTCGAGTCCGCGCGGGATCGTCCCCTGCGGCATCACGCCGACCAGGTCACCGCCGGCGAGCGCGACCGCCGCCTCCTCCAGCGGGTCGGCCGCGTCCGGATCGCGATGGTCACGGTCGACGCTCAGGCCACCGAGCATCCGCAACACCGGTCCGAGCAGCGGCACGTCGAACATCTCGCGCTTGGCCAGAAAGCTCGCGCCGCGCCCCGTGCGTCCGACGACGACCGCCATGGTCGCCATGTCGAAGTAGCTGCGGTGGTTGCCGGCGAAGATCGCGGGACCGTCTGCGGGGATGTTCTCCAGCCCGTTGATCTCGAACCTCACGTACGGGAAGGTCTCCGGCCGGGCCAGCATCAGCGCGAGCCGGCGGGCTTCCAGGTCGACCACCGGCAAGGTGAGAGTGCCGGGCGGCGCATCGAAGGACAGGATCGGCCAGCGCTTGGCCATGGCGACCACCAGCAGTCGCGGGTCAGGGTTGACCGCACCGGGGTTGCCGACCGCGGTGAGCAGCGGAATGTCGAACACCGAGTCGGAATAGGCGAAGGATTCCTCGAGGTCGACGTCGTTGGCGGCCGCCCAGTCGCGGACGGCGGCCAACTTCCCCCAGGACCACACGAACCGGCCCTCGTGGCGCCCGTTGTACGTACCGTTCTCACCGACGGCGTACCGGGTGGCGATCACGTCGTCGAACCCGAGCGCATCGGCCAGCGGCTTGATGAGGTGGTACGGCGTGGTTGTCGCCATGACCACCTTTCGGCCTGCGTCGTGGTGCTGTTCGACCAGAATTCGGGCGAACGGGCCTACTTGGTCGACGAGCACCTCGGCGGCCTTGTGGGCCGCGTCGTCGAATGCGCCGTCGGGTTTGCCGGCCGCTATGAGCACGGCTTGTCGCGCGAGCGCGATGGAGCCGAGCGTCTCACCGAAGGCGTTCATCCACCAGAACAGCAATGACTCACCGGGCAGCTTCGACCCCACCACCCCGCTCTCGCGCATCGCGCGGGAAAGGGCCGGACCCGAGGCCTTGCGGACGAGGGTGCGATCGAGGTCGAAGAAGGCTGCGCCGGACATGCTGTGAGGTTAGTCGCCCGGGTGACGCAAAGGGAGCTGTTTCACCCCGAGGCGCTCGGCGAGGACGTTGTAGACCTTCGGGTGGTTGAGCAGATCCATGTGGTTGACACCGCCGACGTACGCGGTGTCCCAGATCTCGCCCTCAAGGCCCGCAGCCGAGGACCGCGACACCATGCCGTCACCCAGCGGACGGCCCCACCACGCGTGCGGCTGCGGCGCGATCATCCCGACGACCGCGAGGTGTCGGATCGGGTGCAGGTGCCTGCGGTCGCGGGCCCGGTGATCCTCCGGATCGTCGGGATCGAAGCCCTTCCAGTCCGCCTCCACGAGGTTGCCGTGGCGCAGATCCTTGATGCCCTGGCTTCGGAATCTGAGTACCCCGCCGGCCCAACGGGTCGCCCGGTGGTTGTCGAACTCCTTCGCCACGACATTCACGCTCTTCTCCAGCAGGGCTCCGTGGTAGGGGGTGCCGAGCGACACGGTGTCGGTGACCAGGCCCGCCCACGGCGCGTCCGGCGCAGCCTGGAGCAGCGCGCTGTGCACGACCAGTCCGCCCATCGAGTGGCCGACCAGCACCACCCGATCGACCGGGACTGGCCAGCGTGCGACGAGTCGGGCGAGCATGCGGCCGAGGTCGCGGCCGTTGGTCGAGACGCGCTGGCCGGTGTTGTAGCGCACCCACACCGCCGACCAGTCACCGAGCGATTCGAGGCGGCGGCCGTAGGAGAGTCGGCGGCCCTCGTCGTCGCGGCTCGCGCGCCGCTTCCACATCTGCTCGGTACCCACGAAACCGTGGACGAACACGACGAGGTTCGAGGACGCGTCCGGGTAGGCGTTCGACAGACCTGCCTTGGTGATCGGCACGTCGTAGCCGGAACGTCGCAAGGTCATCGGGTACGAGATCGGCAGGTCGACGTCGACCAGCCGGTCTCCGGTGAGGCCTTGGACGAAGGCCGCCACCGACGTCGCCCGGCGTTTCACCACCCGAGAGGGAACTTGTCCCGCAACGAATCCCGCGGCCGGACGTGCGACAACTCCGGCGACGTCGAGTGCCAGTTCCAGTGAGCTGTAGGTGCCGGAGAGGACGACATCGTGGGCGAGCTCGAGCGGTGTGACGACAGGCCCGAGCAGGGAGCGCGCCCGACCGAAGATCTTCGTGGTCGTCGACCCGTGGGCATCGCGTAGGCCCGCGACGAAACCACGCGCGTCCTCGCCCGCCGTCTCGGCGCGCGAGGTCGTCCCGGACTTCGTCTTGGTTGTCATCGTTCGCGATGCTACTCGCCAGTACGTGCGCTTGTGTCCTTGTAGGGTCGACACGATGAGGACGCGATGAGGACGAGCCGTCGCCTGACGTGCCCCGCGCTGGGCGTGGTCGTCGCCCTGGTGGCCGGTTGCTCCGTCGGCGATGGTGACCCGACTCCCCCACCCACGACGTCCACTGTCCCGTTGAGATCGACCTCTCGCCCTGCGTCTTCGCCGGCGCCGGCTGTTGTCTCCGCGCCCGGCGTCGACCGGAATGCCTGGCGGTCGGTCGACGGCGCCGCCCGTAGGGTCGCCCAGGACGTCGCGCTGTTGGCCGGCTTCGTCACGCCGTCCGGTCAGTTGCAGATCGTGCACCGCAGCGGACCCGTGGACACCCGGCCGATCGCGTCGGTCACCAAGCTGTACGTGATGATCGCGCTGCTGGACGCGATCAGGGCGGGCAGGCTGCGCTGGGACCAGTCGCTCACCCTGCTGCGTGAGGACATCTGCGCAGGCAGCGGCTCGATGGCGGGACGGGGCGTCGGCGTTCGGATCAGGGTGATGGAGGCGGCCGGCGCGATGTTCAAGCAGTCCGACAACACCGCGACCAGCCTGTTGGTCCGGGTGCTCGGCCAGGACGCGATGAAGGCTGCACTGCGCGCTTCGGGTCATTCCCGACCTGATCTGATGATCCCGTTCCTGACGATCCGCGAGGACCTGTGGCTGCTGTACTCCCCCGACCCTGCGGCACAGCGTGCCCGTGCCGGCTGGGCCAAGGCCTCGGAGACGGGACGGCGGCAACTGATCGCACCCTCCCGCCGTGCTGACGCGAGTGGCCCCGACTTCTCGATCGGTGGCTCCTGGCGCAGCGGTCTGGGCTATTTCGCAAGCTCCGAGGACGTTGCCCGGGCCTGGGTGGCGCTCCACACCCGCGCGAAAGCGTCCCGTTCCACCCTCGCCTCGCAGATCATGGCGGTGCCCTCACCCGGGTTCACCGCGCCGCGCGCCTGGACGACGGTGTGGTTCAAGAGCGGTGCGCTGGGAGGCGTCGAGAACGGCACCTGGTACTCCCCGGCCCCAGAGGGCGACCAAGTGATCGTCGTGCTCGCATCGGGCGGACCGACCATCTCGGGGGTGCGCAGTCTGGCTACCAAGGCAGCCGACGAACTGGAGCGATACGCCCGAAAGCGCTGAGTCGCAACCGTTTCCCGACAGACTCACGACATGACGGAGGGCCGCCGGAAAACCGGCGGCCCTTCGCCCTCGGCTCAGCTGCAGCCGGAGGTGCTTCCGCAACCCTCGCAGACGTAGCAGCTACCGGCCGGACGCATCTTCGTGCCACAGGTCATGCACATCGGAGCGTCGGCGGCCTTGCCCTGGAACTTCTCCATTAGCTCGGCCGAGGAGTGAATCTCCGGGGAGACCTCACGCACGTCGGCAGCACCGGCGCCGGAGCTCGCCTGCGCGGCGGACACCTTCGGTGCCTCCTTGGTGGCGGCCGACTGGGAGAAGTTCTCCAGTTCGCCCTCCACGTCGTCGCCCTCGTTCGAGGCGTACGAGCCGGTCTCGAGCTGGCGGGCGCGCTCCTCGGCGCTGTGGATCCCCATGAACGAACGCGTCTCGAAGTCCAGGTGGTCCAGCGCCAGGCGACGGAACACGTAGTCCATGATCGACTGCGCCATCCGCACGTCCGGGTCGTCGGTCATACCGGCCGGCTCGAAGCGCATGTTGGTGAACTTCTCGACGTAGGTCTCCAGCGGCACGCCGTACTGCAGCGCGACCGAGACGGCGATCGAGAACGCGTCCATCACGCCGGCGAGGGTCGAACCCTGCTTGCCGAACTTCAGGAACAGTTCACCCAGTTCACCGTTGTCGTAGGTGCTGGCGGTGAGGTAACCCTCGGCGCCACCGACCGCGAACGAGGTGGTCTGGCTGCTGCGACGCTTGGGCAGGCGACGACGGATCGGGCGGTACTCGACGACTTTCTCCGGCTCGGCGGCATCCTGCACCGGCTTGGCCTTGGCCTTGCCGTCGGACAGCGGCTGGCCGACCTTGCAGTTGTCGCGGTAGACCGCGAGCGCCTTCAGGCCGAGCTTCCAGCCCTCCAAGTGGACCTCGGCGATCTCCTCGACGGTCGCCGTCTCCGGCAGGTTGACCGTCTTGGAGATCGCACCCGACAGGAACGGCTGGCAGGCCGCCATCATGCGGACGTGGCCCATCGGGCTGATCGCGCGCTCGCCCATCGCGCAGTCGAAGACCTCGTAGTGCTCGGTCTTCAGACCCGGTGCGTCGATGACGTGACCGTTGTTGGCGATGTGCTCGACGATCGCCTCGATCTGCTCGCCCTGGTAGCCGAGCTTCTTCAGCGCCCGCGGGATGGTCTGGTTGACGATCTGCATCGAGCCGCCACCGACGAGCTTCTTGAACTTCACCAGCGAGAAGTCGGGCTCGATACCGGTGGTGTCGCAGTCCATCATGAAGCCGATGGTGCCGGTCGGCGCGAGCACCGAGGCCTGCGCGTTGCGGTAACCGTTCTTCTCCCCGAGCTCGATGACATCGGCCCACGCCTTCGTCGCGGCGCGGTGGATGTTGGCGTCCATCGTGTCGAGCGTGCGCACCTGGTCGTTGGCGGCCTGGTGCTTGCGCATGACCTTCCTGTGCGCCTCGGCGTTGCGGGCGTAGCCGGCGTAGGAACCGACGACACCGGCGATCTCGGCAGACCGCTTGTAGGCCGCGCCGGTGAGCAGCGAGGTGATGGCAGCGGCGAGGCTGCGGCCACCTTCGGACTCGTAGCCGTGGCCGGTGGCCATCAGCAGCGCACCGAGGTTGGCGTAACCGATGCCGAGCTGGCGGTAGTCGACGGTGGTCTTGCCGATCGCCTCGGTCGGGAAGTCGGCGAAGCAGATGGAGATGTCCATCGCGGTGATGACCATCTCGACGACCTTCTGGAAGGTCGGCACGTCGAAGGTGTCGTCTTCCTTCAGGAACTTCAGCAGGTTGAGGCTCGCGAGGTTGCAGGAGGAGTTGTCGAGCGACATGTACTCCGAGCACGGGTTGGACGCGGTGATGCGCCCCGACTCGGGGTTGGTGTGCCACGCGTTGATGGTGTCGTCGTACTGCACACCCGGGTCGGCGCACTCCCACGCGGCCTTGTTGATCTTGTCGAACAGCTCGCGGGCGTCGACTTCCTCGATGACCTCACCGGTGCCGCGGGCACGCAGACCGAACGGCTTACCGTCCTCGACCGCACGCATGAACTCGTCGCTGACCCGGACGGAGTTGTTGGCGTTCTGGTACTGGACCGAGTGGATGTCCTTGCCGCCGAGGTCCATGTCGAAACCGGCGTCGCGCAGCGCACGGATCTTGTCTTCCTCGCGCGCCTTGGTCTCGATGAACTCCTCGATGTCGGGGTGGTCGACGTCGAGCACGACCATCTTCGCCGCGCGGCGGGTGGCGCCACCGGACTTGATGGTGCCGGCGGAGGCGTCGGCGCCACGCATGAAGCTGACCGGGCCGCTGGCGGTGCCGCCGCTGGACAACAACTCCTTGGAGGAACGGATCCGCGAGAGGTTCAGGCCGGCACCGGAGCCGCCCTTGAAGATGAAGCCCTCCTCCTTGTACCAGTTGAGGATCGAGTCCATCGAATCGTCGACGGCGAGGATGAAGCACGCCGAGACCTGCTGGGGGCTCTTGGTGCCGACGTTGAACCACACCGGGGAGTTGAAGCTGAAGACCTGGTGCAGCAGCGACCAGGTGAGCTCGTGCTCGAACAGCGTCGCGTCGTCGTCGGTGGCGAAGTAGCCGAACTCCTTGCCGGCCTTGACGTAGGTCAGCACGACACGGTCGATGAGCTGCTTGAGGCTCGTCTCACGGGCCTCGGTGCCGAGTGCGCCGCGGAAGTACTTCGTGGTGACGATCGTGGACGCGTTCAGCGACCAGAAGTCGGGGAACTCCACGCCACGCTGCTCGAAGATCGTCTCGCCGGTCTTCCAGTTCTGCTGAACGACGTCGCGACGCTCCCAGGTGACCTCGTCATAGGGATGCACGCCCGGGGTGGTGAAGATGCGTTCCACCTTCACACCCTTGCCGCTCTTGCGCGTGCGCGAATGTGCGTTGGTCGTCTCCGTCATGATGCTCCTCCGTGGGCTTCTGGGTGTGATGCCGGTTGTGGATCTGCGTGTGATTGCTTGGAAATCGGTGGTGCGCGTGCCGGCGGTCAGCGGTCGGTCACGGTTCGATCAGTCTGAACCCGACCACCGACAGCCTCGTCGCCTGTTCGAGCTGCGGCCTGGTGACCGGCCCCGTCGGTCGAGCTGAGATCGCGTTCGGCGCGCAACAGGGCGATGGCTGCCTCGAAGTCGTCGAGATCGTCGAACGCCTGGTAGACGGACGCGAACCGCAGGTAGGCCACCTCGTCGAGCGTGCGCAGCGGGCCGAGAATCGCCAGTCCCACGTCGTGCGCGTCGATCTCGGCCGCGCCGCCGGAGCGGATGCTCTCCTCCACCTCCTGCGCCAGCAGGGCGAGCTGGTCCTCGGACACCGGCCGGCCCTGGCAGGCCTTGCGGACGCCCACGAGCACCTTCTGCCGGGAGAACGGTTCGCTGGCGCCGGACCGCTTGACCACCGTGAGGCCGGCGGTCTCCATGGTGGAGAACCGCTTGCCGCACGACGGGCACTGGCGACGCCGTTTGATGGAGGTGCCGTCATCACTGCTGCGGCTGTCGACGACCCGGGAGTCGTCGTGTCGGCAGAACGGGCAGTGCATGGTCACCTCCTGGTGATGATCCGGGTCGGTTCGGCTCGCAAGGGCATAGGAATGCCCGGGCCACGAGGCCTTGATCGGCCCGATTGGGGATGTTCTTGTGGATAACCGGTGAAGAAGCCCGTCATTCCTGTTGAGATCCTGGGGACCTACATGTGGACAACTTACATCGGTGTAACTACTAGATGTAGGGATGTTATTCCGCTTCGACCCCAAGATGCAAGGTGGGGATCGGAAAGTCTCTCCGCCGATCCGGCACGTTCACCAAACGTGCTGGTCACGGCGCCGAGGCGTTCGCGAACTGGTCGCGAGGCCCCGTGACACACCCGCGCCCCGTTCCCGACGATCGGGAGACGGGGCGCGCCATGGGAGCGAAGTCGTCGTCAGCGAGGAGCCGTCAACGACTGGCCCGGGTGGACATGCAGAGTATTGAGGTCGTTCGCGAGCTGAAGGCGCACGACCGCTTCGGCGACCGGCAACTGCGGGTAGGCCTGGTGCGCAACCTCGGACAGCGTCTGCCCCGGCTGCACCACCAACTGCGTCGCCGACGGCGAGGAGGCGAAGGCCCGCCCGGCACCCCAGCCCGCCGCGATCAGGGTGGTGAGCACGAGCGCGGCGAGCACGCGACGGCCGCGCATGGTGAGCCGAACCTCGTCCCGGCCGAGTCGCGCGACCGGCTGGTTCGACGGCACGAGGGTCAGGTGACGCCGGCGCTGCGGTGTGCGGACCACACGCGGCTGATCCCAGCGAGCAACTGCACTCATGATGTTCTCCGTCCCTGGCGCGAGGCGCCGGATCAAGTTCTCCTTCGCACACGTGTGCGATAGAACGTCTGTACGATGTATAGCACGGCTGTTCGAATGATGCGAGACACGCCTCGTACAAATGTTTGAAAACTGTGTCCGAGCCGCATAGCCTCTTTCCATGCTCCGCAGCCTGGCACCGACCACCGACAACCTCCTTCGAAAGAGCGCTGCACGGCTCGCCGACAGCAGCTTCATCGGTCGTCCAGGACGCATCACCCGGGGCATGAAGGGCCGTACCGATCGACCCGCCCGCACCACCTCACCGACGGCATGACGAAGGACGCAGACGAAATGGCCAAGATCCACCAGCTGCCCGACGACGAGGGCGGCGTAGCGCTGACCACCCGCCAGCGCAAGGTCCTCGAAGTGATCCGCAACTCCGTCGACCGGCGCGGCTACCCGCCGAGCATGCGGGAGATCGGTGAGGCCGTCGGCCTGACCAGCCCGAGTTCGGTGGCCCACCAACTGTCGATGCTCGAGCGCAAGGGTTATCTGCGCCGTGACCCCAACCGTCCCCGCGCGATCGAGGTCATCTCCCCCGATCACCAGCAGGACAAGCGGGGCGTGCGTGGCGGTTCCAGCGTCACCTCGAGCGACGAGTCCACCATCGACGAGACCGGCGCCGGCGACCAGCGTCCGGCAGCCTCCTACGTGCCCGTCGTCGGACGCATCGCGGCCGGCGGGCCGATCCTGGCCGAAGAGGTCGTCGAGGACGTCTTCCCGTTGCCCAAGCAGATCGTCGGTGAGGGCGACCTGTTCCTGCTCAAGGTGGTCGGTGACTCGATGGTCGACGCCGCAATCTGCGACGGCGACTGGGTCGTCGTGCGCCAGCAGCCGACCGCGACCAACGGCGACATCGTCGCCGCGATGCTCGACAACGAAGCCACCGTCAAGACGTTCAAGCGTCGCGACGGCAAGGTCTGGCTGATGCCGCACAACCCGGCGTACGACCCGATCGACGGTGACCACGCGGTGATCCTCGGCAAGGTCACGGCCGTCCTGCGGCGGGTCTGATCACCGGCGTCGATCGCCGCTCGCGTCCCGGTCGACGTCACCCAGTACGTCCCACACCGCCTCCTGCAGCACCTCGCTCAGGGGGCGGTGTACGTGTCTGGTGGCCAGATGTTCCGCTCGCGACCAACCGGTGTTGACCAGCACGATCGGGATGTCGCGCTCGGCAGCACGCCGCGCGAAACGGAAGCCGGACATCACACCGAGCGAGGATCCGACCACCAGCAGCGACTTTGCCCGCTCGAGACGGTTGAAGCAATGGGCGACCAGATCCTTGGGTACCGATTCGCCGAACATCACGACGTCCGGCTTCAGCAGGTCGCTGCCACAGGTCGGGCACACCACCAGTTCGATGTCATGGATCAGCGAGGGGTCGATGTCGACGTCGCCATCCGGGCGCAGCGGCAGGTCGCGCGCCCTCTCGGCGTCCTGCGCGAACACCGGATTGCGCGTGGCGAACTGCTGCTGGATCCACTCTCGGTCGGCAAGCGCCCGGCAGTTCAGGCAGACGGCTCGCCCGAGGTTGCCGTGCAACTCGATGACATCGCGGGACCCTGCCTGCTGGGCCAGGCCGTCGACGTTCTGGGTGATCGTCGTCTCGAACAGGCCCGCCTTCTCCAGCGCGGCGAGGTGACGGTGCGCTTCGTTGGGCCGCGCCGTCCGGAACCTCTCCCATCCGACATAGGACCGGCTCCAATAGCGTTGCCGCGCAGCGACTCCGGCCCGGAACTCGCTCACCGTCATGGGCTCCACACGGCGTACCCCGTCCGGTCCGCGGTAATCGGGCAGCCCGGATTCGGTGGACAGCCCGGCCCCGGTCATGACCAACACGTCGCCCTCGCGGAGCAGGTGTGCCAGGTGGCTGCGGTCGTCCATCGGACCTTCGTTCTCCATGGGTCGGGTCTGTTCCGAGTTCGAGGCCGCGGCTCATCGAGAGCCGGCGGGCGCATCGGTTCGTACGCTATCGGGGTGGGTCACGCTGGGTTGGCTCGCGGTGATGGGCGACAGCTGTCTCCACGGCCGGACGCGCGAACACGACCGAGGCCCCTTCGCCCCTGATCCTGCCGTTGTTGCTGGTGGTGGCGCACAGGGGCCACCGCCCCGATCAGCCGCGCCGGAGGCGGTGCGGCGGTGGCCTGGATGATGCACTCGGCACTGGACCGGTGAGGATCTGCGGCTCGCGCTGCGATTTCATGCTGAGCAGGCGGGTCGGTCGAACGGTTTGTAGGCTGGTGCGCATGATCGACGCTGCCGGCCTCCGGGTGATTCGTGCCATCGCTGACGAGGGCAGTTTCACCGCCGCGGCGTCGTCGCTCGGTTACTCCCAGCCCGCCATCTCCCAGATGGTCCGTCGCCTCGAAGAGCGCTTGGGCACTCCCCTGGTCGAACGACTGGGCCGCAACGTGCGACTCACCGAAGCCGGTGAAGTCCTGGCCCGCCACGCCGGCGCGGTCCTCGGCGCGATCAGCGCGGCCGAATCCGAGGTCGCGGCGATCGCCGGTCTCCAGTCAGGACGCGTCCGACTCATGGCCTTCCCCTCCTCGTCCTCGACGCTGGTGCCGAAGGCACTGTCGCTGGTGAAGAAGCGTTTCCCGCAGGTGCAGGTGAGCTTCGCAGAGGGTGAGCCACCGGAGTCGCTGGCGGCCCTGCGAGCCGGCGAGTGTGACGTCGCTGTGGCCTTCACCTATGACGGGCTGGAGATCAGCAGCGACCACCTCGACGACTTCGAGGTCAAGGAACTTCTGCTCGACCACGTTCGGATCGCCCTGCCGCTGGACCACCCACTTGCTTCTCAGGACAGTGTCGACCTCGCGGCTCTCGCCGAAGCGCCGTGGATCGCCGGTTGTCCGCGTTGCCGTGGACACCTGCTCTCGCTCGCAGCAGCCGCCGGGTATCGCCCGGACGTCGCGTTCGAGACCGAGGACTACGTGGCCGTTCTCGGTCTGGTCGCCGAAGGTCTGGGCGTCGCCCTGGTGCCCGATCTGATCCTGCGGTCGGCACCGAACGCACGGGTCAAGGTGCTGCCCATCGACCCGCCCTCCCACCGCACCGTGTACGCGGTGACGACCCCCGACCTGACCCGCGTACCGGCGGTCGCCGCGATGATCGACGCCCTCGTGGAAGCAGCCGGCGACTCCTCCTGCGTCGGCGACCTGGCGAAACAGCCTGTCTGACAACGCAATCGGTAGCCCGTCAGCCGGAGCTGCTGACCGAGACGCCACCGTCCGTATGCGGGTGGACGAACAGCATGCCGTCCTGATCGGTGCGCAACACGGTGCATCCGGCGAGCAGTCGTAACGTCGCCGGCGCCGGGTGCCCGTAGTCGTTGTCTGCGCCGACCCCGATCAGGCAGACCCGCGGGCGCACCACCGCCATCAGATCTGCGTCCTGGTTGGCCGAACCGTGGTGGGCCACCTTGAGCACGTCGAAGGATCCCTCCCCCGCGGCCTGGAGTTCCTGTCGGACGGCGCGTCCGGCATCCCGTTCGATGTCGCCGGTGAACAACGCCCGGACGCCCCCGGCGACGACCGCGAGCACCACGCTCGCGTTGTTCTGCACCGATCCGGTCTCGAGTGTGCGGGCCGGCCACAGCACCTTCCCCGTGATGCCAGGTGCGTCCACGCTGTCGCCGCGCCGCACCAACCGCACCGGTACGCGTGCGCGTGCGGCGAGAGCCAGCGTCGGTTCACGGCGTGATGCCTCCTCGTGCGGGCCGGCGTCGTCCTCACCCTCGACGAAGGTCGCGACAAGCTGTCGCACCGTGCGGCCGCTGCGCAGTACCCCGGCAAGCCCATCGACGTGGTCGGCGTGGAAATGGGTGAGCACGACGGCGTCGATCCGTTCGACGCCGAGGCGGCTCAGGCAACTGTCGACGGTATCGGGTTCGGGACCGGTATCGATCAGCAACACTCCGCCCTGGGGTGATCGGACGATCGTCGCGTCTCCTTGCCCCACGTCACACATGGCAACGGTCCACCCTCGCGACGGAGGTGCGGCGGGCACCGGCACGACGAGGGCCAGCGCGGTGACCGCGGCAGCGGCGCCATGCCACGGTCGGGCCGCGGCCTGGTGCGCCCACCAGTGCCCGGTGGTCAGCACCAGCGCGATGACCAGGACCAGCAGGGCGAGCCCGGCCCAGCCTCCGGGCCAGGGCAGCGTTCCATAGGGCAGATCGGCCCCGAGGTGCGCGATCGTGGCGATTCCCCAGGCCGGGAGGCCGGCCACCCAGGCGAGCAACTGGGCGAGCGGCTGCAACACCGGTGCGCTGCAGACGACCAGCACTCCGGCGACCGTCGCGATCGGTACCAACGGTGCGGCCAGGACGTTCGCGGGCACTCCGACGAGGCTGACGCCGGGCTGGAGCAGCAGGGTGAGCGGTGCGCAGAAGACTTGAGCTGCCAGAGGAACGCAGATGGCTTCCGCGAGTGGTGCACACCGTCTCGGGAGACATCGGGCGATGGCATCCGCCCACCGCCGGGCGAACAGCAACAGCCCGAGCGTGGCGAAACTGGACAGGATGAACCCGAAGGAGCGAGCCAGGTGCGGGTCGATCGCGAGCAGCACCAGTATCGCTCCGGCCAGTGCCGGGGCTCCTGCGCGCCGGGACCCGCCGCGCAGCGCCAGCAGCCCGACCACTCCCATCGCCGAGGCCCGCACGACCGACGGTTCGGGTCGACAGAGCATCACAAACAGGGCGAGGCCGAGGAGCGCGAACGGCAGGCGCCACCGCCGCGGGATCCGCAGGTAGCCGGCCAGGCCTTGCACGCACAGCAGGACGACGGTGACGTTGCTGCCGGAGACCGCGTTGAGGTGGGTCATGCCGGTGGCCTGCATGTCGTCGTTCAGTTCCTGCGGCATGCGGCTGGTGTCACCGATGACCAGTGCCGGCACGAGCCCGGCGGGGTCGGTCGGCAAGCCCTCGGTGCTGTCGCGCAGACCGGTTCGTAGGTGTTCGACGGTCTCTTCGATCCGTCCTGCCGGGTGGGTGCGCTGCACCTGACGAATGCGAAGGATCGCTCGTACGTCGGCACCCGTCTCGGCGGGTTGGAGGCGTCCCGCGGCGACGACGGTGTCGTGCCAGCGCAGCCGGCCCACGTCCTGCCCGCCGAACGCGAGAATCGGCGTTCGTGCCCCGGCCACCTCGCCGCGTCCGGAGATCCGCGTGGCTTGCAGGCGAACGCGCCAGACCTGCTCTCCGCCGAAGCGGGACCGGACCGGTGCCGGATCGGAGACCACCCTCGCCTCGAGACGGACGGAGGCGCCACGCTCAGCAAGCGTTGGTACCAAGCCGGCTTGTGCGACAGCGCGATGCCCGAGGACGGCGGTGAGGATGAAGGTCGTTGCCAGAGCGCAGAACCCGATCATTCGTACGGTTGGTCTGCCCAATCCGCAGCAGCCGATTCCGGTGACGAGACACCCGACGAGAACGGCGATCACCAGCGAAGTGGCGACACCGAGGAGTGCGGCAGCGACGCCCCAGGCGATCAGTGCCGGCAGGAGCAGACGGAGGTCGAGGGCACGGTGCGTCTGCTCCATCAGGTCACACGGTGACCAGCGGGCGCAGCCGCTCCAGCAGCTTGTCGCCGATACCGCTCACCTCACCGAGTTCGTCGACGCTGCTGAACCTGCCGTTCGTGGTACGCCACTCGATGATCCGCGCTGCCAGCACCGGGCCGACCCCCGGAAGTGCGTCCAGGTCCGCCACGGTGGCGGTGTTCAGGGGGATCGGTCCGGCGGGTATGCCGGCTTTCGTCGACGCTGTGCCCTCGCCTGACTGCGCGGCCGGCGCCGGCGCAGGCATCGGGCTCTCCCCCGGCCTGGGCACCTGCACCTGTTCTCCGTCGGTGACCAGGCGGGCAAGGTTGACCGCTGACAGGTCTGCGCCTCGCCCCGCACCACCGGCCGCACGGATGGCGTCCTCGACCCGGGACCCTGATGTGAGCCGTACCACGCCTGGACGCTGCACCTGACCGACCACGTGAACCAGGAGGCTCGTCGGCGAAACTGCGGCGGCCGAGGTGGCGTACGGTGCTTGACCTCCCCTCCCACCCGGTGCGGTAGCAGCGGCCGAGCCGGTCGAGGTCACAGCTGTTGAGGCTGCGGGCGCGAGTGGTACGGGCTCGGCCGCGCTCCGGGCCGAGAACACCCGTACGCCGAACACGGCCCCCGCCACCAACAGGACCACGAGGGCTCCGATCAGAGCGGCGCGACCGGGATGCGTGTCGACCTCCGTGTCGGGCAACGGTGTTCGGAACAAGGGGGTGTGGGGACTGACCCGTTCGCTGTCGCGCCCGTTCCCGCCTCCGAGACCTTGATGACGCCGATCGGCCCGGCTACGCGGCTCGTCCTCGACCGTCTCGCCCTCCATCCCCGAGGCGTCGAAGTCGTCGAGATCGCCATCGGTTCCCGGGCCCCGGCGGTCCGGAATGTGTGTCGCCGCAGCACGTCGACGACGGCCAGGCAGCGCCGGCCACAGCGGACGACGGTCGATCAGATCGTCCTCGTCCGGCAGCCACGGCGTCCGCCGACCTTCGTCGAGTTCGGCGAGGATCGCGGCGAGTCGATCGGGTGGCTGGTTGCGTGACATGCCAGGCACGTTAGGTCGGGTTCGCAGAACACGTCGCCGGCCGATGCTCAGCCTGTGGAGAACTGCGCCGCAGGAGAAGGGCTGTGGAGGATCAGGCGCCCGGAGCGCGACAGCGCGGAGCCACCGCCACCGCGATCGTGCCCGGGCCCACGTGCGCACCGACGGCGGCACCGAGTTCGACAAGCAACACTCGACGGGCGTCCGGCACCGCTTCCGCAAGATCTTCGGCAAGCTGCTCGGCTCGTTCGAGCGCATCCAGGTGGTGCACAGCGACGTCGACTCCGTCTCCGGAATCGAGTTCGACCGCAGCCTGCCGGGCGAGGCTCTTCAACCGTGCCAACGCCTTGGAAGTGGTGCGTACCCGCTCGAGGGGCTCGATGTAGCCGTCGGTGAGGGTCAGCAGCGGTTTGATGGACAGGGCCGACCCCACCAGCGAGGAGGCCCGCCCGATGCGTCCGCCGCGCCGCAGGTATTCCAGCGTGTCGACGTAGAAGTAGGTGTGCGACCTCGCCGCGACGTCGCGGGCGATGCGTTCTACCTCGTCCACCGTCGCGCCGTCGCCGACTGCACCCGTTGCGGCAAGGACTGCGAATCCCATTGCCATTCCGATGGATTCGCTGTCGATCACACGGACGTCGGCATCGCAGGACGCCGCGGCGATCTCGGCCGACGCGAGGGTGGCCGACATCTGTCGTGACAGGTGGATCGAGACGATCTGGTCGACACCGCGCGCGATGAGGTCCTCGTAGACCTCCAGGAACGCACCCGGCGACGGCCTTGAGGTAGAGACCGGACGGTGCTCGCGCAGCGCTGCTGCGACGTCGGATGCGCTCACGTCGACGCCTTCGTCGTGTGAGACACCGTCGACCGCGACGTGCAGCGGCACCACGAACACGCGTCCGCGCACCGCGACATGCGTGGGCAGATAGGCGGAGGAGTCGGTCACGACCGCGATCGTCATCGCATCTCCTCCCCTACCCGCCGACGCTGGTTCATCATCCGACGACGACGTTGACCAGCTTCGGGGCCCGCACGATGACCTTGCGAACCTGCTTGTCCCCCATGGCCGCTCGTACACGGTCGCTCGCCAGCGCGGCCGCTTCGAGGTCGGCGTCACTGACATCGGCCGCGACCTCCAGCCGGTCGCGGACCTTGCCCAGCACCTGCACGACACAGGTGACGGTGTCGTCGACCAGCAACGCCGGGTCCGCCTGCGGGAACGGCTCGAACGTGATCGTCGAGGTATGGCCCAGGCGATGCCACAGTTCCTCGGCGATGTGCGGGGCCATCGGTGAAACCATCTGCACCAGCGACTCGACCACCGCACGCGGCACGTCGTCCAGCTTGGTCAGTGCGTTGTTCAGTTCGATCAGCTTGGCGACCGCAGTGTTGTAGCTCAGCTGCGAGTAGTCGCGCCCGACGCCGTCGATCGTCTTGTGCAGCAAGCGTTTCGTCGCCTCGTCCGGCTCACCGTCGACGACCCGCACCTGCCCGGTCTCCTCGTCGACGACATTGCGCCACAGCCGCTGCAGGAAGCGCTGCGACCCGACGACCGCACGCGTCTCCCACGGACGCGACTGGTCCAGCGGACCCATCGACATCTCATAGATGCGGAAGGTGTCGGCGCCGTACTGCTCGCACATCTCGTCGGGCGTGACGACGTTCTTCAGCGACTTGCCCATCTTCCCGTACTCGCGGGTGACGACCTGTCCGTTCCAGGTGTAGGTCGTGCCGTCGGCGTCGGTCGTCTCCTGCACCTCGGCTGCTGGGACCGGCTGGCCGCGGTGGTCGCGGAACGCGTACGCCTGCACGTAGCCCTGGTTGAACAGACGGCGGAACGGTTCCTCGGACGTGATCTCGCCCAGGTCGAACAACACCTTGTGCCAGAAGCGGGCGTACAGCAGGTGCAGCACCGCGTGTTCGACGCCACCGACGTACAGGTCGACGCCACCGGTGTCGTTCGGCCTGCCCTCGCCCGCGCCGCGCCCGGGACCCATCCAGTACTCCTCGCACTCGCGGTCGACGAAGCGCTCGGTGTTCTCCGGGTCGGTGTATCGCATTTCGTACCAACAGGATCCGGCCCAGTTGGGCATCGTGTCGGTCTCGCGGCGGTAGGTCTTCGGTCCGTCACCCAGGTCCAGCTCGACGTTGACCCACTCAGTCGCGCGCGACAGCGGCGACTCGGGCATGGAGTCCTTGTCGCCCGGTTCGTAGGTCTTGGGCGAGTAGTCGGCGACCTCGGGCAACTGCACCGGCAGCATCGACTCCGGCACCGAGTGCGCCGCACCGGACTCGTCGTACACGATCGGGAAGGGCTCGCCCCAGTAGCGCTGCCGGCTGAACAGCCAGTCGCGCAGCTTGTAGTTGATCGTGCCGTAGCCGATGCCCTCGGCTTCGACGAACTGGATGATCTTCGCTTTGGCGTCGGCTACTCCCAAGCCGTCCAAGGAGATTCGCTCGTTGGCAGAGTTGATCGCCGCGCCGTCCCCGGTGAAGGGCTGGTCGTCGGGATGACCGTCGGACGGCTGCACGGTACGCACGATCGGCAGGTCGAACGCGGACGCGTAAGCCCAGTCGCGCTCGTCCTGACCGGGCACGGCCATGATCGCGCCGGTGCCATAACCCATCAGCACGTAGTCGGCGATGAACACCGGCACCGGCCGCCCGGTCACCGGGTTGGTCGCGAACGTGCCGGTGAACACTCCGGTCTTGGTCTTCTCGTCGGCCTGCCGCTCGACCTCGCTCTTGCGCGAGGCGGCCAGCCGGTAGTCGGCGACCGCGGTGCGCGGATCGCCGTGGCCGCCGGTCCAGGCCTGCTTGGTGCCCTCGGGCCACGTCGTCGGGGTCATCGCGTCGACCAACGGGTGTTCGGGGGCCAGCACCATGAAGGTGGCGCCGAAGATGGTGTCCGGACGCGTGGTGAACACTTCGATGGACGCGTCGATGCCGTTGACCGGGAAGCGCAGGGCCGCACCCTGCGAGCGCCCGATCCAGTTGCGCTGCATGGCCTTGATCGACTCGGGCCAGTCCAGCCGGTCCAGGTCGTCGATCAGGCGGTCGGCGTACGCCGTGATGCGCATCATCCATTGCGACAGGTTGCGCCGGAAGACCGGCATGTCGCCGCGTTCGGTCAGGCCCTCGTTGGTGACCTCCTCGTTGGCGACGACGGTGCCCAGACCGGGCGCCCAGTTGACCGGCACTTCCTTCTTGTACGCCAGACGGCGTGCGTCGACGGCTGCGATGCGCTCGGCGTCCGACAGGTCGGCCCAGGCCGCACCGCTCGGGGTGGCGATTTCACCGCTTTCGTAGGCCGCGACCAGGTCCTCGATCGGCCGGGCCTTGCCCGCGCGCTCGTCGTGCCAGGAGTTGTAGATGCGCAGGAAGATCCACTGCGTCCACTTGTAGTACTCGGGATCGATCGTCGCGAACGAGCGTCGCAGATCGTGCGACAACCCCAGCTGCCGCAGCTGTCGCCGGTAGGTGACGATGTTGTCCTCGGTGGTCTTGCGCGGGTGCTGGCCGGTCTGGACCGCGTACTGCTCGGCCGGCAGGCCGAAGGCGTCGAAGCCCATCGTGTACAGCACGTTCTTGCCGGTCATGCGCTGGTAGCGCGCGCAGACGTCGGTCGCGATGAAGCCCAGCGGGTGGCCGACGTGCAGGCCCGCGCCGCTGGGGTAGGGGAACATGTCCTGCAGGAAGTACTTCTGCTTGCCGTCGGCGGACGGGTCGGCCCACGGGCCGCTCGGGTTAGGCGCCTGGAAGGTGCCCTGCTCCTCCCACCGGTCCTGCCAGCGGCGTTCGATCTCGCCGGCGGTCTGCGCGGTGTACCGGAACTTCGGGGTGTCGCTCTGATTGCTGTCGCTCATGGTGCCCTCACGTCGTTTCGTCTGCTCGTTGTCTGCCGTGTCGCGTTCTGCGGCACCGAACCGTGCCAACAAGAAGCCCCTCGCTCATCAGGCAAGGGGCGGCCGCGCTGAGGTCCGGTCTGTTCAGCGCGGCGTTCGAAGCAGAAGCAGGCGATGCATGCAGCAGAGAATATCGCAGCTGGGAGACCTGCCGCCCCGGGAGCAGGCACTGCAGGTTCGACGCCGAATTGGCACCGCGCGACGGCCCTGAGAGAATCGCTGCCATGCCCGCTCCGACACACACTGATGTCCTCGTCGTCGGGGCCGGCCCCGCCGGTTCGGCTGCGGCCACCTGGGCCGCCCATTACGGCCTGGACGTCGTCCTCGCCGACGCGGCGGTCTTCCCCCGCGACAAGACCTGCGGCGACGGACTCACCCCTCGCGCGATCGGTGAACTCCACCGTCTCGGACTCACCGACTGGGTTTTCGCGCACACCGTCAACCAGGGTCTGCGGGCACACGGGTTCGGGCAGCGGCTCGAACTGCCTTGGCCGCAGGTCGAAGGTCTGCCCGACCGCGGATCGGCCGTTCCGCGTACCGAGTTGGACGACCACCTGCGCACCACCGCCCTGAAGGCAGGCGCAGTCGGGGTCGAGGGTGCGCGGGCGATCGACGCTCGACTGGACGGCGGACGAGTCCGCGCCGTCACCTTCCGCGGCGCCGAGGGCACCTTCGAGATCGAGTGTGAGCGGCTGGTCGTCGCAGACGGTGTGCGCTCCCCGCTCGGCAAGGTGCTCGGGCGCGAATGGCACCGCGACACCGTGTACGCCGTCGCCGGCCGCTCGTATGTCACCTCGACGATGAGCGACGACCCGTGGATCTCCTCCCACCTCGAGCTCCGTGGCGAGGAAGGCCAGATTCTGTCCGGATACGGCTGGGTGTTCCCGCTCGGCGACGGTTCGGTGAACCTCGGTGCGGGCACCCTCGCCACATCCAAGCGTCCGGCCGACGTGGCGATCAAGCCACTGATGAAGGTGTACGCCGACACGATCGGCGACGAGTTCGGCCTGTCCGGCGAACTGCGAAACCCGACGTCCGCGCTGCTGCCGATGGGCGGGGCGGTGTCGAACGTCGCCGGCCCGAACTGGGCGCTCATCGGCGACGCCGCCGCGTGCATCAACCCGCTCAACGGCGAGGGCATCGACTACGGCCTGGAGACCGGTCGCTTCATCGCCGACATGCTCGTCGCCGGCGACCCGCTCGAAACCGCATGGCCGGCGCTGCTGACCGAGCATTACGGCGAGGCGTTCTCCGTGGCCCGCCGGCTCGCCGGAGTGTTCAGCAACCCCAAGCTGTTGACTGCGCTCGGCCCGGTCGGCATGCGCTCGGATTTCCTGATGACCCTGGCGCTGCGCTGGATGGGCAACCTGGTCACCGAGCAGGACCGCGACCGCGCGGCCCGTATCTGGCGTTGGGCCGGACGTCGCTCGGTCGCCATCGACGCCCGCCCGCCCTTCAGCTGACCCGAGAGTCCGCAGAACCCGCGCGCTGACCCGCGAGGCCTGCGGACTTTCGGATGACCGACGCAGAAGCCCCGCACCTGTTCGGTGCGGGGCTTCGTTGCTACGAACGGTGGCCCTGCCTCCCAGTGGTGGCACTTAGGCGACCACAGCGCAAGGCTCACGCGGCGGGGCGCATCAGGCCCGTAGCAGAAGCCAAGCGCCTGCTACGGGCCTGAACTGCGAAGGAGCCGCAATCAGAGGCTGTTCACCTGCTTGGTGAGCGCCGACTTCTTGTTCGCGGCCTGGTTCTTGTGGATGACACCCTTGGAGACGGCCTTGTCCAGCTTCTGGCCGGCGGTCCTGAGGGCGTCCTTCGCCTTGTCGGCGTCACCGGCGGCAACGGCCTCACGGGTCTTGCGGATCCAGGTGCGAAGCTCCGACTTGTAGGCCTTGTTGCGCTCGGTGCGGATCTCGTTGGTCTTGATCCGCTTCATCTGCGACTTGATGTTTGCCACGAAAGTTCTTCCTAAAGTTCGGTCTGATGGTTGTCGTAGAGGGCGACGACGCACCGGAACGGATGGGGCGTGGGGACGACCCTGGCGAGTTCGGTGCGTTGGTACTGCTGCGAGCGCGCACGACCAATACGCGCACGCAAGGAGCAAATCTACACGCCTGCCGGTGATCCCCTCAAATCGCGGGTCGGGCGCGGCTCACCTGCCGTTACCCGTCGTCAGCGTGCCGTTCGCTCGCGGCAGATCGTCAGCACGGCCCGCTCGACGGCGTAGACCGGGTCGCGTCCGCCACCCTTGACGTCGAAGTCGGCGGCCGCGACGGCCTGGATCGCGCGGCCGAGCCGGTCGCCGTCCCAGCCGCGGGCCGACCGGCGTGCACGGTCGACCTGCCACGGGGCCATGCTCAGGTCACGGGCGACCGCCGCGGACGATCCGTTGCCGGCCGAGGCGACCTTCGCGATCTGACGCAGCTGTCCGGCGAGGACCGCGACGATCGGGACCGGGTCGAGACCCGACGCGAGCGCGTGCCGCAACAGGCGCAGCGCCTCCCCCGCGTTGCCGGCGACGGCCATCTCCGCGACCTTGAAGCCGGTCGCCTCGACCTTGCCGCCGTAGTACTCGTCGACCTGCTCCTCGTCGACGACGCCGGTCGTGTCGGCGATCAGCTGTGCGCACGCCGCGGCGAGTTCGCCGAGGTCCTTGCCGACGGCGTCCAACAGCGCCTGCACCGCCTCGGGAGTGACCTTGCGCCGAGCAGCGCGGAACTCGTTGCTGACGAACGAGGCCTTGTCGCGATCGGACTTGATCGCCGGCGCCTCGATGACCCGTGCGCCGCCCTTCTTGAGTGCGTCCAGCGCACGCTTGCCGCGGTTTCCACTCTTGTGCATAGCGACGAGCACGGCGCCGTCCATCGGGGCCTTCGCGAGCGCGGTGACTTCGTCGATCAGTTCGTCGCCGGCCTCGTCCAGGTCGCGTGCGACCACGATCTTCAGCCCGCCGAACAGGCTCGGGCTGATGTGCAGCATGAGTTCGCCCGGCTCGTAGGTGGCGGCGTCGATTCGCACCACCTCCGCGTCGGGCTCGGTCTCGCGTACCAGGTCGATGGTGCTGCGCAGGGCGCGATCGGCAAGCAGTTGTTCGGGGCCGCTGATCAGCACGAGCGGGGGCACTGAACTCATGGGGCACACTCTTTCACCCTGGTCCGACACCGTCCTCACCGCTGCGATGACCTATCTTCGGGGCCTCACCCTTCCGTAGGAGCAACTGTGGGCACCCACCCGTCCGACCCGTCCGACCCGTCCGACCCGTCCGACTTCGTCCTCACCGCGACGTGCGTCGACCGACCCGGGATCGTCCACGCGATGACCGGTTACCTCGTCGAGCAGGGCGCGAACATCAACGAGTGCCAACAGTTCGAGGACCCGTCCACCGGGCGCTTCTTCATCCGGTTGGTGTTCCGGTGCGAGAAGCACTCACTGGACACGCTGCAGGACGGGTTCACCTCAGTGGCAACTGAATTCGGCATGGAATGGGGCCTGTGGCCGGCCGGGAAGCCGATCCGGGCACTGGTGCTGGTGTCCAAACTCGGCCACTGCCTCAACGACCTGTTGTTCCGGCAGCAGGTGGGTTCGTTGCCGCTCGAGATCGTCGCGGTGGGATCGAACCACCTGACGTTCCAGAAGACCGTCGCCACCCATGACATCCCCTTCCACCACATCCCGGTGACGGCGCAGACGAAGGCGCAGTCGGAGACGCGCATCCTCGAACTCGTCCAGGAGTACGACGTCGAGTTGGTGGTGCTCGCCCGCTACATGCAGGTGCTGTCGGACAACCTGTGCCGCACCTTGGAGGGGCGTGCGATCAACATCCACCATTCGTTCCTGCCCAGCTTCAAGGGTGCTCGCCCTTATCACCAGGCGCACGACCGCGGCGTGAAGCTGATCGGTGCGACCGCGCACTACGTGACGCCGGATCTGGACGAGGGCCCGATCATCGAGCAGGACGTGGCCCGCATCGACCACACCTACTCCCCCGATCACATGGTCGTGGCCGGTCGGGACGTCGAGACGCAGGTCTTGGCGCGCGCTCTCACCTGGCACGCCGAGCACCGGGTGTTCCTCAACGGCTCAAGCACCGTCGTCCTGCGCTGACCGACGGCTGATCGTCAGCCGAGGTTCAGCTTCTTCAGGCGTGCCTCGACCTCGGCCACCGGCCGGTCGAGATGGTCGGCCAGTTCATCGACATCGAGGCCGAGTGAGACACCGTCCGACAACTCTTCGTCGTCGTCGCTGGTCCATTCCCCGCCCTGAGCAGGGGCCGGTTCGACGACGACATCGGTCTCGGCCGGTACCGCCGGCACCGCCGGCAGCGGTTCGGGCGCCGGGTGTTCCTCGGCGGCCCGCCGTTCCGGGGTCTCCACGGCGTCGGCCGGTTCGTCATCGGTGAACACGAGTTCGTCGTAGTCGCCGGCGTCGGTGGACGTGACCCGACCGGCTTCGGCGTCGAAGCGCTCCTGAACGTCGGGCTTGGAGGCGGCATGCGGCACAGGCTTCTTCGCCGGCGCCACCGGAGCGTCGGCGGTTTCGTCCAGTCGCTTGAGCGCACGCAGCACGAGGTCGCGGTCGGTCGTCGGCCAGAACGGCGGGAGGGACTTCTGCAGGAAGCCCGCGTACCGCGCAGTGACCATTCGGTTGTCCAGGAACGCGACCACGCCGCGGTCGTTCGAGCGCCGGATCAGGCGTCCGGCCCCCTGTGACAGACGCAAGGCAGCGTGGGTGGCCGACACCGCCATGAAGCCGTTGCCGCCGCGTTCGGCGATCGCCTGCGAGCGCGCCGAGGTGATCGGATCGTCCGGACGCGGGAACGGGATTCGGTCGATGATCACCAGTTGGCAGGCCGAACCGGGCACATCGACGCCCTGCCAGAGGGTGAGAGTGCCGAACAGGCAGGTCTTCGGATCGGCGGCGAACTGTTTGACGAGCGTGCCCATCTGATCGTCGCCCTGGCACAGGACCGGAAACTCGTCGCCGAACCGTTCGCGCATCGCCTCGGTCGCCGCCTTCGCGGCGCGCATGGAGGAGAACAGCCCGAGCGTGCGTCCACCGGCGGCCCTTATGAGGGTCTCGATCTCGTCGATCGCCTGGTCGGAGGTGCCGTCGCGGCCGGGCGGCGGCAGGTGTTTGGCGACGTAGGCAATGGCCTGCTGCGGGTAGTCGAACGGCGAGCCGACGTCCAGACCCTCCCACGCCGGTGAACCCTCACCACGCAGGCCGAGCGTGCCGGCCACTGAGTCGAAGGATCCACCGAGTTCGAGCGTGGCCGAGGTCATCACGACCGTGCGATCGCCGAAGATCTTGTCGCGCACCAGCATCGCCACACTCATCGGTGCGACATTGAGTGCCGAGCCGCGGTACTCGCTGCGGCTGATCCAGGCGACGTCGAGTTCACGTGCTTCGAGCAGGCGTGCGGCGTTCTCCAGCACTTCGTCGACCGCGGCCCGTGCCATCTGTCGGGGGCCGTCGTTGTCGGCGGGCTTGTCGGGCTTGAGGTCGGAGGACAGGCTTCGTGCGCTGTCGTGCACGCGCTGGACGGCGAGCGAGAGGTTGTCGGGCAGTCCGAGCAGACGTCCCTCGGCCAGCTGATCGAGGACTCCCCCGAGGAAGACGCCGGTGTCGGCGAGCTCCTGGGTGTCGACGTACCGAGCAGCCTTCTTCGCCGCGCTCGCCACCATGCCCGCGGTCAGTTCGTCGGTGATGGTGGAGGTGACCCGGTCGACGAGTTCGTGCGCCTCGTCGACGACCAGCGCGTCGTGTTCGGGCAGCATCTGGCGGCCCTCGAAGGAGTCGATCGCCATGAAGCTGTGGTTGGTGACGACGACATCGACGTCCCTGGCCTCGGCGCGGGCCTTCTCCACGAAGCACTCCTGCACCATCGGGCAGGTCGATCCGAGGCATTCGTGGGCCGTGACCGACACCTGACGCCAAGCGCGTTCGCTGACGCCGGGCACGAGATCGTCGCGGTCACCGGTGTCGGTCTCGCCGGCCCATTCGCGCAGTCGGACGATCTCCTTCTCCAGGCGTCCGAGTTGCTGGTCGACCGCACCGGTGCTGAACAGGCTGTCTTCTTCGTCGTCGGGGTAACCACCGACGAGCTTGTGTTGGCACAGGTAGTTGCGGCGCCCCTTGACCAGTCCGTAGGTGGGGCGCCGGCCGAGGACCGGACGCAGGGCTTCGGCGAGCACCGGCAGGTCGCGCCCGACGATCTGCGCCTGCAACGCGAGCGTCGCGGTGGCGACGATGACGGGCTTGCCGGTCGCGTTGGCGTGCACGATGGACGGCACGAGATAGGCCAGCGACTTACCGGTGCCGGTGCCGGCCTGGACGAGCAGGTGATGCTCGTCGTCGAACGCCTTGGCGACCGCTTCGGTCATCTGCTGCTGCCCCGGGCGGGGCGCTCCACCCACAGCCGCGACTGCGGCCTCCATCAACGAATCGATCGAGCTCGAGGAGGACGTCGAGTTGGAGGCCGGCATCCTGCAAGCCTAGGTCTGGTGTCCAGTGCGGACGACATCGGACGCGCCGGTTGTGGATACACCGGGCGCGTCCGTGGGGGTGTGCATGGGGGGTGTGGGGCAAGGTCAGCGGTGGGTGACCGCAGAGGTCGACAGTCCGAAGCCGTCCGGCACGTCGCCCGGGTCATGATCGACCTGCACGATGCGGTTCTGCTTGTCGACGAACACGACATTCGGCTCGAACGAACGGGCCTCGGCGTCGTCCATCGCGGCGTACGCGATGACGATCACGGTGTCGCCCGGACTGATCAAGCGGGCCGCGGCACCGTTGATGCACAGGATGCCGGTGCCCCGCTCACCCTCGATCGCGTACGTGGTGAGGCGGTTGCCGTTGTCGACGTCGACGACATCGACCTGCTGACCCGGAAGGAGGTCGGCCGCGTCCATCAGGTCACGGTCGATCGTCAACGAACCCACGTAGTGCAGGTCGGCCTGGGTGACCGTCGCACGGTGGATCTTGCTGTGGAGCATGAATCGCTGCATGGTTCGCCATTGTGGCCTACCGGTGGCAGGCCTCTTACTCGGCAGCCACCCGGACGAGGTACTCCTCGAGCGCCGACTCCAGCGAAGGGTTCACCTTCGCGTGCACGTGGGTGCCCTCGCCGGTGTGCTCGCTGCTGATCACGTCGGCCTCGTCGTGCAACCGGCTCAGCAGGTCGCCGCGGTCGTAGGGCAGCAGCACCTCGACCCGGATCTGCGGGCGCGGCAACTCACGATCGATGAGTTCGAGCAACTCGGCGAACCCGGCGCCGGTGTGAGCGGACACCGCGATCGCGTACTTCTCCGAGCGCAACAGCCGGTCGACCACCTCGGGGTCGGCGACGTCCGACTTGTTGACGACCACGACCTCCTTGACGTCGGTCGCGCCCACCTCGGCAAGCACCTCACGCACCGCGGAGATCTGCGCCTGCGGGTCGGGGTGTGACCCGTCGACGACGTGCAACAGCAGGTCGGACTCGCCGACCTCCTCCAGCGTCGAACGGAACGCCTCCACGAGTTGGTGCGGCAGGTTGCGCACGAATCCGACGGTGTCGGCGAGAGTGTACGGCCGTCCGTCGGCGGTCTCGCTGCGACGCACGGTCGGGTCGAGGGTGGCGAACAGCTGGTTCTGCACCAGGACACCGGCACCGGTGAGCCGGTTGAGGATCGAGGACTTGCCGGCGTTGGTGTAACCGGCGATGGCGACCGACGGCACCTCGTTCGCCTTGCGGCCGTGGCGCTTGGTGTCACGGATCGTCTTCATCGAAGCGATCTCGCGCTTGAGCTTGGCGATGCGGGTGTTGATGCGGCGGCGGTCGAGCTCGATCTTCGTCTCACCCGGGCCTCGCGAACCCATGCCCTGGCCGCCGGCGGCCTGACCACCCGCCTGCCGGGACATCGACTCACCCCAACCACGAAGTCGCGGCAGGAGGTACTGCAGCTGGGCGAGCTCGACCTGCGCCTTACCTTCCTTGGACTTCGCGTGCTGGGCGAAGATGTCGAGAATCAGCGCCGTGCGGTCGATGACCTTCACCTTGACGACGTCCTCCAGGGCACGCCGCTGGCCGGGGCTGAGCTCACCGTCGGCGATGACGGTGTCGGCGCCTTCGGCGATGACGATCGCGCGCAGGTCGGCGGCCTTGCCCGATCCCATCCAGGTGCTCGGGTCGGGCTTGCTGCGACGCTGCATCACACCGGCGAGCACGGTCGAACCCGCGGTCTCGGCGAGGGCGGCGAGTTCACGCATCGAGTTGTCGGCGTCCTCGACGGTTCCCTCGGTCCAGACGCCGGCGAGCACCACGCGCTCCAGACGCAGCTGGCGGTACTCGACCTCGGTGACGTCCTGCAGTTCGGTCGACAGGCCCTCCACGCGGCGAAGGGCCGCACGTTCGGCGCGGTCGAGTTGGTCGCCGTCGCGGTGCTCGGTGCCGTCCTCCAGCAAGAAGCCGTCCTGGTCGTACTGGACGTCGAACTCGGAGTCGGCGAGCGCATCGGCGCGGCGGTTGAAGAAATCGTGTTGCGAAGTCATGTTCCCCTCAGTGTCGCAAGCTTCAACCGTTCGAGCGAGTTCTTTATGCCAAATGTCAGGCGTCCGGATGCACATCGCTGCCCCGCCGATAGGTTGGGATCGATGTCAGGCACCGATCACTACTTCAGCGCCGAACCCGCCAGCGCTGACGAGCGCAGGACGATCAACGTCCCGTTGGCGGGTTCGACACACGCCGTCCAGGTTGCGCCGGGAATCTTCTCGCCCGATCGGATCGACCAGGGCACCTCGGTGCTGCTGCAGCACGCTCCGCAGCCCCCGGCGTCCGGCACTTTTCTCGACCTCGGGTGCGGCTGGGGACCGATGGCTCTGAGCCTGGGGTTGCACTCGCCGGACGCGATCGTGCATGCGGTGGACGTGAACGAGCGTGCGATGGATCTGGCTCGACTCAACGCAGAATCGTTGGGGCTAAGGAACATTCGGGTGTCCACTGCGGACGAGGTGCCGGCGGACGTCCGGTTCGATCTGATCTGGTCGAACCCGCCGATCCGGGTCGGCAAGGCGGTGTTGCACGACCTGTTGCGCGCCTGGTTGCCGCGACTGTCGGTCGACGGCGAGGCCTATCTGGTGGTGCAGCGCAACCTCGGGTCGGACTCATTGCAGAAATGGCTGAACGAGAACCTCGACGGCTTGGTCGCCGATCGGTTCACCAGCGTCCGGGGCTTCCGGATCCTGCGCGTCACGCACCGTAACTGACCCCGACCGGGTCCGGCAGCTCGACGGTGCCGCGGGCGACGAGGACGGCGGGTCCGGACAGCGCCACCCGATCACCCGCGATCTGGACGCCGAGACGTCCTCCCGGTACATCCACGAGCCAGTCGAGTTGATCGGACGGACGACCGCCCCACCACCAGATCGCGAGCGCCGCAGCAGCTGCGCCGGTGCCACAGCTCAGCGTCTCGCCCACACCGCGTTCGTGCACCCGCATGGAGATGTGGGCGTGTTCGATCGCGCGGACGAACTCGACGTTCGTGCCGTGCTCGGGGTGCGGGTCGACCTGCGGAGCACGGGTCAGGTCAAGGACGCCGAGGTCGATGGACGGCGGGAGCGCGACCACGGTGTGCGGGTTGCCGAGGTCGAGGCTGAGCGCGGGCAGCGGGTCGGGTGCCCCGTGCACCTGGACCACGGAATCCATTCCACGCTCCTGGGCCTCGACCTCCCGCGACAAGCGCCACGCCCCGAGGTCGGTGGCGAAACCGTCACCGAACCGGGTGATCCCCTTCTGACCGGCCCGCGTCGCGATCTCGAAGACATCCGCGCGTTCGAGGCCGGCGTCCACCAGGTACCGCGCAAAAACACGGGTGCCGTTGCCGCACATCTCCGCGACCGAGCCGTCGCTGTTGCGGTAGTCCATGAACCATCGCGCGTCCGGGCACTGCTCGCGGACGTCGTCGGGAGCCGCCCCGATCGGAGCAACCCGGATCACTCCGTCGCCACCGATGCCGGCCCGGCGATCGGCCAGGAAGGTCACGTCCTGCGGGGTGAGGTCGAGGCGTCCCTCGTGATCGGGCACGAGAACGAAGTCGTTCTGCGTGCCGTGGCCCTTGACGAAGTCGATGGTGGTCACGCGTCCATTGTGCGCGAGGACGCGATCACCTCGAGCGCACGGTCCATCAGGTCGGACGCGTCGTGCGGCAACCAGGTGATCCTCGGGTCGGGCCGGAACCAGGAGAACTGCCGCCGAGCCAGTCGCTTGGTGGCACGTGCGGTGTCCTCGATCGCTTCAGCCTCGGTGAGTTCGGCGTCGAGTTGCCGCAACACCTGCGTGTATCCGATCGCCCGGCTCGCGGTCCGTCCGTCCCGCAGCCCTGTTGCGTCGAGTGCTCGTACCTCGTCGACCAGACCGTCGTCCCACATCGCCATCGTGCGCCGGTCGATGCGCTGGTCGAGCACGCTGCGATCGGCATCGAGTCCGAGCATCACTGTGGGACGGAGAAATTCGCGCCTCGGCATGGTCGCGCTGAACGGGCGACCGGTGAGCTCGATGACCTCCAGTGCACGGATCACACGGCGCTCGTTGCTCGGCAGGATGTTGGCCGCTGCGTTCGGATCCCGTTGTCTCAGTAGGGAGTACAACGCCAGAATCCCCTCGGTAGCGGCCCGCCGCTCGAAGTGTTCCCGTACCCCGGGGTCGGTGGGTGGGATGTCGAGGACGTCGAGCGCCGCGCGGACGTAGAGCCCGGTGCCGCCTACCAGCACGGGGACATGTCCGCGATCGAGGATGCTGTCGATGTCACGCCGGGAATCACGTTGATAGGCAGCGACACTCGCCTCCTCGGTCACCTCGAGGACGTCCAGCTGGTGGTGCGGCACTCCGCGCCGCTGCTCGAGCGGCATCTTCGCCGTGCCGATGTCCATGCCGCGGTAGAGCTGTGACGCGTCGGCGTTGACAACTTCTCCCCCGAGTCTTTCGGCGAGCGCGACGCCGAGGTCCGATTTGCCGCACGCGGTCGGACCGATGACGGCGATCAGGTTTCCTGAATCACTCACGGTCGACGTCGAATCCGTCGGCTCCGATGGGCGCCACCTTGGTCACCTCGACGTCTGTGACGTCGGCTCGTCGCGGACCCTTGCGGCACCACTGCACGATCTCCTCGATCGAGTTCCAGCCGCCCTCGAAGTGAGCCAGCACGGTGCCGTCCGGCTCATTGCGCACCCATCCGCGCACCCCCAGTTGTCGGGCGTACTCGGCGCAGGAGGCACGGAAGAAGACCCCTTGGACGCGTCCGGTGATGCGCACCTGTACCGCTCGCAACATGGCGATCAGCCTAGAACTCGCCGATTAATCGGTTGCACAGGACACGACGGCGGGCCCAGACTTCCCGACATGTCGATCACGGCGCTGACCCTGGATGGGAGCCTCAGCCCTCGCCGCCAAGAGCGTGAGGGCAATTCGGGCTGCCTGAAGCAGTTCGGCGCCACCGACGATGATTCGTCCAGGATCGACTGACGTCGATACGACGAGCAATGCCCGGTGGTCCGCCACCGGGCATTTTTCGTTGTCCGACAACGACATTCGCATTCGATGGATCATTCGACGGCATCCGGACGTCAATCCTCGGTTACGAAGAACCCACCCACGCACACCTGATGAGTGTGGGATGAGAACGAAGGGAGTACGACCATGCAGAAGATCAACGAGCGGCTCTGGAACTGGGCAAGCATCCTGGAAAACAACACGCGCGAGCAGGCAGAACTTACGGCGTCGATGCCCTTCATCTTCCCGCACCTCGCGCTGATGCCGGACGCACACCTGGGCCGGGGAGCAACCGTCGGTTCGGTCATCCCGACGCAGGCAGCGATCATCCCGGCGGCGGTCGGTGTGGACATCGGCTGCGGCATGATCGCGGTGCGGGCCCAGTTCACCAAGGCCGACATGGCGGGTGACCTGTCGAAGCTGCGGAAGCAGATCGAGCGGTCGATCCCGCTGTCGGCGGGCGGCGTCAACCGGAAGATCTCGCGCGAGCACACCCAGGCACGGGTCGAAGAGCTCGCGGCCATGGCGACGGACGCAGGTTTCGACCCGGCGAAGTACGCCGGCAAGTGGGACCTGCAGCTGGGCTCGCTGGGTTCTGGCAACCATTTCATCGAGGTGAGCCTGGACGAGCAGGATCGGGTCTGGCTGTTCCTGCACTCGGGTTCGCGGGGCGTCGGCAACAAGATCGCGTCAAACCACATCAAGGTCGCCCAGCAGTTGGCGCAGAAGTGGTGGATCTCGTTGCCGGACAACGACCTTGCATACCTGGTCGAGGGCACGGACGAGTTCTGGGCCTACATCCGGGAGTTGCGGTGGGCGCAGCACTACGCGTTGCTGAACCGGGAGGAGATGATGGACCGGGTGATCACCCAGCTGGAGTACTGGATGGGTGTGCCGGTGCAGCAGCAGGAACGGATCAACTGCCACCACAACTACACCGAGCAGGAGACCCACTTCGGCAAGCAGGTCTGGTTGTCCCGGAAGGGTGCGATCAACGCCGAGGCGGGTCGTCCGGGCCTGATCCCGGGCTCTATGGGCACCGCGTCCTACGTCGTGGTCGGCAAGGGAAACCCGTTGTCACTCAACAGCTCCCCGCACGGTGCCGGCAGGGAGTACTCGCGAAGCAAGGCCCGCAAGACCTTCACCCGGGAGCAGCTCCAGGAGGCGATGGTCGGCATCGAGTACCGGGACACCGACGCGTTCATCGACGAGATCCCGCAGGCGTACAAGGACATCGACCAGGTGATGGCGGACGCCGCCGACCTGGTGGAGGTGCGGCACACGCTGCGGCAGATCGTCAATGTGAAGGGCGACTGACCTCCCTGGGACGAGAATCCGCGCACCCTGCGGTGATCCGCGCACCTTTGCAAAGTGCGGGGATCCACCGAGGGTGCGCGGATTCTCCAGTCTTCCGGCCGCTTCGTAGGCTGGCCGACATGTCGACCCTCAGCGCCGAACAGCACCTGCTCCTTGAATCATGGTGCCCCGGCATCGAGATCGTCCGGGACCACAGCTGGGGGCTGGTCGACACCGTCGTCCAGGAGGGCGTCACAGCAGATGGGCGACGGGTTATCATCAAGGCGTCCGGCCAGGACAACCATCACCTGGTGCGAGAGATCGCAGCGCATCGCGAGTGGGTGCCCGTGCTCGCGTCGACAGGTCACGCGCCCGTGCTGCTCCACGAGGACGCCGACGCACGCCTGCTCGTGACCCACTACCTTCCCGGACAACTCGTCGAGAACACGGCGAGCGAATCGAAGCCCGAGACCTACCGGCAGGCCGGCGCGCTCCTTGCCCGCATCCATTCCAGCACTTCACAGGTCGACATCGGATACGAAGAAGCACTACGCAAGAAGGCCCTCGCCTGGCTCGACAAGCCGCACCGCATCGAGCCCATCGCCGAGACAAGGCTGCGGGAAGTCATTGCGTCGTGGCCGACTCCCCCGGTGACCCTCGTCCCGACGCACGGTGACTGGCAGCCGCGCAACTGGCTGGACGACGAGAGCACGATCCGGATCATCGACTTCGGACGCGCCGAGCACCGTCCTGCCGCAAGCGATTTCGCACGCTTGGCGACCCAGCAGTTCGTCGGGCGTCGCGATCTCGAAACCGCGTTTCTCGACGGGTACGGCGGCGATCCACGCGAGCCGGACGCGTGGCACCGCATGCTGATCCGTGAGGCGATCGGCACGGCCGCCTGGGCCTTCCAGGTACGTGACGAGGGCTTCGAAGCCCAGGGTCATCGGATGATCGCGGACGCACTGCGCGCATACTCCTGAGCGAGGACCCGAGCACCCGTCAGTAGTTCATCCGCATCACTGCACGGACCGTCGCGAGCGTGGCATCTGCCACCGCGTTCGCTTGTTCGTTCCCCTGACGCAACACGGTGTGCAGGTACGCGGGATCGGCAGCCAACTCGGCTCGGCGCGAACGGTGGTCGCGAAGTACTTCGTTGACCGCATCGGTGACGAGCTTCTTCAGCCCGGCTGCACCTGCGTCCCCGATCTGCGCAGCGAGCTCACCGGGCGCACGACCGTCGAACCCTGCGGCGATCTCCAACAACGAAGCAACCTGGGGACGGCGATCAGGTTCGTAGGTGATCACCCGCTCGGAATCGGTGCGTGCCTTCCGGACGGCGGCAGCGGTTTGGTCCGCCGTCATCGCGAGGGTGATCGTGTTGCCTTTCGACTTGCTCATCTTGGTGCCGTCCAGCCCGAGCAACAGCGGCGATTCGGTGAGCAGAGCGTCCGGCTCGGCGAACACCGTCTCGCCACCGGCGTACCGGTTGTTGAAGCGACGTGCGATCACCCGGGTCTGCTCGACGTGCGGCAGGTTGTCCTTGCCGATCGGCACCACATTCCCATGGCAGAAGAGAATGTCGGCCGCCTGGTGCACCGGATAGGTCAACAGCAGGCCGGACATCGGACGCCCGTCGGTGGCCGCGAGTTCGTCCTTCACCGTCGGGTTCCGGCGAAGTTCGCCGTCGGTCACCAACGACAGGAACGGCAGCATGAGTTGGTTGAGCGCAGGCACCGCGGAGTGGGTGAAGATAGTCGTCCGTGCCGGATCGATGCCGGCGGCGAGGTAGTCCAGGACGCAGCCGAAGACGTTCGTCCCCAACTCACCGACGGCGTCCCGGTCGGTGATCACCTGGTAGTCGGCGATGATGACGAAGGAGTCGATTCCCTTGTCCTGCAACTCGACCCGGTTGCGGATGCTGGCGAGGTAGTGACCGACGTGCAGCGGGCCCGTCGGTCGGTCACCGGTGAGCACCCGCAGCTTTCGGCGGGCCGGTGAGTCGGGACCGTCGATCACCGCCTGCACCGTGTTGCTGCGGACCCGGGCGGCCTCGAAGGATTCGTCTGACATGGTTCTGCTCCTGATCGAAACAGCCGCCCCGCCCGTCGAGACGCTCGCGCATGCGAAACGCCGCCTCGTGCGAGGCGGCGCGAATGAAGTGGGTATGTCGACGCGGCCGCCTAGGAGGACGGCCACCACCCCTGGGCGAAAGTGTTCGACATGCGGATCAGGATACGCCCGACGCACGAGTAGCCGCGCGTCGCCTTCGCAGCAACGGAATGTTCACGGCCAGTGCAAGCGCCAGCGCGAACAGCACGCCGACGTAGACGACGACGCCCGCCCAGCCGTCGGCCGCGAACCACAGACCGGCCAGAGCGCCGAGCACCGAACTCCCGAGATAGTAGGCGAACAGATAGAGCGCGCTCGCCTCGGCGCGGTGTGCGTCGGCGGTTGCGCCGACCCAACCGCTGGCCACCGAGTGCGCTGCGAAGAAGCCTGCTGTGAACAGCAGGACTCCCCCGAGTACGGCGGGCAGGTTCGCCGGCAGCGTGATCAGTAGTCCGATCACCGCCACCAGCTCAGCGACGACGAGGACGGTCTTGCGCCCGAAACGGTCGGCCAATCGTCCCGCGGCGGCCGACGAGACCGTACCCGCCAGATAGAGCAGGAACACCAGCCCGACGGCGGACTGCGGCAGTCCGAACGGTGCTGCGCTCAAACGGAATCCGATCATGTTGTAGACCGCGACGAATCCACCCATCAGCACAAACGCCGTCACGTACAACGCGACGAGGCGGGCGTTGTGCAGGTGGCCGACAACATTCGTAGTGGTCGCGCGTAGACCGACAGGTTGTGGCACGAAGAACCGGGACGCCGGCGCCCGCCACAGGAACAGCCCGGTGAACGCGAGGGCCGCGATACCGGCTGCTTCGAGCGCCCATCGCCAACTCGCGTGGTCCAGCACGAGAGCGGCCAGCACCCGTCCGCTGAGACCGCCGACAGTGGTGCCTGCGATGTAGCGCCCCATCGCGCTACCGAGATGTTCGGCGTCGACCTCCTCTGCGAGGTAGGCCATCGCGGTGGCGGGCACCCCGGCGAGGCACAGGCCTTGCAAGCCGCGCAGCAGCAACAGGACTTCCATCGAAGCTGCCAGCGGCATGAGGCATCCGAGCAGCGCGGAGGCCAGCGCTGCGAAGGCCATCACCCGGACGCGTCCGAATCGTTCGGACAGCGCACTGGCCGGGATGATCGCGAGCGCCAACAACCCGGTGGTGGCCGAGATCGCGAGAGCGGAGGTCGCCGGGCCGACGGAGAATTCGTCCGACAGTTCCGGCAGGACGGCCTGAGCCGAGTACATCGCCACGAAGGTCGCCATGCCGGCCGCGAACAGAGCCAGGGTGATGTTGCGGTAGCCGACGTCGCCGCGCCGGTACCCCTGAAAACTCACGCCTGCCAGTGTCCACCTCGTGGGTGCGACATCGGCGGACGGGTCGAGTCGCGGTGCGGTGGGTCAACCGTCGAGGCAGATGCAGAACGGATGCCCGTCCGGGTCGGCGTACACGCGGAAGCCTTCGTGGCCCGATTCGTCCTCGAGCAGCTTCGCCCCGAGCGACAGCGCGTGCTCGTGTGCGGGGCCGTACTCGCAGGCGTAGAAGTCGGGGTGCATCTGCTGCGGCACCTTCGGGTCGGGCCAGGTGGGGGCGACGAAGTCGGTAGCGAGCTGGAAGGACAGCCGGTGGCCGTCATTGTGCTCGGTCTCGACCCATTCGTCGTCGGCCCGCAGAATCTTCCCGCCGGTCAGATCGCAGTAGAACTGAGCGAGCTTGTTCGGGTCAGGAGTGTCGATGGCGACGGTGCGGAAGGTGATCTTCGGAGTAGTCATGTATCTCACCGTGCCGTACGGCACCGACAACCCGAAGGGTCAGTCGATACCGCAGGCAGGAACCTGCACGGGTGCGGGTTGTCCGATCGAGGGCATGCCGAGTGCGACCTTGGGCTTGACGGTCGCGCCGTCGGCCTTGCCTTCCTGCAACGCCTCCCACGCGTCACCTCCTCGGGAGCGGCGGACGGAAAACGTTCCGCCGCCCAGCACACCGTCGGCGATCAGGTGGTGCCCGGCACCGTAGGTCACGTCGACGGTGGCGAAGTCGCCCGGACGCGGCAGCTCGGCGCCCTCCCCGGTCGGCACTGCGAAGTGGACCAGGCGGTTGTCCTCCGCGCGACCGGACATGCGCCCGGTCCGGCTGTCGCGGCGTCCCTCGGTCGGCGCGACGAGCACCTCGATGGTGCGGCCCTCGATCTTGCGGTTCTCCGCCCAGGAGATCTCCTCCTGCAACTGCAGCAACCGGTCGAACCGTTGCTGCACAACGGCTTTCGGAAGTTGTTCGGGCATCGTCGCAGCCGGCGTGCCGGGCCGGATGGAGTACTGGAAGGTGAACGCCGAGGAAAAGCGGGCCTCGCGGACGACGCGCATCGTCTCCTCGAAGTCGGCCTCGGTCTCGCCCGGGAACCCGACGATGATGTCGGTGGTGATGGCAGCGTGTGGGATGCGGTCGCGCACCCGGTCGAGGATGCCGAGGAACTTCGCCGATCGGTACGAGCGCTTCATCTCACGCAGCACCTTGTCCGAACCCGACTGGAGCGGCATATGCAACGACGGCATGACATTCGGGGTCTCGGCCATGGCATCGATGACGTCGTCGGTGAAGGCCGCCGGGTGCGGTGAGGTGAACCGCACTCGCTCGAGCCCTTCGATGTCGCCGCAGGAACGCAGCAACTTGCTGAACGCCTGACGGTCACCGAATTCCACGCCGTAACTGTTGACGTTCTGCCCGAGCAGGGTGATCTCGACGACCCCCTGATCGACCAGCGCCTGGATCTCGGCGAGGATCTCGCCCGGACGGCGGTCCTTTTCCTTGCCGCGCAGGGCAGGGACGATGCAGAAGGTGCAGGTGTTGTTGCAGCCGACCGAGATCGACACCCAACCGCTGTACGCGGAATCGCGGCGTGTCGGCAACGTGGAGGGGAAGGTCTCGAGCGATTCGAGGATCTCGACCTGGGCCTCGGCGTTGTGCCGGGCGCGTTCCAACAGCACCGGCAGCGCGCCGACGTTGTGGGTGCCGAAGACCACGTCCACCCAGGGCGCGCGATCGACGATGGAGGCACGATCCTTCTGGGCCAGACAACCACCGACGGCGATCTGCAGGTCGGGGTTGATGTCCTTCCACGGACGCAGGTGGCCGAGCGATCCGTACAACTTGTTGTCGGCGTTCTCGCGGACGGCGCAGGTGTTGAAGACGACGACGTCGGGGACATCGGGACGAGTGTCGGACGACACCGACGCAACGTCGACGTAGCCCGCGGACTCCAGCAGGCCACTGATCCGTTCGGAATCGTGGACGTTCATCTGGCACCCGTGGGTGCGCACTTCGTAGGTCTTCGCCGCGTTCGTCATGACCGATCAAGGGTACGGCGTCAGCGGGGTGGGGCCGAATCCCAGCGTCGGTGTGGCCACCGCCGAACAGATCCAGGCGCTGGGGTTCCGGACTCGCATGGCGCGAGGTTAGAGGCGTTCCCTCGGTCGCGTTCGAGTTCTCCACACGAGCGTGCCCGACGCGCGCATCCCGGCGAACTCAGTCGCGCTCATGCTCGGGCGCCGTGGCGATCGCCTCACGGATCACTGCCCAGGAGATCGACGAGGAGTAGCCCTTGCGGGCGAGCATGCCGGCCAACCGTCTGGTCTGCACGGTGGCTTCCAGCCCGTGCATCGAACGCATCTTCTTGGCGACGAGCGCGCGGGCGCGCTCCTTCTCCTCCTCGGGATCGACCTCGTCCAACGTGGCTCGGGTGATCTCGTCATCCACGCCCTTCTTGCGCAGTTCCTGGGCGAGCGCACGTTTGGCGAGGCCACGGCCGGCCTGTTGCGAACGCACCAGCATCCGGGCGTAGGCTTCGTCGTCGATCAGCCCTACCTCGGTCATCCGGTCGAGGACCGCGTTCGCGATGTCTTCGTCGCACCCGCGCTGAGCAAGCTTGTCGGCCAACTGTTTCCGGCTGCGCGGGGCCATCGTGAGCTGACGCAGCACGATCGTCTTCGCGACGTCGTACGGGTTGGCGTCCGGGTCTTGTTCGGGAGCGGGCGCCTGTCGTCGGCGCTCCTGGTCGCCGCCGGCACCGCGCCGGCGATGTCCGCCTCTTCGTCGTTGCCGCGGACCGCGTGCAGGCGATTCGGTGTCGTCGGGCGACGTTTCACCCCGAGGAGTTTCATCGACGGGTACCGATGCGGCCGAGTCCGCCGGATCAACGAAATCCGGCGGACTCGACTGTCGGTCGAAAGGATTCATCGAACCGATCAGAAGTCGACCGAGACGTCCTTGAGCACCGGTTTGCCGGGCTTACCGGTGCCGGCGGTCAGGTCGACCGGCTCGGCAACCGACTCGGCTTCTTCCTCGGTCCTCGGACCGACGCCGAGCTTCTCCTTGATCTTGCGCTCCAACTCGTCGGTCATGTCGGGGTTGTCCTTGAGGAAGTTGCGAGCGTTCTCCTTGCCCTGCCCCAATTGGTCACCGTCGTAGGTGTACCAGGCGCCGGCCTTGCGGACGAAGCCCTGCTCGACACCCATGTCGATCAGCCCACCCTCTCGGGAAATGCCCTGGCCGTAGAGGATGTCGAACTCGGCCTGCTTGAACGGCGGCGACACCTTGTTCTTGACGACCTTGACGCGCGTGCGGTTACCGACTGCGTCCGTGCCGTCCTTCAGGGTCTCGATGCGACGCACGTCGAGGCGAACGGACGCGTAGAACTTCAGCGCCTTTCCACCCGTGGTGGTCTCGGGCGAGCCGAACATGACGCCGATCTTCTCGCGCAACTGGTTGATGAAGATCGCGGTGGTGCCGGTGTTGTTGAGGGCACCGGTGATCTTGCGCAGCGCTTGGCTCATCAGGCGGGCCTGCAGACCCACGTGGCTGTCGCCCATCTCGCCCTCGATCTCGGCGCGCGGCACGAGCGCCGCGACGGAGTCGATGACGATGATGTCGAGCGAACCGGAGCGGATCAGCATGTCGGCGATCTCAAGCGCCTGCTCACCGGTGTCGGGCTGGCTGACCAGGAGCGAGTCGATGTCGACGCCGAGCTTCTTGGCGTACTCGGGGTCGAGCGCGTGCTCGGCGTCGATGAAGGCGGCGATACCGCCGTTCTTCTGCGCGTTCGCCACCGCGTGCAGCGCGACCGTCGTCTTACCGGAGGACTCCGGGCCGTAGACCTCCACCACGCGACCGCGGGGCAGACCGCCGATGCCGAGCGCGACATCGAGTGCGATCGAACCGGTCGGGATGACCTCGATCGGCGGACGGATGTCGTCGCCGAGGCGCATGACCGAGCCCTTGCCGTGGGCCTTCTCGATCTGGGCCATGACGGCGTCGAGCGACTTGATCTTGTGCGAGTTGTCGGTGGGGTCGAGCCGGGTGCCTGTTGCTGCTGCCATGAGCGGTGCTCCTCATTGAATCTCGTGGTGAACGCGCCTACCGGCGACCGTCCGGAACCTGCGTGTGTGTTCGGATGAGGTCAGACGCTAGGTGCCACCACCGACAACCACCGCTCCCATCCGCACGCCTGTGGACGAAGTGACCTTGGCTCGGCACCTGTGCACAACCCTACGCCACGAGGTCGAACACGCGTACGAAGATGATTCCCGCGTGTCGCGCGGCCGGCTGCGGACGAAGCAGTCCACTCAGTCGGCGCGGCCACCCTCACGGATCGGTTTGTCGCGGCCGAGCCAGCGCTCCTTCGGCACGTCCATCTCGATGCACAGCGCCCGCCAGACATGTTTGGGGTGCGCACCGTCGGCGAGCGCGTCCGCGCCGGTGCGGTAGCCGAGTTCGCCGAGCACATGCGAGTCGACCAGGACGCGACCGTAACCGTCGCCGAACTCCTCCTCGACCAGTTGCCAGAACTCGCTCATCCGCATTCGACAAGTCTCGCAAAGCTTTGA